>CALVOD010000025.1 GCA_944350065.1 uncultured Clostridia bacterium
TCGGGTTTATAGAACTTTACTTTGGATACGAGTATCCAGCGCGCGAGCGCGGCGACGGTAAAGCCCGCATAGAATCCGAACAGGGTGTCGGAGAGGTAGTGCGCCGCGGCTACTATTCTGCTGATACCCACGAGACCTGCGTAAATAGCGGGGAACACCCAGAACATCCAACGACGTTTACGGAATTCGGGGAAAAGGTCGGGCAGTATAACGAGTCCGAAGCCCGCCGAAGCGGCAGCCGTGTGACCGGAGGGGAAGGACTTGAAAGCGTCGCTGTCCACGTCTTTGAAGAGTTTGACGTATTCTTCGGTGCGGATGGGCTGATCGACTATAGTGGTGGGGATATACCAGGGAGTGAAACCGTCGTAATCGTATCCGGGATATATGGCGGTAAGCGCTTCGGGATAACTGGGGTTGCCGGGAGTCATCGTGCGGAAACGCTGACGGGACCATATAGCTTTCATTATCTGCACGATCACGTTGCCGAGAGCAGCCACGATGAGCAGGAAAACTGCGAACCAGAAAAGTTTTTTCATCACTTTATCGGGTATTTTCGAGAAAGCGGTAAGGGTAAGCACCGTCATTATCGCCGCAAAGAATACCGCATACATCCATTTGTACTGCAGATCTTCTCTGAAAAGATTGTCGATGAACCACACGCCTATCGCTACGGTATATCCGATAAATACGGTACCTGCGCCGACGACTTTGACGGCGATATCCAGTTTTCTGGACTTACCGAATTTCTGGAAAAACAGTATTGCGCCTATTACGGGCGGCGCAAAATAGGAGGGCATTTCTCCGAGATTGGCGAAGAATTGCGCGTAGGGGCAGCTCGGACCGTAAAGAGCTTTGTTGATCTCGAGATCGTAGAAAGCCGCTATCGTGGCTATCACGGCAAACGCGCCGAAACAAGCCGCAATTTCGATCCATCCTCTTTTGGTAATTTTCATCATATTCACCTCTCAGTATTCGAGTTTTTCGCCGAAATATTTTTTCAGTTCTTCTACGGGAAGCCTGATTTGGGACATACTGTCGCGTTCGCGTACCGTTACCGTGCCGTTTTCGAGGGTGTCGAAGTCCACCGTCACGCAATAGGGGGTACCTATTTCGTCCTGCCTGCGGTAACGCTTGCCGATGGAGCCGCTTCCGTCGAAATCGCATGCGAAATTCTTGGAAAGCGCGGCATATATTTCTTCCGCTTTTTCGTTAAGCTGTTTCTGAAGGGGGAGCACCGCCACTTTCACGGGCGCTATCGCGGGATGGAAGTGCATCACGACGCGCGTGTCGCCTTCGCCGACGGTTTCTTCGTCGTAGGCGTTGCAGAGAAGGGCGAGCGTCATACGCTCCACGCCGAGCGACGGCTCGATAACGTAAGGCACGTATTTTTCGTTAGTGACGGGGTCGATATAACTTAAATCCTTACCCGATTTGTTGATGTGCTGATTGAGGTCGTAATCGGTTCTGTCCGCAATACCCCATAATTCGCCCCAGCCGAACGGGAAAAGGAATTCGAAGTCCGTGGTCGCTTTGGAATAGAAACAAAGCTCGTCTTTGTCGTGGTCGCGCAGACGGAGAGAATCCTCTTTCATTCCGAGACCGAGCAGCCATTCGTGGCAGAATTTACGCCAGTAGGCGAACCATTCGAGATCGGTGCCGGGTTTGCAGAAGAATTCCAGCTCCATTTGCTCGAATTCGCGCACGCGGAAAATAAAGTTCCCGGGCGTAATTTCGTTACGGAAGGATTTGCCTATCTGACCGATACCGAAAGGTATTTTTTTGCGGGTGGTGCGCTGTACGTTCTTGAAGTTAACGAAGATGCCCTGCGCCGTTTCGGGACGGAGATAAACGGTACTAGCGGAATCCTCCGTAACCCCTTGGAAGGTCTTGAACATAAGGTTGAATTTGCGTATGCCCGTAAATTCGCTTTTTCCGCAAACGGGGCAGGCTATTTTATGCTCGGCAACGTAGCTTTCGAGTTGTTCGTTCGTCCAGCCCGCAATGTTTTCGTTGATGCCTTTTTTGTGCATATAGTCTTCGATAAGCGTGTCCGCGCGGTGACGGGATTTGCAGTTTTTGCAGTCGATGAGCGGGTCGGAAAATCCACCGAGATGTCCGCTCGCTTCCCATACCGCGGGATTCATCAGTATGGCGCAGTCCAGTCCCACGTTATAGGGGCTTTCGGTTACGAATTTTTTCCACCAAGCGGCTTTTACGTTGTTTTTGAGGGCGACGCCGAGAGGACCGAAATCCCAGGTGTTGGCGAGTCCGCCGTATATTTCGCTGCCGCTGAAAATAAAGCCCCTGCCTTTGCATAGGGCTACGAGTTTATCCATCGTGAGTTTTGACATAATGACCTCGATACTTTGAATTTAATTACCTAATTATATTAAACATAATCTATCTTTTTGTCAATATAATAATATAAACGTGAGGAAACTTTAATGAAAAAAAGAACCTTGCTCATCAATATCGCCGCCAACGTCGTGATAATCGCAGTGCTGTTGACCATAGCTTTGGTAGGAGTGGGAGGCGTTACGGAAACGCTCGCGCAGGGCGGAGAAGCCGTTTACCGCGGCAATACGGACAAACCTGAAGTAAGCCTTATGTTCAACGTATATTGGGGCACCGAGTACATAGACGGAATATTGAAAACGCTCGACAGGTACGACGTGAAATGCACTTTTTTCATAGGCGGATCGTGGGCGGCGAAAAATTCGGGGACGCTTAAAGCGATAGCCGAAGCGGGACACGAGATAGCTTCCCACGGCTATTCGCACAAGGACGCAGAGAATCTGAACTATAAGCAGAACGTGGACGAACTGGTGCCTACCGCGAAGCTCATCAAAGAACTTACGGGAGCGGAAGTCAACTTGTTCGCGCCCCCTTCGGGGTCCGTGGGAAACGATATGTTCAAAGCCTGTTCCGACTACGGATACACCGTGATCATGTGGAGCAGGGATACGGTGGACTGGCGCGATAAAGACGCGGATACGGTATACACACGCGCTACTTCGGGAGTACAAAACGGCGAATTGATATTGATGCACCCGACGGAACACACCCTCGAGGCGCTCCCGAAAATACTGGAATTTTATTCTGCTAACGGCTTGCGCGCCGTGACGGTCAGCGCCAACCTCGCGCCCGCGTCGGAGTAATTCGGTTTGCCTTATGCGCTCCTCCGTGCGGTAGGCGGGAGCGCAGTGCGACGCGTTTTTTTAACGGTCGCGCCGCGCGCGGCGCGCCAACGAGAATTCTCTTTCAAATTTATCTCCGTAATTATTGAAATAAGTTTAAGTTTGATATATACTATATAACGACGACGCGCGTTCTGCCGGAACGGAGAACCCGTCGGGCGTTGCCGAAGGCGGCGCTTTATAAGGCAAAAAAGGAATTTATGAATAAAATATATACTCTTCCCGGCGGGCTCAGGCTCGTTCTCAACGATATGGAAACAACGCGAAGCGCGGCGGTAGGCGTTTACGTGGCCTGCGGCGCCGCCAACGAGAGCGCCGAGCGTTCGGGCATTTCGCATTTTATCGAGCACATGCTTTTCAAAGGCACTCCCACGCGCACCGCTTACGACATAGCGGACGAAATGGAGTCTTTGGGCGTGCAGATCAACGCCTTCACCGCAAGGCACATGACTTCTTATTACACGATCTCCACTTTCGAACACGTCGATTCCTGTATGGAGCTTTTGTCGGATATCTTCTTTAATTCCGTTTTCGGCAAAGAGGATATGGCGAGAGAAAAACAGGTGGTGCTCGAGGAGATCAGCCGCAGCGAGGACGACCCCGAAGACGTTTGTTTCGACGGACTCGCCAAAGCGTTTTACGGCGATACCCCGATGGGGCGCCCGATACTCGGTTATGCCGAGAACGTCAAATCGTTTACCCGCGAGGATATCCGCGCGTATACGGACGAATTCTACGTCGCTCCCAATACCGTCGTTTCGGTTGCCGGCAAGTTCGACCGCGAAGCCGTGGAAGGTCTGGTCCGTAAATATTTCGCCGAGAAATTTTCTCCCAAGCCCGCTCCCGCGGATATCTGCGCCGTCGAAACCCGTTCGCAGCTTTTCTTCAAGGAAAAACCCACCGAACAGGCGAATATAGCTTTTATGTTCCCGTCGTACACCTACGGCGACGACAGGCTTTACGCGGCGATGCTGCTTTCCAATATTTTCGGCGGCGGTATGTCGAGCAGACTTTTCCAGAACGTCCGCGAACGCAGGGGACTCGCTTACGATATTTATTCGCTTACTTCCGCGATGAAAGCCAACGGTTGCTTCGAAATTTTCGTCGGCACCAATCCCAAAACCGCAAAAACGGCGGTCGACGCCATTCGCGAGGAAATACTCCTTTTGCTCGATAAAGGCATTACCGAGAGGGAGTTTTCCAAAGGCAAAGAACAGCTTAAGGCGGGTAACGTGCTCGGAGCGGAAAGCGCCGTCTCGCTTATGCGCGCCAACGCCAAATCCGTCATCATGACGGGCGAGGTCTACGATCTCGACGAAAGTTTAGCCAAAATTAACGCGCTCACGATGTCCGATATACGCAATGCGATAGAGGATATCTTCGACTTCGGCAAAGTCGCCGCAGGTTACGTAGGCGTCACGCCCGATTTCGACGTGCTCGCCTCCGTAAAAGGAGTTTGATTATGTTGAGGAAACCGGTTACTAAAAATACTGCCAAACGTAAGGCTTTGTGCTATACCTTGCTCGGGTTAGCCGCACTGACGGTGCTGTTGCTCGTTTTCAGCGGCGGCAGACGATTCGTGTACGGCGTTTTCGGCTACGCCGTTTACGCGTATATCCCCGCGACTGTCCTTTTGTCGCTTTTGCTTCTGTCGGGAAGATCGCCCGATATTTCCGCCTCGAGAACGGCGTTGTACATATCCGTGTTCTTTATGCTCGTGCTTACTTTGCATATAGGGCTCGGCGCCGATCTGGTGGATTCGGGAAGTTATATCCCCGACACCTATGCCGCCAATACGGTGGGCGGCGTGCTGATGGGACTACCGGCGGCGCTTCTGAGACTTATCTTCCCCAATTTTACTTTTATGCTCGTCACCTCCTTCGTGATAACCGCTATTTTGCTGTTCGCGGCGATATATCCGTTTATCGCGAACCTCGGACGCGGCAAAAGCTCTTTCAAAGACAAAGCGGCGCGAAAGAGCGCGGAAACGCTCGCGCCCGCTGCTAAAAACGAAAGCGCACGCATAGAAGGAGCGTTTGCCGAAGACGCTCGCCGCGCGGGCTATACCCGCGACGACTCCGTGGTGAACGTAACGGGCGCCGGCGAGAATTATTTCGGGGCTTTGCTCGGCGAGGAAGAACGGGAGCGTAAACGCGCAGGGCGCAGCGCCGACGTTCTTTTCGGCAACGCCGATCCGCGCACTTCGGACAGAAGTCCCGTATACGATTACAGCACGCTGCGCGCGCTCGGAGAGGAGAACGGTTTCGATACCGTCTATACCAATCAGGGCAGAGCGCGGATGCTCGAAGAAAGTCTCGCTCCCAAGAGCGCAGACGAAGAATACGCCGAAAGATACGGCGGCGGTAAGCTCGACGACAATTATGCGGCTACGAGGGCGAGGAGCGACGACCATACTTCTCAATTCGTGCCGAAAATGCCCGTTGAACAAGATCCTTACGGCTATGACGAAAGCAGCCCGTCCCGTCCTTCCGCATACGGCGGTTATGACGACGGCAGAAGCGCTACTCGCGCGCCGCAGTACGGCGGATACGGCGAAAGGTCCGCTTACGATACAGGCAGAGAGTACCGCGACGACCGCGACAGAACTTCGACGTACGGCGGGAACGGCGAATACGGCGGAGCGCAGAGCGCGCCCGCGAGACCGAGTAGGCGGGCGGACGAGACCTCCGCGGCGAGACCGACCGTTCCCGAGCGTGAGATGACCGCTTTCGAGAAGCTGTATTCCAATCCTATAAGCGTTTTGCCGGTAGAGGAGGACGAGCCTCAGGTGCGTAAGCCCGCCTCCGTCCCGGTTACGCCCGCGCCTGCCGCGAAGGCTTCGCAATATCCGCAGTACGACGCGGCCGCGACACAACCCGCGGCGCGCGAGGAGCGCGGTTCGCGACCCGCTATGGACAGGAACGCTATGCTCGAGTATCTCAATAAACCGCTTACCGCGGAAGAATACGCGGGTATGGATATCACGCGCCCCGTGAAGGGGGACGAGATTTATCCCGACGACGCCGGGGCTGCCGATTACGAGCCGGAACCGGAACCCGAAGTCAAACCCGCGCCCGTTGCGGTGAAGCCCGCTCCCGCAGAACGCGCGGGCGGCAGTTTCGCCGACGTGCCGAAAGCGCCTCCCGTAGCGGAGCCGCGCGCGCCGCGCGAGAAGAAACCCGTTTATCAGTCTGAAGCCATGCGTAAGGAAAAAGCGCCCGAGCTTCCCGTGGGCGGTGCTTCCGGCGTAGAGCAGAGCGGACTTTTCCCCGACGCGCCGAAGAAGCCTTACGTACCGAAGCCGTATAAGGCTCCGGGATATGAGCTTTTACGCGATTACGGCAACGCGGGCGAAGATTTCCCGCCCGATTATCAGGCGGTAAAGGAAAAAATAGACATTACCATGCAGGAATTCAACGTGCCTGCGGAAGTGGTGACCGCCAAGCGCGGACCGACGTTCACCATGTATTATCTTAAACTCGGTCCGGGATACAAGATAAACAAAGTCACCGCGCTTAAAGAAAATCTTAAAATGCGTTTGCGCGTGAAAAACCTTCGTATACAGGCGCCGATAGAGGGCGAGGACGCGTTCGGTATAGAACTCCCCAACGCCAAGCGCGACACGGTAGGACTGAAGAGCATACTTTGCACGAAGGAATTCAACGAGAGCGACAAAGGCGTCAGGGTGGCGCTCGGCAAGACTTTCGACGGTAAACCGTACGTGGCGGATCTCGCGAAAATGCCGCACCTTCTCGTTGCGGGCGCGACCGGAACGGGCAAGAGCGTTTTCCTTAACGCCGTCATAGTGAGCATACTTTACAAGTATTCTCCCGAGGACGTGAGAATGATAATGATCGACCCCAAGCGCGTCGAAATGAGCGTATACAGAGGGCTTCCCAACCTGCTCATCAAGGAAACCGTCAAGGAATCCCGTCACGCCGTCAACGTGCTCAAATGGCTGACCGAGGAAATGGACAGGCGTTACGCTTTCTTCGAGCAGATAGGGTGCAGCAATATCGACCAGTACAACGATTTGTACCGCGATAAATCCAAAGAGCCCAAAATGCAGAGGATAGTGCTTATTATCGACGAGATGGCGGACCTGATGATCAAATCCAAAAACAATTCCGTCGAGGAGAACATCGTTCGTATCGCGCAGCTTGCCCGCGCTTGCGGTATTCACATGATAATAGCAACTCAGCGCCCCACGGTGCAGGTAATAACGGGACTCATCAAGAGCAATATTTTGCACAGAGTGGCGTTCACCGTCAAGAGCAACACCGACTCCAGAGTCATAATGGACGACGGCGGCGCCGAAGAATTGCTCGGAATGGGCGATATGCTTTATTCGTTCCCGGCTAACCTCGTCCGTTTGCAGGGAGCCATGATAGACATAGCCGAAATAAAAGCCGTTTGCGACTATATCCGCGCCAACAACGAATGTTATTTTGACGACGAGATAATGAAGGCGATCACTTACGAGCCGCCCGCCCCCGAACCCGAAGTCAAAGTGAGCGCGCAAGAGGAGCGCGACGCCGATTTCGAACAGTTATTGAGAGTTATATTGAAATCGTTCATACTTTCGGGCAGAGCGTCCGTGTCGAGCGCGCAGGCTTCGCACCACGTCGGTTACATTAAAGCGCGCAAGCTCGTGGACGCTATGGCGGAGAGAGGATTTTTAAGCCAGGGCGACGGCGCCAAACCTAGAGACATCATGATTACGATGGATCAATATTACGAAATATTCGGCAAAGACGCCGACGCGGAGGGCGCTCCCACGATCAACGACGTGGGCGGCGGAGATTATGACGGGGAGGACGATACAGATGGCGACGATTATACATGATCGCAGTATTTTCAGCGAAAGACCGACAGAAGGCGTAACGGGGACGTATTGCCTCGGGACCGCCGACGGCGAAAGCGCGTACGCGCCCGTTATCGGGGATAAGGTTAAGAGTCTTTTCGTAACCGGGAAAGAGCGCCGCTCGCGCGATGCGGTGCTGCGTTCGGTGCTCGCGGGCATAGCGAGCGCGTACGGCGCTGGCGAAGCGGAAGTGGCTATAGCGGAGCGCGCAGGAAGCGTGAATTCTCTCGGAGCCTTCGGAAAAGTGAGCATAGTCAAGGACTATCGCGCCTGCGCGGACGGCGCGTCCGTAGCGGAGCTCGTGAACGCCGCGTACGACGAAACGTTCAGGCGTATGGATATCTTGCGCCGTGCCTGCGCGTTAAACGTGAACGACTACAATTCGAGCGGATCGGGGACTATGGGTAAATATTTCCTCGTAATATCCGACAACGACGAAGACGCCGACGAATTTATAGAAAAACTCACATATATAGCGTATATAGGCGCGGCGGCGGGAGTATACGTCGTTTACGCTTCGCCCGCAAAGGCTTCCGTGGAAGAAACGGCGTTCGCTGCGAAAGTACATTTTGTCGTGAGCGCGAAGGGCGGTATTTATAAGAGCTCGGACAAACTCGACGAAGGCGAACTTATATTCTACGGCGGAGGGAAAGAGATCGAACGTCTCGGAGCGATAGAGTATACCGACGAAGAACTCGAAGCCTTCGCGGGTTACCTCAAAGAAAACGAAATAAGAGGGTAAGGAAGGCGTACAATGGCGGTAACAGGCGCGAAAAGCGGGGGAAAACCTACTGTCGGAATGGTGTCGCTCGGATGCGACAAGAACCGCGTGGACACGGAGAACGTGCTCGCGTCTCTCGAGGCTGCGGGCTACGACGTAGTACAGAACGCGAGCGAAGCCGACGTATTGATGGTCAACACCTGCGCGTTTATAACCCCGGCGATACGCGAGAGCATAGACACCGTGCTCGAGCTTGCCGCCGAAAAGGCGTCGCGTAAAAACGTAAAACTCATGGTGCTTGGATGCTTTACGGAGAGATTCGCGCGCGAAACGGCTGCGGATCTTCCCGAGGTGGACGCGTTTGTGGGTATCAACTGTTATCACAGGATAGCGGAGATAACGGACGCTGTAAGAGTGGGAACAGCGGAGAAAATTTATATTGAAAAAACTTTCACTCCCTATAAGCGCGAACGCGTGCTGACCACTCCCGCTCATTACGCCTATCTCAAGATAGCAGACGGGTGCGACAATTTCTGTACGTATTGCACCATTCCGTACATTCGCGGCAGGTACCGTTCTTATCCGATAGAGGAGCTCGTCGCAGAAGCGGAGCGCCTTAAAGCGGAAGGAGTAAAGGAACTTATACTTGTGGCGCAGGACACCACGAGATACGGCAAAGATCTGTACGGGGAGTATTCGCTCAAGCGTCTGCTTGCGGAGCTGCTTAAAATAGGTTTCTGGAAGATAAGGATAATGTACGCTTACCCGGAGCTCGTGGACGACGGGCTGATAGAAACGATAGCGCGCGAAAAGGGTATCGCGAAATATATAGACATACCGCTGCAGCACGTCAGCGACGGGGTGCTCAAGAGAATGAACCGTCATACCGACGGGGACGAGGTGCGGAGACTGATAAGCAGGATAGAAGCTGTCGGAGCGGATATCGCGATACGTTCCACATTTATAGTGGGGTTCCCGGGCGAAAGCGAAAAGGATTTTACGGAGCTCGAGGAATTCATCAAAGAGGGCAGAATAACTTACGCCGGCTTTTTCGCATACTCGAGGGAGGCCGGCACGCCCGCATACAAGATGACGCCGAGGGTGCTTTATAAGGAGCGCAAACGGCGTGAAAAAACTTTGTCGCGCGCTCAATGCGCCGTCGTGGAAGCCGCTCACGCTAAATATCTCGGCAAAGAAGTCGAAGTCGTTTACGAGGGCATAGACTACGCGAAAAACAAATTCTACGGCAGAACGGAAAGGAACGCTCCCGAGATAGACACGAAGGTATATTTTACTTCCGATTTTCCTCTCGACGTGGGCGAAATATATAAAGTCAAGATTACGAAGACGGGTTTCAATCTGTTCGGCGAAACCGTAGCGGAGGCGGATAATGGATAAATTCTGGCGTATGTGTTGTACCGCGAGCGAAGTGGAAGATCGCCTTCAGCGCGATCATCCTTATCTGACCGAATATGAAATAGCCGGCAAAGGATGCGATCTCGCGGTGACTTTCGAGGGCATAAGCGCGGACGAATGCGATATGCTTTACGACACGTTCAGCGACGTCATATACGGCGACGACGAACGCAACCTCGCGGCTACGCTCGTGAGCGAACTTGCGGAACGCGGCTTACGGCTTGCCACGGCGGAATCGCTTACCGGCGGAATGGTGGCGTCTTCGATAGTGGACGTGGCGGGCTGTTCGGAAGTTTTCTACGGAGGAGTTGTGGCGTACAGCGAGCACGCGAAGATGGATAAGCTCGGCGTATGCGAGGACACGCTATTGTATTGTACCGCCGTGAGCGGCGAAACCGCGGTGGAGATGGCGACGGGGCTTCTGGACGAAAACGTCGATATCGGGATATCCACAACCGGGATTGCGGGACCCGGAGGCGGCACTTTGGATAAACCGGTGGGGCTCGTTTACATAGCGGTCACGGACGAGGAACACACCAACGTATACGAACACCGTTTCTCGGGTTCGAGGCAGGAGATAAGGCGGCAAGCCAAAGATTGCGCGCTGTTTTACGCGCTCAAGCATTTGCAGCTGTATTATTGATAAATATATCGAAAGTAAAGGAGTAAGCAATGGACGACAAGAAGAGAAAATCTCTGGAAGAAGTGCTCGCGCATATCGAAAAGAATTTCGGCAAAGGCTCTATAATGAATATGGACGGCACGAACAAAGTCAAAGTGGACGTAATACCCACCGGTTGTCTCGCGCTCGATCAGGCGCTCGGGATAGGGGGACTGCCGCGCGGAAGGATAATAGAGATATACGGACCTGAGTCTTCGGGTAAGACGACGCTCGCGTTACACGCGGCGGCGGAGGCGCAGAAGCTCGGCGGTATCGTAGCGTTTATCGACGCGGAGCATGCTTTGGATCCCGTATATGCCGGTAATCTCGGAGTGGATCTCGCGCAGTTATACGTATCCCAGCCCGACGACGGCGAGCAGGCGCTCGCGATAGCGGAGGAGCTGGCGAGGAGCGGAAGCATCGATCTTATCGTAGTCGACTCCGTGGCGGCGCTCACGCCGAAAGCGGAGATAGACGGCGAGATGGGAGACTCGGTTGTAGGCATGCAGGCGAGGCTTATGTCGCAGGCGATGCGCAAGCTCAATCCCGCGATAGCCAAGACCAACACCTGTATAATATTCATCAACCAGCTTCGCGAAAAGATAGGCGTGATGTTCGGAAATCCCGAGACCACTACGGGCGGCAAAGCGCTTAAATTCTACGCGAGCATCCGTCTCGACGTGCGCAAAGTGGACATGGTGAAGGACGGCAGCAACGTCATAGGCAATCGCACCAAGGTCAAAATAGTCAAGAACAAGCTCGCGCCTCCTTTCAGAATAGCTGAATTCGACATTATCTTCGGAGAAGGCATATCTTCTTACGGCGTGATCCTCGATATGGCGGTAAACGCGGGCATGATAGTAAAATCGGGCTCGTGGTTCAGCTACGAAGGCGAGAAGATAGGACAGGGCAGAGAGAAGGCGATAGAATATCTTCGTCAAAATCCCGACGTCGCCGGTAACCTGGAGAGCCGTTTAAGGGAAACCTTTTGAGCGAAGCGTCCGCAAACAACGCGCATACGGGTAATTAAAATATTGACAATTACTTAAACTTAATATATAATAGCATTTGGTGAATATTCGGTAGCGAACGACCGCATATATACACGCGAAATTTCAAAACTAAATAGGAGGTTAAAATGTTAGGCAGTCATTTAATGCTTTCTGCCATCGACACTTGGGTAGTTGTCGTGATAACTCTCTTTCCCGCATTGATAGCGGGCGCCGCGGCAGGTTTTTTCGTATACAGAGCGGTGTTGAAGAAGAAGCAGACCGACGCGGAAACCGAGTTTGCAAGGGTCATAGAGGAGGCGAAGCTGGAAGCTAAGACTTTACGCAAAGACGCTTTGCTCGAGGCAAAAGAGGAGCAGATCAGACTGCGCAACGAGTTCGAGAAAGAATCGAAAGACAGACGATCCGAAATGCAGAGACAGGAAGCCCGCCTTAACCAGAAGGAGGATTCCATCAACAAGAAGGAGGACGCGCTCGACAAGAAACTGGAGAACGTGGAGCGTATCCGCAAAGAACTGGAGAACAAGGAACTCAAGCTCAAGGAAATCGAGGAGGAGATGCAGAATCACAGCGAAAGGATGCTGCAGGAACTCGAGAAGGTGAGCGAGATGAGCAGAGAGGAAGCAAAGGACCTCATAATCCGTCAGATGGAGGACGAAGCGAAGCGCGACGCGGTACAAATAGTCAAGGCGATAGAGAAGGAAGCCAAGGACGAAGGTGAGCGCAAAGCGAAGAACATCATCGCGCTCGCGATCCAGCGCTGCGCCGTGGATCAGGCGTCGGAGGCGACGATATCTACGGTGGAACTTCCCAACGAAGACATGAAGGGAAGGATAATCGGCAGAGTGGGCAGGAACATCAAAGCCCTCGAGAGCGCGACGGGCGTGGATATCATCATAGACGATACTCCCGACGTGGTGACGCTTACGGCGTTCGACCCGGTACGCAGGGAGATAGCGAGGCTTACTCTACAGAAACTGATAGCCGACGGAAGGATACACCCGGGCAGGATAGAGGAAGTTGCCGACCGCGTAAGACGCGATATGGACGCCACCATCAAGGAAGCCGGCGAGAGCGCGGTATTCGACGCGGGCGTGTACGGGATACATCCGGAGCTCGTCAAACTGCTCGGCAGGATGAAATTCCGTACCAGTTACGGACAAAACGTACTCAAGCATTCGCTCGAAGTGAGCTATATTGCGGGGTTACTCGCAGCGGAGCTCGGAGCCGACGAGAAGCTGTGTAAGCGTGCGGGATTACTGCACGACCTCGGCAAATCCATCGACCACGAATACGAAGGCACACACGTACAGATAGGCGTGGAGCTTGCGCGCAAATACAAGGAATCGGAGAGAGTTATTCATTGTATCGCGGCGCACCACGGCGACGTGGAGGCGCAATCGGTCGAAGCGGTGCTCGTGCAGGCGGCGGACGCCATCAGCGGCGCGCGTCCCGGAGCAAGGAGAGAGTCTCTCGAATTCTACGTCAAGAGATTGGAAAAATTGGAAAGTCTGGCAAACTCGTTCGCAGGAGTGGAGCAATCATTCGCCATACAGGCGGGCAGAGAGATAAGAGTTATCGTGAAGCCCGAGCAGGTAGACGACGCACAGACAGAATTTTTGGCTAAAGA
>CALVOD010000026.1 GCA_944350065.1 uncultured Clostridia bacterium
TTGCCTTGCTTGCAAGGTATAGTGCGCTATACTTATCTATATTTATGTGGAAAAATTCCCTATGGGAACTGCGGAAACGGGAACGCTTTTTCTTTTAAAAACGTCGGTATAATCATCGTCTTAATCTGTCGCGATTACGTTTCGCCATAGTAAAGTCCTCTTTTATCGGGCGGCGTAAGCGCTACGGTTTCGTTCGTCCTTTCCACGGCAAGCGTCAGAAGCATCGCCATAACCATTATAGGATAAGGAATGAACGTTCCCGTATCCATCATACTGTATCCCTCGAACCCGAGGAAGGACAATAAAGCGAATTGCGCGAATACGTTGCGGTTTATTCTGCGGAAAACTATTCCGTAGCGCACCGCATAGAATATCGCGAACGCAACAATGCCCACCGCGCCCGTCGAGCCTATTATCTGGAACAGCGTGGAATGGAACCAGTAGAAATACATTCCTTCGGGCTGGGCGTAATACTCGCCGTCGAAGCCCATTCCCGCGCCGAATACGGGATTGTTACGGAAACATTCTATGGCTTCCGCATAGAGCTTGTCGCGTCCCGAAATCGTTTTGTCCTCGAGGTTGGCAAGCCTCGAAATGTATGCGTTCAGTTCGCTCATATTGGCAAAATACACCGCAAGTATCGCCGCCGCCACCACCGCAACGGGTATTACTATTTTCAGTTTCGCTCTGCCCTTGCATTTTATCATCGCGTATACGGCAGTTATCACCGCCATGATCGTCCCGAAAAGTATGCCGCCGCGGCTGAACGTAAGCACCGTGAAACCGAAATTTATTATGCCGAGAACGGTATACAGCACTTTTTGTTTTTCGGTCAGCGCAAGGTAAAATCCCATGGGCGAAGCGAGCAACAGCACCGTAGCGAGATTGTTGTCTATCGACCAGCCCGCGTCTATAACGAAACCGCGTCCCCACAGCTCGAACGGCGGCTTATTGACGACGTACAGGGTGATTATCTCCATTCCTATCAGTATCCCGTACCATGTAAACACCTTAGCCGTATATTTCCCTATCGAAGCGAAGCCCCTTTCTTCCTTGCCGTAAAGAGCGAATAACAGATAAAAAATAAGAGGAAGGAAGCCGAGCATAAGCGTGTATGCGAGCGTACCGAGATAATTTTCCTTGGAAATAACGCCCGCACCTCCAGCAAGCATAGCCGCGGCTATAAGCAGTTGCGGTATCAGCATACGCATTCTCTTGCGTTCGGGGCGGTAATAAAAAATATGGAACACGAGCCCTATCACGAGCGGAATCGCCCCGGTAAGGCAAATAAAATATTCCGTGGGGTCCTTCATCGCGAACATCGCGGGAGCGTACAGTGCGACGGGCAGCATTGGCTTGAAATCGTCTACGACGATGAGCGCCGTTCCGGCGAGCACGGAGCCTACGAGGAATCCCCAGAAAATTTCTTTGGTGTACCAAGTGAAAAACACTACCGCGACCAGCGCGACGAGATACACGTCGGTATAAAAAAACTTTTGCAGCCCCTTAGGCGCTTTATCCGAAATCCTGAGTTTTGCTTCTTCCATAATACTTTCCCTGAATTTTGCGGTTATATTCGCGGACGCTTTCCGCGATTTAAATTATTTTACCACAATACGTAAAGTAAATCAACGGAATAAGCGTTATACGAATTATGCGGAGCTGTTGACTAATGCGCGCGCGGAAGATATAATTTAAATAGCGTCTGCGTTGCGCTCTTACGCGGCTCCGCCCGCGCGGACGCGCTAACGCGCGCAAGGACAAAAATCCGAATTTAAAAATCGGATAACGGAAAGGAGTTTAGCTAATGAGAACCGTACTTAACATCGATTCCGGCTGGAAATTTACAAAAGAAGGCGAAACCGTCGCCGTGGATTTGCCCCATTCCTTCAATGCAGAAGACGGGCAGTCGCGCCCCGACTACTACAGGGGCAAATGCAGTTACTCAAAAAAACTGCCTCCGCTCGAAGGCGGCAGCTGGCTCGAAATAAACGGCGCCAATTCGGTTGCGGAAGTCTACCTCGGCAATCGCAAGATCGCCGAGCACCGCGGCGGCTATTCCATGTTCCGCGTGGAGCTCACCCCCTATCTTAAAGAAAGCGACGAATTGCGTATCGACGTAGACAATTCCGACTTCGACGACGTATATCCGTCCACGGCGGATTTCACTTTCTACGGAGGACTGTACCGCGACGTGAACGTCATAACGGGACTCGGTAAAAAGCACTTCGCGCTCGACAGCGGCAGAAACGGCGTTTTCGTAACTCCCGAAGTTCTTAAAGACGGCAACGGAAAACTCACCGTTAAAACGGTGGTTCGCGGCGTGGAAGAAGGCGACGAAATAAAACTTACCCTTACCGACAGAGACGGAAAAGTCGCAGCTTCGCTCACCGCCGCAACGGCGGCGGGCGAATATTCGCTCGACGTTAGCAACGTCTCGCTATGGAACGGAACGGCGGAGCCGTACCTTTACACTCTGCGTTGCGAGCTGTATTCGGCAGGCGTCAAAGAAGACGAGGTAACCGTTAAAACGGGCTTCCGAACTGTAACTTTTGATGCCGAAAAAGGCTGTTTCCTGAACGGAAAGCATATAAAGCTGAAAGGCGTTTCGCGCCATCAGGACAGGCTCGGAAAAGGTAACGCGCTTAGTTTGGACGACCACCGTGAAGACGTACGGCTCATACTCGAAGTGGGCGCAAACTCGGTGCGCCTCGCGCACTACCAGCAGGACGAAAGGTTCTACGATCTGTGCGACGAGCACGGACTTCTCGTGTGGGCGGAAGTCCCCGTCATCTCGCGTTACTCCCCCGCCAAACAAGCCAACGCGAAAAGTCAGCTCACCGAGCTTATCACGCAGAACTACAATCATCCTTCGATATTCTGCTGGGGCGTTCAGAACGAAATAACCATCGGCGGCAAAGCCAAAGGCGTGGAGCCCGCGATCAAAGAGCTCAATGCGCTCGCGCATTCGCTCGATCCCACCCGTCCCACCACTTCGGCGCAGGTGATGATGTGCGCGCCGGACAGTTCTCTCAACAAGATAACCGACATTCAGGGCTACAACCTTTATTACGGGTGGTACGTCGAAAAATACACTTCTCTCGGCAGCTGGCTCGATAATTTCCACAAGATAAATCCCGAAGTGAAACTCTGTTTAAGCGAATACGGCGCGGAAGCGGTATTGCGTTATCAGACGGAAATCGGAGAACAAGGGGACTACACCGAGGAGTATCAGGCAATACTGCACAACCATTACGCGCGGGAAATAGCGGCGCGGGACTGGATGTGGGGAAGCTACGTATGGAATATGTTCGACTTCGGCTCCGCCAACCGCAACGAAGCGGGCGTCAAAGGCAGGAACAACAAAGGTCTCGTGACCTTTGACCGCAAAACCCGTAAAGACGCGTTCTACGTATACAAAGCCTATTGGAGCGACGAAAAATTCGTTAAAATATTAGGTTCGCGCTATGCGCGCCGCCCTATCGGCGCCACTACCGTGACGGCTTGCTCCAACTTAAGCGAGGTAACTCTCACCGTTAACGGCGTAAGCTATACCTCCGCATGCGACAAAGTCGTCAGATTCGAAGGTATAGAGATAAAGCCGGGCGAAAACAAAGTAACTCTTACCGCGGGCAACCTCAAGGACGAAGCGGTATTCACCGGTATCGACTCCCCCGATCCCGAATATAAAATGCCCGCCGGAGCGGCGTCGTTCGTAAAGAACTGGTTCCGCTCGGAAGGCGGCGATTCCTCGGCGTATTATTCTCTTAACGACAGAGTGGGCGCGCTTATGAAAAGCCCCGAGATACAGACGGCGATCAACTCCTTCCTCGGTAAGAAAAAGTCTATGAAGATACTTGCGCGGCTCGCCGCTCCGTTCAAGGTTTCCACCCTTCTGAAACTTGCGCACATAGACCCGCAGTTAGGCGACATAGTGGCGAGTTATCTGCAAACGATACCTAAAAAGAAATAAATCAAATATATAAATAACCGGACATAAAGGCGGACATAACAATGAAAATAGAAAACGTGATCATACTTCGCGACGGTAAAGCGGGAAGCGTTGCCGTAGACGTATACGCCGAAAACGGCGTGATAACCGAGATAGCCGAACGCGGCGCGCCCGACGGAAACACGCTGTACGCTACGGCGGGATTTGTAGACGAGCACACGCACGGCGGCTACGGAATGGACTATTTCGCGGCTACGCAGGAAGCCGCCGACGCCGTCGGCAAGTTCCATCTCGACAACGGCACAACCTCTTACGTCGCCACTTCCGTTGCGACGAAACTTAAGGATTTAGATCGCCAGATAGCGGAAATAAGGAACCTAAAAAATAGATTTTCTGATATGATAGGTCTGCACATGGAGGGACCTTTCATCAACGTCGGTAAGAAAGGCGCTCAACCCGAGGAGAACATCAAAACGGTATTCGAAGACGAAGACGCGGAATTTTTTATCAAGAATAAAGATATGATCCGCATAGTGACGCTCTGCCCGCATACCGCAAGGAGCGTTCAGCTCGTGAAGTGCCTCAAAAGCTGCGGAATAATCGCAAACGCCGGACACGACGGCAGTATTTATCCCGAGATAGAAGCCTGCGTGGAAGCGGGACTCGACGCCGCCACTCACGTTTATTGCGCTTCGTCGGGACTCGGCAGGCGCAAAGGCGACCTCACCAAATATATCGGGCTCAACGAGACCGCCCTGCTCGACGCGCGTATCATGACCGAGGTTATCGCTGACGACATGCACATCTCCGAGCCGCTGTTCCGCTTCATATACAAAAACAAAGGTTACCGCAAGATAATGCTCGTCTCCGATTCTCTGTCTGCGGCGGGTATGCCCGTAGGCACCTACAAGCTCGGCAGGGATATCGACGTATATAACAACGGAAAAGTAGCGTTGCTCGCCGACTTCAGCGCGCTTGCGGGAAGCATCACGCCCGTATCCAAAATGGTGGAAATAGTGGCTTCCTACGGCGTTCCCGTCGCCGAAGCCGCATATATGGGCAATCAGGCGCCCTGCGCTCACCTCGGTCTTACCGACCGCGACGTGGTAGCGGTGGGCAAGCGCGCCGATATCTGCCTTCTCGACGGAGCGGCGCGCCTTCAGGCGGTCTACCAACAAGGTAAACGCATAGTCTGAGCGTCTACTGCTTCAGCGGACTATTTTATCGAGCACTTTGGACAGTTCTTCCAGTTTGTCGCCTGCGTCGCCCGCTTTTACCGAATTGACGACGCAGGTGCGTAAGTGCGCGTTGAGCACCTCCTTGTTCACCTTGGCAAGGATAGCCTGCGTCGCCATTATCTGATTGGAAATATCTATGCAGTATTTCTTCTCGTCGATCATTCTCACCACGCCTACTATTTGCCCCGCGGCGGTTTTAAGCAACCTCACGAGTTCGGCGTCGTTCCTTTCGTAGCCGTTCATAGTCCCTCCTTAGCCTCATAGCCCGCGGCTTTCACCGCCTCGACGAGTTCTTCGGCGGTAGCCGACGAAGCCGTAACTTTCGCGCTCTTGTTCTCGAGAGAAACTTCCGCGCTCTCCACGCCCGCAACTTTTTCGAGCGCCGCTTTCACGCGCGCCACGCAGTGCATGCACATCATGCCTTCTACCGAAATAACGTATTCTTTCATATCCGAAACACTCCTTTCGTTGTTTTGATCGTTTTGCTTCCCGCTTTCGGGCTTCGGTAAAGCGCACGCCCCTTCCGAACAAGCGCACGCGGCGCCTACGGACTTATCGGAAGACAATACCGTAGGCTTGAAAAATTTAAGCCGCAACGCGTTGCTCACCACGAATATGCTCGAAAGACTCATCGCCAAAGCTCCTATCATGGGATTGAGCATAAGTTCGAGGGGCGTATAATACAATACCCCGGCGGCTATCGGTATTCCGAGCGCGTTATAGAAAAACGCCCAGAACAAGTTTTCCTTAATATTCTTTATCGTGCGCGCGCCGAGCCGCATCGCCGTAACCACGTCCGCCACGTCGTCCTTCATCAGTATGACGTCCGCGCTGTCTACTGCAATATCGCTCCCGCTGCCTATGGCTATTCCCACGTCGGCGCGCATGAGCGCGGGCGCGTCGTTGATTCCGTCGCCTACCATCGCCACCGCGCCTTTTGCCGCGAGACGCGCTATTTCTTTTTCCTTGCCGTCGGGAAGCACGCCCGCTATAACTTCGTCGGCGCCTACCGCGTCGCCTACGGCGCGCGCGGTCAATGGATTGTCTCCGGTAAGTATGCACACCTTGGCGCCGAGTTTCTTAATCTCCGTAACGGCAGCTCTCGCGTCCTGCTTTATCTTATCGAAAATACCTATGACGCCCGCGTATTGCCCGTTTACCGCAACGAGCAGCGGCGTGTGTCCCGCGCTCGCCACGACGTCGAGATCGCTTGCATATTCGCTCGCGCTTACGTCACATTCTTCCATAAGCCGCGCGTTACCCACCGCATAAGCGTCGGCGCCCACTTTCCCGGTCACGCCGCGTCCCGGTAACGTAATGTATTCAGTAGCTTCAGCAACAGAATTTAGTCCTTTTTCGTCTGCATACGCCACCACCGCTTCTCCGAGCGGATGCTCGCTTAACCTCTCGAGCGCCGCTACGGCGGCTAAAATCTTATCGGAGTCCGCTTTAAGTCTTATATCGGCGACTTCGGGTTTTCCTTCGGTTATCGTACCCGTCTTGTCGAACACGACGTATTTTACTTTGCTCAGCGTTTCGAGCGCTTCGCCGCTTTTAACGAGTATCCCGTTCTCTGCGCCCTTTCCCGTTCCCACCATAACGGCAACCGGGGTGGCGAGCCCCAACGCGCACGGACAAGATATGACGAGAACGGACACCGCCGCGGTGAGCGCGAACTCCACGTCCTTACCGCCCGCAAGCCAGCCAATGAATGTCGCGAGCGCAATAAGCATCACCGCGGGCACGAATACGCCCGCCACTTTGTCGGCAATCTTCGCTATCGGCGCTTTCGCGGCGCCCGCGTCCTCCACGAGAGTTATTATCTTAGCGAGCACGCTCTCACCGCCTACGGCGGTCACTTTCGCACTCACGTATCCGCTTTTAACGAAGGTTCCTCCGGTTATTTTATCGCCCGTGCCCTTCTCGACGGGAACGCTTTCGCCCGTGAGGGCGCTTTCGTTCACGAAGGCGTTACCGCTCGATACCACGGCGTCCGCGGGCACCGACATTCCCGCCTTCACGGCAATCAAGTCCCCGGGCACAAGCGCCGAACTGTCCACCTCGCGTTCCGATCCGTCCTCGGTCAAAAGCAACGCCTTCTCGGGCACGAGTTTACGCAATTTACCGAGCGCGTCGCCCGTGCGCTTTTTCGACAACGACTCGAGATATTTTCCGACCGTCACAAGCGCAAGTATCATTCCCGACGATTCGAAATACAGACTGTGCAGATACTTTTCCACCAACGCGAGATCGCCGGCGCCCAGCCCGTAACTCATTCTGAATAACGCGAATATCCCGTATACAAGCGAAGCCGTGGCGCCCACCGCGACGAGGGAATCCATATTCGGCGCCCCTTTGAACAGGCGCGAAAATCCGTTGATAAAGTATGCGCGGTTCACGTAAAGTATGGGCGCGCACAACAAAAGCTGTGTAAGCGCGTTCGAAACCGCGTTGGCGGTTCCCGTGAGAAAGGACGGAAGGGGCGCGCCGAACATATTGCCCATAGCCGTATACATCAGCGCTACCATAAAAACGAGCGAAATAATGAGCCTCGTCCTCATCGCTTTTGCATTATTCTCGGCGGAATCCTTTAATGCGCCCGTTTTTGAGGAGCTGCCGGATGCGAGCTTAGCCGTATCGTCTTTCGGATAGGCGCCGTAACCCGCTTTCTGAACGGTTTCAATAATTGTAGCGTCGTCGCCGTCGTATTCGAGCGTCAGCGTGGACGTCAACAGGTTCACCGAGACCTTATCCGTTCCCGGCAGTTTCTTCACGCTGTTTTCCACGTGCGCCGAACACGCGGAACAAGTCATACCCGTAATAACGAATTTCTTTTTCTTCATATAACCTCACCGCGCGCCATAAAGCGCATATCCGAATCTACGGATTATAACCGCAAATCCACATTCATAAGCGAACCGCTATGCGTACTCCCGATTTCTACCCGCATTTACAGTTTATCCCGTTTGCCGACGGCGATAAATTATTTTTCATTATACTGCCGCTATGCGGCACACCACTCCACCCCCGTGGGGTGTCTGTATATAAAGAATATCATCAGAAGCCTCTTTTGTCAACATTTTATAAATCATTGTTTTTCATTACCGAATAGCGGCTTTCTTCACCGCTAACCGCTGTTTCGTGTATAATTTTATATATTTTATGGGTTTTCCGATATTTATAGTAAATCCGATTGCGGCTTTTAATCGTATTTCCGCCGCTCGCTCACGGAGATCTTTTATTACGGATATCTTTTATCGAAGAAGATTAGGCATTTGAGTTATTTAATTGTCTCCCGCTTTGCTTAATTATTAAGATTAGTATTTTAATTTAAATTTATCATTATTATCAGCTCAGGCGGTTTTCCGTCGATTACGGTGTATTATTGCCGTTTTCAGGTCAATAATCGAAGGGCAAATTAAATCTTGCGGAAAAATTTGTTTCAAAATTTATATAAAATTGTTGACGAGTTTTCGGGACGGCAGTATAATATAGTAAACGAAATTCAAGGAGGTAACGATGCAGAAAAGTTTATACAGTCTGATTCTTATGGACGACGTCGTGCGCGAAATAGACGCCATCGCCCGTGAGCAGAATACCAACAGAAGCAATCTCATCAACCAGATACTCGCCGAGTACGTTTCGATGGTTACGCCCGAACAGCGCATATACAATATTTTCAACTGTATCGACAACCTGCTCGGGCACAACGCTTTCGACTCGTACATCGAGCCGCACGAAAGCACAATGAGCCTCAAAAGCTCTCTTAACTACAAATACCGTCCCACTATACGGTACCTCGTCGAGCTCTACCGCACCGGCGACAACGCCGCGGGCGAACTCAAAATAATTTTCCGCACGCAATCCGAGGAATTGCTATTCCGACTCGAGGAATTCTTCGAGCTGTGGACGAAGATGGAAAAAATATATTTGAAAACATATTCCGCGCAGGCGATCAATTATTCTTTCGAAAACGGCAAATTCACGCGCACATTCGCGATGCCGCGCGACAGGATATACGATAACGAAGAAACGGCGCGGGCGATAAGCGACTATATACGCATGTTCGACGATATCGTGAAAGGATATCTTACGGGAGCGTATATGAGTTTTACGGAGATGGAGAACAGGTATCTCGAATACCTCAACGGCTCCGTCGTAATATAAGGAGGTGAACGATATGAACATGCAGAAATTAACTCAAAAAAGCATAGAAGCCATACAAAAAGCGCAAAACATAGCGATAGAAAATCAAAATGCGGAGATATTGCCCGAGCACATAGCGTACGCGCTAATAGACGACGACGGCGGATTGGTCAACAATATCGTACGCAAATGCGGCGGTAACGCTGACGCCGTAACGGCGGCGCTGGACGACAAAATACGTCGTATGCCCAAAGTGGGCGGAAGCGGACACGAACCGGGCAAAATATACGTATCGGTCTCTACCGATAAAGTTCTCGTGCAGGCGGAGAAGAATGCCGACGCGGCGAAAGACGAATACGTGAGCGTGGAGCATATTATGCTTGCCGTATACGATAAATGTCCCGAAATAGCGGAAATATTCGCGAAAAACGGCGCGCCGCGCAAGCGTTTTGAGGAGGAGCTGAAGAAAGTCAAAGGCTCTCAACGAGTGACCGGTGACAATCCGGAAGCCACCTACGACGCGCTGACGAAGTACGGCAGCGACCTTACCGAGCGGGCGCGGGAGCAAAAGCTCGACCCCGTAATCGGCAGAGACGCCGAGATCCGCAACGTGATAAGGATACTTTCGCGCAAAACGAAGAACAATCCCGTACTTATAGGCGAACCGGGCGTAGGTAAGACGGCGATAGCCGAAGGGCTTGCGCAGCGCATAGTACGCGGCGACGTCCCCGAAGGGCTCAAGGAAAAGACGGTATTTTCGCTCGATATGGGTGCTCTTATAGCGGGAGCGAAGTTCCGCGGAGAATTCGAAGAAAGGCTCAAAGCCGTCCTTAACGAAATCAAGCAAAGCGAAGGACGCATCATACTTTTCATCGACGAATTGCACACCATCGTAGGAGCGGGCAAGACGGACAGCGCCATGGACGCGGGCAACCTGCTCAAGCCGCTGCTTGCAAGAGGCGAACTCCATTGCATAGGCGCGACGACGCTCGACGAATACCGCAAATATATCGAAAAAGACGCCGCTCTCGAAAGGCGTTTCCAACCGGTTACGGTAGAGGAGCCGACAGTCGAGGACACGATAAGCATACTGCGCGGACTTAAAGAAAAATACGAACTTTTCCACGGCGTGCAGATACAGGACGCGGCGCTGGTTGCCGCGGCGACGCTTTCGGCAAGGTACATTACCGACAGATTCCTGCCCGACAAAGCCATAGACCTCGTGGACGAAGCGTGCGCGCTGATACGTACCGAAATCGATTCCATGCCTGCGGAAATGGACGAAGCGCGCCGTAAAATAATGCAACTCGAGATAGAGGAGACCGCGCTCAAGAAGGAAAAGGACGCGTTATCCGCAAGCAGGCTCGAGACCATTCGCAAGGAGCTCAACGAGCTCAGGGAAAAGTTCAACGCCATGAAGGCGCAGTGGGACAACGAAAAGAGCGCCATAGAATCGGTTCAGAAGCTGAAGCAGGAAATTGACTCCGTGAACTCCGAGATAGAGCGCGCTCAAAGGAATCTCGACTACGAGAAGACCGCCAAGCTCCGTTACGGCAAGCTTCCCGAGCTCGAGAAAAAGCTCAAGGAAGCGCAGGCGGCGAGCGCCTCGGGAAAACACGGAACGCTTTTGCGGGACAAGGTGACCGAGGACGAAATCTCGCGTATAGTCTCCCGCTGGACGGGAATTCCGGTATCCAAACTTATGGAAGGCGAACGCGAAAAGGTTCTTAATCTCGAAAACATACTGCACAAGCGCGTCATCGGACAGAATGAAGCGGTACGTCTTATAAGCGAAGCGATACTGCGTTCGCGCGCGGGCATAGCCGACCCTAACCGCCCTATCGGTTCGTTTATGTTCTTGGGGCCCACCGGCGTTGGTAAGACGGAGCTTGCCAAAGCGCTCGCGGAATGTCTATTCGACGACGAACACAACATCGTGCGTATCGATATGAGCGAATATATGGAGAAGTTCAGCGTTTCGCGTCTCATAGGCGCCCCTCCCGGATACGTCGGCTACGACGAAGGCGGGCAGCTTACGGAGGCGGTAAGGCGCCGTCCCTATTCGGTCGTACTTTTCGACGAAATAGAAAAAGCGCATCCCGACGTGTTCAATATTCTTCTGCAAGTGCTTGACGACGGCAGGATAACGGACTCGCAAGGGCGCACGGTGGACTTCAAGAACACGATAATCATAATGACCAGCAACCTCGGTTCCTCGTATCTGCTCGAAGGCATCGACTCCGACGGCGAGATAAGCGAATCGGCTCGAGACGAAGTGAACGCGCTGCTGAAGCAGAGTTTCCGTCCCGAGTTCCTCAACAGGCTGGACGAAATAGTATTCTTCAAGCCGCTTACTCACGACGATATCGTCAAGATAGTCGATTTACTGCTGCACGGTCTCGAAGAAAGACTTGCCGAAAGACAGCTCACGCTCGAAGTGACTTCCGCAGCCAAAGACGCCATCGCCGACAACTCCTACGACGCGCAGTACGGCGCCCGTCCGCTTAAACGCTATCTGCAGTCGCACGTGGAAACTTTGCTTGCGCGCACCATAGTAGCGGGCGAGCTCGAAGCCGGAGACAAGCTCACCGTAGACTGGTCCGACTCGGACAAGGTCTTCACCGTATCCCACTCGAAACGCGAAAACGGGTAACCGGTAATTAAAATAAAGGAGCCGCAAATTTCATATTGCGGCTCCTTTCGAAATAGTGCGAGATATGAACGGAATAAAAATACGCAAATACGTTTCGGGCGACATAGATAAGATATGTAAACTTTTCTACGACACGGTTCACACCGTAAACGCTTTAGACTACACGCCCGCCGAGCTCGACGCGTGGGCGGACGGAGCGCCCGACAAGGCGAAGTGGGATAAAGAATTCACTGAGCGCGAAGCGCTCGTTGCCGAGTACGGCGGTAAGCTCGCGGGTTTTGCCGACATGGACTCGTCGGGCTATCTCGACAGACTGTACGTAGCGGCGGACTGCGTAAGGAAAGGCGTGGGAAGCGCCCTTCTTACGGCGCTCGAAGCGCGAAATCCCGCCGCCGTCTACACGACTTACGCTTCGATAACCGCGGTGCCGTTCTTCTTGAAAGCGGGATACTCCGTCGTTCGCGAAAACGCCGTTATTCGCCGCGGCGTTACTTTGAAAAACTACCTTATGCAAAAGATGAAGCCCGCCGATTGACCGACGGGCTTTTTAAGGGAAATTATTTGAGCCAGTCCTCGCCCTCCACGGGTTTAGTGTTATATAAATCCACTATTACGTCCACGCATTTGGAGATACCGAGTTTACCCGAATCGAGCGCGACGTCGTAGTGTATCGCGTCCCCCCATTCGAGTTCGGTATAGAATTTATAGTATGCCGCCCTGCGCTTGTCCTTGTCGCGCAAACGCTTCTCCGGAGTTTCGCTGTTTTCGCCGTACAGCTTCACTATGCGTTCGGCGCGCTTAGCCATATCCGCGTGGATAAACACTTTGAGAAGATCCGCTTCGTCCCTCAATATGTAGTCCGCGCAGCGCCCCACTATCACGCAAGGACCTTCGCGCGCTATATCGAGTATAATCTTATTCTGTGCCACCCAGATATAGTCCTGATTGCTTATGCCGTTGATGCCGCGCCCCGACGCGAACATTCCCGTGAGCCAGGTGCGATAAGAAGTATATTCGCCGCATTCCGCGATATATTCTTTCGACATACCGCTCTGTTCCGCTACCTTTTCGATGATCTCCGCGTCGTAGCATTTAAGCCCCAGTCTTTCCGCCACCTCCTTACCGATGGTACGGCCGCCGCTTCCGAACTGTCTGCTTACGGTGATTATCCTGTTCTTCATACGTCTACCTCCTTGTTCCGTCGCTACGGACAAAGTCTCTACATATATTCTACC
>CALVOD010000027.1 GCA_944350065.1 uncultured Clostridia bacterium
TGCATGTCGGCGCGCCCCGCGTTGAGCTTGCGCTCCGTCTCTATCTTGCGCGCCTTATGCTTGGATATTCCCGCCGCCTCCTCGAATATCTTGCGCCTGCCGTCCGGCTTGGAAGAAAGTATTTCGTCTATTTTGCCCTGTCCGATAATGCTGTAACCCTCTTTGCCGATACCGCTGTCGCGGAACAAATCGATTATGTCCCTCATTCGGCAAAGTCTTCTGTTGATAAGATATTCGCTCTCGCCGCTACGGTCGAGTTTACGGGTGACCACCACTTCGTCGAATTCGATAGGATACCTGCCGTCGGAATTGTCGAGGTAAAGGCTTACCTCGCAATAAGACTGCGAACGGCGCGATTCCGTTCCGTTGAATATAAGATCGGGCATTTTCTGCACGCGCAAAGTCGTCGGCGCCTGCTCTCCGAGCACCCAGCGCACGGCGTCGATAACGTTGGATTTACCGCACCCGTTAGGTCCGACTATACCGGTAATGTTGGTTTCGAAATTGATTTCCGTCTTGTCTCCGAAAGACTTGAAACCCTGTAATTCGATTTTTTTAAGATTCATAATGTTTCTCCTGAACTCCGCAGTGCGCTCGCGCGCGCGAGCCCATACAGATATAAGTATAATGTATTCCGATAGAAAACGCAAGGCGTAAATTTAAGAAAACGCGCACACGGCACGTTCGCGTACGTGAGAATATGAAAAACTCAAATTTTATTCAATAGGCTTCGGCGACGGAGCGGGCGGCTTCTTCCCGGAAACGGCGTCCTGCTCGCGCATGCAAATTCGTTCGAATATGATTATAACGTATTCCGATCAAAAAGGCAAGACGTAAATTGAAAAAATACGTGCACGGCACTTTCGCGTACATGAGGATATAAAAAACTCAAATCTTTTTCAATGCGGCTTCGGCGGCGGACTGAGCGGCTTTTTTCTTGGAAGCGCCTGTGCCGGAGGCGCATACGGCGCCGTCGATAAGCACTTCCGCAACAAAAGTTTTGGGGTCGCAGGGCGAAACGCCTACGACAAATTCCGCTTTAATACCTTTATGAACAGCCGTTTCGAGGAGCTTCGACTTGAAATCGGTGACGTTGTCAACGGTATAATCGCGGTTGAGCTCGCTTTCCAGCTCGCGTAAAATAAACTTCCTGCTCTCGTCGACGCCGCCGTCCACGGTTATAGCGCCCACCAACGCTTCGAAAAGATCTTCCTTGATGTTTTTGCTCGAGCGCACCTCGGTCTCGTTATTGCCCGACGAAACGCGCAAATATTGCACGAGGTCGAGTCTTTCTATGACGGGAGCAAGCGTTTTGCCGGAAACGATGCTCGCTTTGGTCTTGGTAAGGAAGCCCTCGTCCGCACCGGGATAACGCCCGTAAAGATATTCGGCAACTACCATTCCGAGCACGGAATCGCCCAAAAATTCCAACCGCTCGTAGGAAGGCAACGCGTGTTCGTTGGAGAACGACGCGTGCGTAAAGGCTTCCGACAACAATTCCACGTTGCGGAAAACGTATCCTATTTTTTGCTGAATTTTGAGGGGCTCGAAAATACTCATTTCAGGTCGAGCGAAGTGCTTACTCCTGCGGACGCTACGGTGTAAGCCTGTATGACGGAAGCGGCTATGGATCTCGCTTTGGAGCTCCCGTGCGACTTGACCACGACTTTGGTAAGTCCCAAAAGCACCGCGCCGCCGTAGCCGTTATAGTCCATAGTCTTTTTGACTTCCTTGAAAACGGGCTTCATAAGCAGATAACCGAGTTTCGCGCGGAGCCCTCCCGCGAGTATACACTTTTTCAGTATCGTCATGAAAGCGAGCGCCGTGCCTTCGCAGGCTTTGAGCGCGATATTGCCGCTGAAGCCGTCCGACACGATGACGTCGTAATCGCCCGAAAGTATTTCTCGAGCCTCCATATTACCCACGAAATTTATGCTCGTCTCCGCCCTGAGCAAAGGGAAGGCTTCCTTCGTGAGCTCGTTACCCTTTTTATCCTCTGTTCCGTTGGACAGAAGCCCTACGCGCGGTTCGCGGTTACCCGAAGTAGCTTTTACCATAGCCGAACCCAAACGCGCGAATTGTACGAGCTGAGCCGCTTTGCAATCGGAATTGGCGCCACAGTCCACGAGCGTCACAAAGCCCCCTTTCACGGTGGGAAGCACGGGCGCGAGCGCCGCGCGGGTGACTCCTTCGAGTCTTTTGACGAGAAGGGTGGCGCCCGTGAGAACAGCCCCCGTGCTTCCCGCGGAAATTATCGCCTGCGCCTCGGGATCGGAATTGAGCACGGCGAAAGCCTTGACGAGCGAGGAGTCTTTCATTTTCCTCACCGCTTCGGTGGGTGACATATCGTTGGTGATGACGTCGCGCGCGTCGACTGTTTCGACGCGACTTTCGTCGTAGCTTTCGGCTTTCAAAAGCACCTCTATCTCCTCGCGCTTCCCTACGAGAACTACGGAAAATCCTTCTTTTTCCTTCAATGCCTGCAAAGCGCCTTTGACTATTTCCTGCGGGGCGTTGTCGCCGCCGAACGCGTCAATAACTATTTTCATACGGTATTCGCTTCCCTATAAAAAATTATTCGGGGTATCCGCCCCGAAATATTAACGAAGCTGTCACTACGGACAGCCTCGGTTTCGCTTCTATCAGTCTTCCTTCTTTGCCTTGGGCGTTACTACCTGTTTGCCGTCGTAGTAGCCGCATTTGGGGCATACCTTGTGACTCTCTATAAGCTCGTGACAATTGGAGCATTCAACAAGATTGGGAGCGGAAATTTTCCACTGCGCATATCTCGTGTTGCCTCTTTGCTTGGATACTTTGCTCTTCGGGACTGCCATACTGCACCTCCTCAATTCTAACTTTAGCTTGTATATTATATCCAATCGTCGGAATTATGTCAAACTTTTTCCGACTATAATTGGTAAATTTAATAATTTTAATTACGCTTTCGCCGCCGATTCCGCAAGCTCCTTCGCGTCGCGTGCGATAACGAGCTCCTCGTTGGTGGGGATAACGAGGACTTTCACCTTGCTCGAAGGCTTGCTGAGCTCGACAAAAGTGCCGCGAGGCGCCGTTTTGTTGAGTTCGAAATCGAAGTCCACTCCGAATACTTCGAGCCCTTTCATAATGAGCGAACGGGCAAAATCGGAGTTTTCGCCTATTCCTCCTGTGAGGACTATGCAATCGAGTCCGCCCATGGCAGCCACGTAACTGCCGATATATTTGCGGATACGGTAGGCAAACATTTCGAAAGCGAGAATTGCGCGCTTGTCGCCTTCCGCGTAGCGCGCGCTCAAGTCGCGGCAATCGGAATAGCCCGCAAGTCCCATAAAGCCGCATTGCTTATTGAGATACGCTACCACTTCGCTCGCGGTCTGCCCTTTCTGCTCGGCAAGGAAGCCTACCGCCGCGGCGTCGATGTCGCCGGATCTCGTGCCCATAACCATACCTTCGAGCGGAGTAAGTCCCATGCTCGTGTCTATGCACTTGCCGTCCACAACCGCGGAAAGCGAAGAACCGTTGCCGAGATGGCAGGTAACTACCTTGCTGTGAGGAGTGCCGAGGTATTTGACGGCTTCTCCCGAAACGTACTTATGCGAAGTACCGTGGAAACCGTATTTGCGCACTCTGTATTTGAGATAATCTTCGTACTTGATCGCGTACATATACGCGTAGTCGGGCATCGTGGAATGGAACACGGTATCGAATACCGCCACGTTGATCTTATCGGGCATAAGCTCCATACAGCTGCGTATGCAACCGATATTGGCAGGCATGTGCAGAGGTCCGAGAACGGTATTGCGGTCGCATATCTCGAGCACTTCGGGAGTGACTATCACGCTCTCGGTGAAATCCTCGCCGCCGTGAAGCACGCGGTGTCCTATCGCGCCTATTTCGTCCATAGAGGATATGATACCCTTTTCCGGATCGGTAAGCGCCTTCATGACGAGACCGAACGCTACGGTGTGGTTGTCGATAACCTCCTCGATGACGATGGTCTTGCTTTTGTCGTCGGCGACTTTCTGCTCGAGCTTTCCGGTAAGTCCGGTGCCTATTTTCTCTACGATACCTTTGCCGAGCATACGCTCGTCAGCCATATCGATGACCTGATATTTGAGGGACGAACTCCCTGCGTTCAAAACCAAAACTTTCATTTAAGGCTCCCGTTTATTGCAAAGTGGTGATGGCGACTACGCCTACTATGTCGCTGACCGAGCATCCTCTCGAAAGGTCGTTGACTGGTTTCGCGAGTCCCTGACAGATAGGTCCTATCGCTTCGGCGTTGCCGAAACGCTGAACGAGTTTGTAGCCGATATTGCCGGACTGGAGGTCGGGGAAGATAAGAATATTGGCGCAACCCGCGACGCGGCTCTTGGGAGCTTTGAGCTTGCCGACGTTAGGCACGAGCGCGGCGTCGAGCTGGAGCTCGCCGTCAACGAGGAAGTTGGGATGAAGCTCGTCGAGCATTTCGGCGGCGTGAATGACCTTCTCCACGTTGGGATGATGGGCGCTGCCTTTGGACGAGAAGGAGAGAAGCGCCACTTTGGGTTCTTCTATACCCGCTATGTCGCGAGCGCTCGCGACGGAAGCAATAGCTATGTCCACAAGCTGTTCCGCGGTAGGATCGGGAAGCACCGCGCAGTCGGCGAATATCATCACGCCGTGATCGCCGTAAGGCGAACCTTCGGGAAGTCCCATAATAAAGCAACCGCTGACCGTTTTGATGCCGGGTTTGGATTTGATTATCTGAAGCGCGGGACGAAGCACGTCACCGGTGGAGTGGATACTTCCGGCAACCATACCGTCGGCGTCGCCACTCTTGACCATAAGACAGCCGAAATAAAGAGGATCGAGCACAAGACTCGCCGCTTTTTCTTCGGTCATACCCTTTTCTTTGCGGAGTTCGTAAAGAAGTTTGGCGTAATCCGCGCGCTTAGGCGAAGTCGCGGGATCGATAATTTCCACGCCGTTAAGGGAATTCTCCTCGGCTTTGGCAAGGATAACGTCGGGGTTACCGAGAAGCGTTATCTCCGCGATGTTCTGTTGTTTGATGATAGCGGCGGCTTGTATTATACGCAGCTCCTCACCTTCGGCAAGAACGATATGCTTATTCGTTTTTCTCGCCCTTTCGATAATGGCGTCCATCAACCTCGACATAAATACCTCCAAAAAATGTCTTGATTTATTGCGAATTCGGTATATAATTAAATATAACCTTTAGTATATTACTACTACGGGATAAATAAATCAAGCGGTTTGAACAAATTCCGCCGCAAAGAGGTAAATATGAAAATCACCGCCATAATCTCCGAATACAATCCTCTGACCAACGGGCACGCGGAGCATCTGCGGCTTGCCCGCGAAGAAACGGGCGCGGACACGATATTATGCGTGATGAGCGGAAGTTTCACGCAGCGCGGGGAAGCGGCGATAGCGGATAAATATTTACGCGCGGAGCAAGCGATATACGCGGGCGCGGACATCGTGGTGGAGCTGCCGACGATATATGCAATATCGCCCGCGGACAATTTCGCATACGGCGCCATTAAAACGATTTCGGCGTTTCCCGACGTGCATTATTTAAGTTTCGGCTCCGAATGCGGCGACGCGGGAATAATCAAAAAGCTCGCCGCGCTTCTTGCGGAGGAACCCGAAGAATTCAGCGAATATCTGCGCAAATACCTTAAAGAAGGTAATTCTTTCCCTAAGGCGCGCTCTCTTGCGCTCGGCGAATACGCTTCATCGCACGAGGAATACGCGGACACCGTGGGCGTGCTCGATTATCCCAATAACGCTCTCGGCGTGGCGTACGCGGTTGCGATAATAAAGGCGGGACTCGACATAGATTTACACACGGTGAAACGCCTCGGAGGCGGTCACGACTCACTCGATATCGACGCGCCCTATCCTTCTTCGAGCGCGGTCCGCGCGGCGTTCAAACGCGGAGAAATGTCGAAGATAGCGAGAGCGGTACCCGAAAAAGTTATGGGAATGTTGTCGGTGTGCCGTCCGCAGGGCGACGCGCTCGGCGATATGATGCTGTTCAAGATGAAAAGCGTTTCCGGCTACGATCTCGAAAACTATTACGACGTAAGCGGCGGGATACACAACAGATTGAAGATAGCCGCGGCGACGGCTACGACGATAGACGAGCTGCTCGAAAACGCGAAGACGAAAAACTACACCATGGCTCGTCTGAAGCGGATATGCCTGTACGTGCTTTTCGATATAAAGAAAGAGGATTACGCCGCCTGCGTGGAAGCGCCGCCCTACGTACAGATACTCGCGTTGCGTTCGACGCGCAAGGATATATTGTCGTTGTTGTCCATAGGTTGTAGGAACATACTTACGCGCTACAGCGATATCAACCGCGCGGACAAGCGGCTGCGCTATATGGTAAAACTCGATTTCAGCGCGCAAGGCACGCTGGAGATAATCAACAGAAGCAACTACTATAACAAAAAAATGTTGCTCGTGTGAAAGCAAAAACGCCGACGCTTTAAACTTGCCGCAGGTATCCCCTGCGGCTTTTTGTTTTGTAAAGCATAGTGCCCGCCCGTCACGCCGCGCGGCAAAAACAATCAAAAATAATCGACCTGAAACGGAAGCGCCCGCGCAGTACGGGTAAGTAGGAAAAAGGCGCTTATCCCGCGCTGACCGCGCGGAAAACGGACAAGTAGTCACAGAAAAATCAACGCGCAAACGGTTGCGAGGGCGAAAGCCAATATTGCGTGAGATATTTTCACTACGAGGAAATAGCATAACGGCACACCCGCCGTATTGAGGAAGGTCATTGACTGCAACGTAACGGAGAGTCCTCCGAAAGAAACGAGCAACGATACGAGCGGAACCGCCGCGCGGAGCGCAACGCCCGAATTCGCTATGACGTAAACGCCTTTGGTCACTTCGACGAGACCGGAAGCGAATCCCTCTCCGAGCCCTTCCGCCACGCCGAGCGCTTCGAAAGCCCGTCCCGCGACGGATATGACGCCACTCTCAGTAAGGGCGACTATGACCATATTGAACACGATAATGCAGGCGCCTACGCGCAATACGGAAGCTACAGAGGATTCGAGCACGGCGTTGAAAACTTTACCGTCGAGTCCCGTCGCGCGCGGAATGCACAGACGGCTTTCGCGCTTCTTACTCACCGCACGGAAAACTATTCCGTTAAGTATCGCCGCCATGAAATGCGTAAGCAGAATTATTACTCCGCTCTTGTAATCGCCGAGCATTTTCACCCCTATCGTACCGAGCACGAAAAGCGGTCCCGTGGTGGACGCGAACGCGGTGATCGCTCGCGCGTCGTATTCGTCTATTATTCCGTCTTTATAGAAATCGGCTACCAGTTTTGCGCCGACGGGATACCCGGACAGCATACTCATGGCAAGTATGTAGCCGCCCGAAGGCGGCGCTCCGAAAAGGCGCGAAGCGGGTTTTGCAAAGGCTCTCGACAGCACGCCGCCCACGCCCAAAGCGGTGAGAAGTCCCGTCAACACGAAGAACGGGAACAATCCCGGGAACACCGACGCTAAGAAAATTCCGAGCCCTTCGCTCACCGCGTCGAGGTAAGTTTCGGGGCGCAGCACAAGCAACGCGAGCATTGCGCATACCGCCGCCGACAAAAAAAATCTACCGTACTTTTTCACGGTAGATTATATTTGATACCGGTTGGTCTTATGAGCCGTTCAGCCCTCTTTTCTTATGCCGAGCTGGGCGTTGTGGATCATGTCGAGACCTTTGTTGAGCGCGGCTTCGCTCTCCGCAAGCAGTCTCGAAATATCGTGCATGACGTCTGCCCGCACGCGCTTGGCGAAATCGGTCGCCTGCGCGCGTATCGCTTCCGCTTCCTTCTCCGCCTGCTGGATTATGTTGTGATTGGCGAGTATCTCGTCGGCGCGCTTCTGCGCCTGTTCGACGATGTTGCGCGCGCGCATGGATTCTTCCTGCTGCCGCTTCTCGCTGTTGCGGACTATCGCTTTTGCTTCGCGCATAATGTCGGGCACGGCCGCGCGGATCCTGTCCACGAGCGAATATATCACGTCGCCGTTCACCGTTACGCCCGAACCGAACAAGGCGCGTTTGCCGTTTGCCACTTCTTCCTCTATCTGTACCAACAAATCTTCGATGTCTTCCATATTACTTCCTCCCGAAACTGTCTTTGAGCATTGCGCACGCTTCCTCGTCGACCAAGCCGTCCACGGAAAGCCCTTCTCTCAACCTTGCGCGCACCGCGGTAGAACTTATGTCGGCGTCGCGCGCGGGTATCAACAGCGTTTTTATTCCTCCGTGAGTGAAATTCCATTCCGCCATCTCCCGCTCGTAGGCGAGGTCCTCGGCGTTGCGTACTCCTCTTACGATATATTCTATATCATTTTTCTTACAATAGTCAATAGCCAACCCTTCGTAATACTCGGTCACAATCTTGCGACGGTACTTTCGCACGCACTGCGTGATGAGCTTAACGCGTTTTTCGGGGGAAAGCGAAGTGACCTTCTCCGGATTGACGAGCACCGCTATATAAACCACGTCGAATTCATTAAGCGCGCATTCCAAAAGGTACTCGTGCCCCAACGTAAACGGATCGAAGGTGCCCGTAAGACAACACGCCGAAGCCTTCTCCACGAGCTCGACGGTCGAACTGCCGTAATCGCGGGAATCGGTAATGCGGTATCCTTTCGGAGTAGCGGGCGGCTTTCCTTCACGCGCGCGTTCAACAACTATCACGCCTCCGTCAGCAAGTATGCCGCGCGAAGCTATCAGCTCTATCGCCGCGGTATCGGCGCCCGTATTGTAAGGCGGATCGAGAAAAATGAGATCGAATTTGCGCCCTTCTCTCGCCATTTTGTCCACGGTGGCGGTGAAATCGCTTCTGACAAGCAGATATTCTGCGTCGGTTTTGGCAAGATTTGCGCGGGCGGTCTCAACCGAATCGGTCGCTCTGTCGGCAAATACCGCGAATTCCGCTCCGCGCGAAAGCGCTTCTATGCCGAGCGCACCGCTTCCGCAAAAAAGATCGAGCACCACCGCCCCCTCCAGTCTGTCGCGGATGAGATTAAACATACTTTCCTTCACCCTGTCCGTGGTGGGGCGCACGCTCATATCCTTGAGCGTGTCCAGCTTAATTCCTCTATATTTACCTGCGATAACTCTCATCACGTCTCGATACACCTTCTTCGGTAACTATTATGTCCATCGCCACGTCGTTGACGTCGCGTGGTATTTCCTTGAATCTTCGCGAAGCGTAGCTCACGCCTATTTTGACGATATCCTTACCCGCAAGATATCTGTCGTAATAGCCTTTGCCGTGTCCGAGGCGGGTGAACGCGTCGTCGAACGCAACCATCGGCACCACGGCGACGTCGGGAACTACTTCCGCCGCGGTATCGCCCTGCGGCTCCCTGATACCGAAACTTCCGCGCTTAACGGGGTCGCCCGGAGCGTAAGCGCTTATGACGAATATCTCTCCTTTAACTACGGGAACGAATATGTTTTTCCCTTGAGCGTGCAGCTTTGCGATAAGTTCGTCGGTATCGGGTTCGTTGGGCAAAGATAAAAACAACAATACGTTACGGGCTTCCTTTATCTCTTTTAAGGATACCGTAAATTCGGTTATTGCGCGCGAGCTCGCCGCGCGTACTTCCGTAGGCAGGCGCTCGGTAAGTTTAGCCGTTTTTCTCAAAAGTTCTTTATCCATAATTGCGGGAAGCCGTAAGGCGCTTATGTTTTGTCGGATTTAATCTATGTAACGCCGCCTCGCCCTGCCTTTTACCGAGGTCATCACCTCGTAGACGGTGGCGTTCGCCGCCTTACAATAACTGTCTATCGTGCTCGAGTCTATGAGGGTGACTTCGTCTCCTCTGCGCGCCCGTGTATCGCCGAGCTCGATAAGAAACATATCCATACAGACCTTGCCGATTATACGCCGCTTTACTCCGTTCACTATCACTTCGGCGCCGCTGTAAGCGCGCATGATGCCGTCGTAATAGCCGCCGAACACGGTGGCTACGACGGTATCCTTTTCCGCAACGTAAGCGCCGTCGTATCCCACGCAGTCACCGCGCTTGACGCGGTGGATATCCATTATCGCGCTCCTTACGCTCATCGCGTTGGCGTAAGCGAGCCTTCCCGCTCTCACGCCGTCGTAGACGGCGCCTCTCAGTATTCCGTCCGAAGCCGCGCAATGTCGCACGATATCGGGATAACGCGCCCTGATCGGCTCCGTAATTTCTTCGAAACGCGCGCTCTGCGTGGGAATACTTGCCGCGGAACGGAAATGCGTGCATACCGAACGCGGGCGTATACCCTTTTGCTCGAACAGTTTACACAGCGTTTCGCATTCCTTTGCGGAGGAAAAGCCGAGTCGGTGCATTCCGGAATCGACCTTGACGTCCGCTTCTTTGACGCCCGCGCCTAAAGACGCGAGCGTGTCGAAATCGTATATCACCGGAGTGAGAGAGTATTCTTCGGTAAGCCGCGCGTCGCGCGGAGTATAGGTGAAAACCGATACCGGCTTCGATATGCCCGCGGCGCGTAAGCGCGCCCCTTCTTCGGCGGTAGCCACGCCGAACCTGTCAACGTAGCTCTCCGTGTAGCCCGCTACCCTCTCCAATCCGTGATTGTACGCGTCGGCTTTCACCATAAAAGTAAGCTCGACGCCACCCGTCAGCCTGCGTATTCTCTCGAGATTCTTACGTATTTCGGCTAAATAGGTGTATACGATCAGATTGATATTTACCCCGCTTCGTTATAGAATATTTTCCTCTATGAGATTTATTCCGTTGTCGGCGAGAATTTTTTTGGTGGCTTCGTTGTCGTCCACTTTAAGGAGTATTACCGCTTTCTCCGCTCCCGCGCGCGCGAACGAATATAAATAAGCGATATTGATATTGTGTTTGTCAAGGATGTTGAGCACGTTGTACATTTCGCCGGGGCGGTCTTCCACTTTGAATCCGATAAGATCCGTCGACGCCGTGTTGAAACCGTTAGCGCGCAATACTTCGATGGCTTTCGCGTTGTCGTCGGTTATCGCGCGGAGAATTCCGTACTCCATCGTGTCGGCTATGGACATCGCCTGAATGTTGATATTCGCTTCCTTCAACACTCTCGAGAATTCGCAAATTCTGCCGTTACGGTTTTCAAGAAAAACTGCAATCTGATTGACCAACATAGTGTTACCTCCTTTTGATTAAATTTTACGTTTGTCGGTGACGAATACCGCTTTGCCTTCGCTTCTCGGTACCGTGCCGCAGGATACGAGCTTTATCTTCGCGGATACTCCGATAGCCGAAGCTATTTCCGCGGAAAGTTTCTTCTGCAACGTCTCTATCTCCTGTACTTCGTCGAAAGCGATGCTTCTGTCGAGCTCTACCTCTATCTCCATCGTGTCGAGGTTGTTGATTCTGTCGATGGTGATATGGTAATGCGGACTTACGCGTTTATCCTTGATAAGCACGCTCTCTATCTGCGACGGGAACACGTTGACGCCGCGGATGATGAGCATATCGTCGCTGCGTCCCGTTATCTTCGCGAGCCTTACGCTCGTTCTGCCGCACTTGCAGGGTTCGTAAATGATGGCGCAAAGATCGCGCGTGCGGTAACGGATAAGAGGCATACCCTCTTTGTCGAGCGTGGTGAATACCAGTTCGCCGCGAGCGCCCTTCTCCACGGGCTCGAGAGTTTCGGGGTCGATTATTTCGGGATAGAAGAAGTCGTCCTGCACGTGAGGTCCCGCCTGATATTCGCATTCGCACGCCACTCCGGGACCGGATATTTCGCTCAATCCGTAAATATCGTACGCCTTGAGTCCGAGACCTTCTTCTATTTTCACGCGCATTTCTTCCGACCACGGTTCCGCGCCGAAAAAGCCGCGTTTAAGTTTCAGTTCGCTCGTGGGAATACCCGCTTTTTTAAATTCGTCCGCAAGATAAACGGCGTAAGAAGGAGTACAACAGATGGTGTCCGCGCCGAAATCCTTGATGAGCGTAAGCTGACGGTTGGTGTTGCCCGCGGAAGCGGGTACCACCGTCGCTCCGAGCAGAGTGCCGCCGTCGTGCGCGCCCAGTCCTCCCGTAAACAGTCCGTATCCGTAAGCCACGTGGATCACGCTCTCACGGCTTACGCCGCAGCTTACGAAGCCGCGCGCAACCGCTTCCGACCAATCGTCCAAGTCGTGCTGAGTGCACCCCGCGACGGTAAGTTTGCCGGTGGTGCCGCTTGAAGCGTGCAGACGTACGATATCCTTCAAAGGAGAAGCGAACATTCCGAAAGGATAATTGTTGCGCAAATCGCTTTTCGTCGTAAAAGGAAGTTTCGTAATGTCGTCGATGGACTTGATGTCTTCGGGTTTAAGTCCGATAGCGTCCATTTTCGCCCTGTAAGTGGGTACGTTGTCGTATACCCTCTTTACCACTTTGACGAGGCGTTCGCTCTGAAGCGCTTTCTTCTCCTC
>CALVOD010000028.1 GCA_944350065.1 uncultured Clostridia bacterium
ACGCCTTCAACTGCGGCGGCGGGACAGTTCCGCTTACAAAGCGAGCACCCGATACATTTGGATTCGTCGATATGCACGCGCAATATCGCGCGGTGCCCGGGCGCGGGAGCTATGCAGACCGCGGGGCAGGTTTCGGCGCATTGACCGCAACCCGTGCACTTATCGCCGATCGCATAATAGTATTTCCCCGCTTCTTCCTTTTCTTCGATAGCGCCGAAAGGGCAGATATATCCGCAATATCCGCAGTCTACGCATTTTTCCTTATCGATTTGATACGCCATTGCCGTGCTCCGTAATATCAGTCGGTACGAACCGCCGTATTTATTTTATCACGGAGCAGTAACGTTGTCCAGTACCGATTTTGCTCATTATGAAGGGCGGATTTTACGGATTTCAAATAAATTGACATTTGCATTATATTTTGTTACAATATTCGCAGTATAGATTGGAGAGAAGTCTTGGATTATCTATTCTACGACATCGAATGCAGCGACGGCAGACATATGTGCAGTTTCGGTTACGTGATAACCGACGAGTATTTTAACATATTGGAAAAAGCCGATATCCTCATCAATCCCGAAGCGATTTTTCACACCGGGGCGTGGAGCAAGAAGAACAGGGAAAAAGACCCCGGCATTGAACTCGCTTATCCCAAAGAACGTTTCAAAGCCAACCCCACTTTCCCTTCGAGATACGAACGTATACAACGCCTTTTACAACACGACGACCGCAAAATAATAGGATTTTCGCATCATAACGACGCGCTGTTTCTTACAATAGCCTGCAAGAGATACGAACTGCCCGTCATCGATTACAAATTTTACGACGCGCAGGAAATGTTCGGAGAAAGCCGCGACATAATCAATCAGGTTGCGCTCAACGCGATAGCGGAGGCGCTCGGAGTGGACCTCGGGCATCTTGTTCCGCACCGCAGCGACGACGACGCGGAAGCGTCGATGCTCGTTACGAAAGCGTTATGCCGGGATCTCGGATTCACGATAGAAGAACTGATAGGGCATTGTCCGCGGTGCGCCGGCGAGGTAAGTGCGGAAGGCAAATGCAAATATTACGTACGCGAAGCCAAGCGCGCCGAAAAACGAATGCGCGCGCAAGCGGTACGCTCCAACAGAATGACGACGAAAAATCTCGAGGAGTTCAAAAAATACGTTCGCACGCTGCAACCCGATCACATTCTGGAGCTTACGTTCAGAGGTAAGAAAGTCACGCTGAATTCTCCTTACGAATACAAGCATTTTAAAGAGACCTGTCTTATCGCAAAAGAAATAGCGGCTCGCGGCGGGAGGTACGTGCGTATGGGCTCGGAAGCGGATATATACGTGGCGGACGAACAGGGCAAGCGTTGTATGCGGCTGCCGCACGTCAAAAGGGCTATTGCCGCAGGAAAGGCGGTGGAAACGATAACGCTGGGAGAACTTCTGACAAGGCTTTCACTCACGGAGAAGGAGCTTGAGAACGCGGAGTTCCCGGTCGTCCCCGAGGAAGGGATCCCGGTTGTGAATAAGAAACGCAGAAGGTCGAGAAGGAAACGCAAAGCTCCGTCTTCGGTAGCGGCGAGAGCGGGCGCAAGCGCGCAGGGAGGTGCAAAAAATGTCGAGTGAAAATCGCGAAAGAATGCAAAAGAGTCTCATATACGATCCGACGGACCCGGAATTGATGAAGGAGCAGGGAGCGCTTATCGTGCGGGTGAACGAATATAACGCGACGTCTCCCGCGGAAGCGGAAAAGCGCGCGGCGCTGATCAAGGAAATGTTTGCCGAAGCGGGCGAAGGCTGTTATATAGAGCCGCCTTTCCGCGCCAACTGGGGCGGCAAGCACGTGAGACTCGGTAATTACGTTTACGCGAATTTTAATCTTACGCTAGTGGACGACGGGTACATAGATATCGGCGACAACGTGATGTTCGCTCCGAACGTGACGGTGATAACGGCGACGCATCCCGTTTTGCCGGCGCTCCGCGAAAAGGGATTGCAGTTCAACGTAGACGTGAAGATATGCAATAACGTCTGGATAGGGGCGGGGGCGATAATAATGCCCGGGATAACGGTAGGCGAAAATTCGGTGGTGGGCGCGGGAAGCGTCGTGACCAAGGACGTGCCGCCGAATACCGTCGTCGTAGGCAATCCAGCGCGCGTACTGCGCGAAATAGGCGAACGCGACCGTATATATTATTTCAAAGACAAAAAAATAGATATTCCCGCAGAATGAAAAACGCCCCGTGAAGGGGCGTTTTTTATTTCATACAGCTTAAGGAAAACTAATCCGATTTTTCCGCATTTTCCGCAGTGGCGGAAGAAGTCGAATTTGCCGCTTTCAAAACGGCTTTTTGTTTCTTGCGCGCTTCACGACGCGCCTTAGCGATTTGCTTTTTTCCGTTTTTATCCGAGCCGCTCTCGTATGCGTATTTGATAAGAAGATAAAAGATATAGAAGAAATCTGCGATGACCACGAACGGGAAACCCACCAGATAGAAGCAAGCCCCAATGATCTTGCGCTCAGTTTCCGTAAGTCCTTTGGATTTGGGCAAATAGAGAGGCAGATACAGTGTGAAAACGGAACCTTTTCCCGGTTTGCTCGAGCAATAAACGTTGCCGCCGTGCTCCTTCATCACCTCTTTGACGGTGGCGAGTCCTATGCCGGTACCGCTGCCGTTGCGCGCCTTATCCGCGGTGTAATACTTTTCGAATATGTGCGGCATGTCTTCCGCTTTTATGCCCGTGCCGGTGTCGCGTATCTTTATGAACAGATATTTGCGCGACTTATGGAAGCTGATTGTGATTTTGCCACCCGCGGGAGTGAATTTCGCGGCGTTGGAAATTATGTTGGCTATAGCCGAATCGACGTCGCGCTCCGCTATCGCGATACGCACTTTGGGGATACGCCTTACGCGCACCGAAATATTCTTCTCGGTTGCGTAAGGTATGTGCTTCAATACGATTGCCGAAAGGGCTTCGCGCGCGTCTACGAGTTTGAGCGTCTCTTTGGCTTTACCCGCAGAAGTCCTCGCGGCGTCGATTATCTTGAGCACAGTGTCGTTCATGTCGGCGGCTTTTGAGCGGATGAGCTCGGGATAATTCCTGTCGTCCATCCCGTCTTCGATACACTCCGCATACCCCGAAATAAGAGCGAGAGGCGTCTTCAGGTCGTGCGTCACCGATGCTATCGTTTCCTGAGTACGGGCTTCCTTTTCGGCTTCTTCGGAAGCCTTTTCTACCAATATTTTGCGCAATTCCTCGAGCGAAGAAACTACGGCGGAAAGCTCGGCGGCGTCTTCCGGGCGCAAAGGCTCGTAGATTTCGCCGTCAATCATTCCGTGTATGCGGTCGTTGAGTTTGCGTATAACGAGCGTCCTCGTCAGCTTTGCCATTTATATCCGAACCCCCATACGGTTACGATATTGTTGATGCCTTCGCGTTGCAGCTTTTCCCTTAGCCTCGCGACGGTGACCGCGACGGTGTTTTCGTCGATGTACTCGTCCGTTCCCCACACGCGGTCGATAAGCTGCTGCTTAGAGAATATCCTGTCTGCGTCCAAGGTGAGCGCGTCGAGCAGCTTGAATTCCTTGTTGGACAGATTGAGGAGCTTGCCCGATACGCGCGCTTCGAAACGCTCCGGGGATATCGTCAGATTTTCGTATCTGCGCTCGGTGTCGCCCGCGGGCTTTTTATTGAAATCGTAATACCTTCTCAACTGCGCGTTCACGCGCGTCACCGCTTCTTTGAAAGAGAAGGGTTTGGTAATGTAGTCGTCCGCTCCCAGCTCGAAAAGTTTGAGTTTGTCTTCTTCCGCTTCGCGCGCCGAAGTGACGATTATGGGAGAATTGAGAAAGCCGCGCACCGTACGGCATACCTCGTAACCGTCTTTGACGGGCATCATTATGTCCAGCAGTATCAGATCGGGGCGCATTTTCGCCGCCATGTCTATTGCCTGCGCGCCGTCGAACGCCTGATATACGACGTGTCCCGCTTTGATGAGATAATTCCGCATCATATCGGATAATTCGGTATTGTCTTCCGCTATAAGTATCTTTCTTTGCATTGTTCTTACTCCTCGGCTTAGTGCGTTTGCCGCTTACCTTTTCTATTATAACCGCGTTGCGGATTTAAGGCAACACTCATTCGCTTTTATCGGCGAAATACTTTTCGTAGGACTTCCTGCAATATGCGCCGATCGCGGCTTCGTCGGGATCAGCGTTAAAATTGTAGGCGCCGTTCACTTTGATGGGATTGAGTAGCCCCGTCGTTATCGCGTTAGCGGGACAACCGAAGGCGCAGCGCGCGCAACCGATACAATTGCCGCCGAAACGGAATTTGCCGTCTTCGAATTTAATGTTTCCGACGGGGCAACCGCGTACGCACTTCATACAGCCGATACATTTATCCTTATCAACTCTGTACAATCTGCCGTTAAGACGCATTCCCGGGCGCTCGATCTTGCACAGCACCGTCATTATTCTGGCGCGCAAAGGATAATCGAGAGGGGGAAGGGAACCGTTTAATATCGCGCGGGCGTCCTCGGGAATTCTTTCTTTGGCGGTGGCGAGCATTTTCGCCGCCATCGCGTCGCTGTGACGGAATACCATATTATACGGCATTACGTAGTGGCGCTCTCCGGTGAAGCGGTAGCCTTTGCTTATGGCAATTCGGCTTAATTCGAGAGAGGAAGCGTCGTTGAGTCTGAGCGGCTCGCCCGACGTCTTTATCGCAAAAAGCGCTTTGCCGTCGCCGCAGGGGAGTTTCTTCGCGAAATCGGTGACTATCTCCGGCGTGTTGAAGCCGTGTACGGGATAGGCGATACCCACGCCGTCGTAGCCTTCTACGGAGGGAGCTTCGCAAGATACTATGTCTCGAAGCGTTACTTTTGCGCCGCGCGCCCCGAAGGCTTCCGCGAAAAGCTCGGTTATCTTTTTGGTGTTGCCCGTGCCTGAAAAATAATAGATTATTATATTCTGCATAACATACCGTCCTTCATGCGGAATCCCACCGCTTTGTCGTTCTTGTAGTAATAGATACCGTTCTCTCCGCGAGCGTGCGAGTCGTACCACACCTGTGCGAAGAAGGGAATGCTTTTTGCCAGTATATCGAATTTCCAGGGCTCCGGTTGGCAACATTCGGGGCACCAATGTCCCGCTTTAATTACGGTATAGGGCGAGGCTTCGAAACGGTGACCGTCGTGACATTCCCACAAAAGTTTGGTGTAAAGGTCGCCCTTCGTCATGCTCTCGGAAAGGCATTTGCCGCCGCGGAAGGAAGCCGCCGAACGCATATCCCCGATATCGAGCTCGGAGTCCGGTTTCGTCTCGTCGTAACCGTGGTCGAGAAGATAACCGTGAGTGCGGGCGTATTCGTCGTCGCGCAACGCGTCGTAATCTATCTCGCCGTCGGCGAGTCTGCCTTTACTGAGCAGAGGGTATTCTTCCCAGCTTACCGGGCAGAGGTCTATGTTGTCTGTACTTCCGAACGCCGCCGCCACTTTAGCCGCTTCGTGAGATTTAACCCAGCGCATGGGAGCGTTGGAATCGCCGAGCAGCCTTTCTATCGCCAGCTTCTTGATGAGCTTGGAAGGAAGGAATTTAGCCACAGCGTAGACGGGATGCGCTTTCGCCACTATATCCCAGTAATCTTCTACGGTCTCTGTGCGGAAATGGAAATAATCTTCAAGCACCTGCGAGTCGCTGAACCATACGCCGTGGAAGTTGCGCGGGCAGTTCCATACCGGTTCGAGAAAACTTTCCGCCGAGCCGCCTATGATCGCGAAGCCGCCGTCGAAAGTGTCGTAACCCGTTCTTCTGTTTATCTTGCCGCCGCCTATGTTGTAAACGCGTTTCCAAAATCCGGGTGCTTTCCCGTCGGAATCGTATTCTATGAGATTGCGGATAAGAAGCCCCGAATCGTCCGCCGTTACCCATTCGAGAGGGGCGTTCCAGGAGGTATGGAACATAAGCCCGTCTTTCATATTGTTCTCGAGCATCTTGAGATGCAGGATACCTGTCTGACGGAGAATCGCCCAATTCTCGAGATCGGAGTCGAGAATGTATCGCTCGGCGCGGACTTTGGTCGCGGCGTACACGTCGAAAGTGCTCGGCAGAAGGGGGTCGCCCACTCTGCCCCACGGATGCAGATAATTGCGGTTGCCGTATACCGCCACGGAGGAGATATACACGAATTTCGGTTGCGGCTTCGTAGCGCGTATCGCTTCAACGATATTAACGGTGCCGCCGTAATTGGTGCGTTTAGTTTCCTCGAGCCTGTGGTCGGAGGCGGGAGGAATGAGCGCCGCCATGTGTATAACGTAATCGGCTCCCTTAACAAGTTTGTCGCAATCCTCTCTCACGGCGATATCGCCGTAAATTATTTCGAGTTTCGCGTGATCCGTTCCTTTCAGAGAGCGGGCGTATTTGCGCGAAACGGCGTCGTCGCGCAGTAATAATCTGAGTTTATGGTTTCTTTCGGATTCGAGCAAGAATTTTACGGCAGCGGAACCCATCGCGCCGCTCGCACCCGTCAAGGCTATCGTAAGAGACATTATCGTGACCTCCTTTTGCTTTCTGTCTAAATGTTAACAGGGGAATCTTGCGAGCTTTTGACAAATTTCTTACAAATTTCTTACGTTGAAAATTTTTTTAAAAGTCGAAATTCGGCGGGAAAAATAAGGCGTGGAAACGTACGTCTTAACGGAAACGAAGTCGCGCGCAACTAAATAAAGGTTTAACGGGAGTTTAGCGGGCGCGTTCCGTATAAGTAAAAGCCGCGGGGAATATGCCCGCGGCGGATAACTGCGTATTTTAGGCGCGAAAGGATTTTATTTTGCGGCGATCGTGTTTTGCCAGAAATCCACGGCTTCTTCCACCCAGCCTTCCGCGGTCGTTCCTATGCCGAGACCGCAACCGTGATTGACGCCTTCGCACAGCTTGTAGCGGTAGGTCACGCCCGCTGCCGCGAGCGCTTCCACCATCACGTCGGAATTACTCTTATGCGGCACCACGAAATCGTTGTCGCCCTGCATTATATAGGTGGGAGGGTAGTCGGCGTCGACGTGATTTTGCACGCACACGCCCGCTTTGGCTTCTTCGTCGGGGAAGAACTTCCCGAGTAAAAATTTGTTGCCGATAAGCTGAGATACTCCCGTGACGGCTTCCTGCCAGCAGTTGCCGGTAAGCTCTATTTCACCGTTAATGTTTATCCAGGGATATGCAAGAGAAAGTGTGGCGGGCGCGGATAAACCGTATTTTGCGTAGCCCAGTTCCTTGCTCGCGAACAGCCCCGCGAGATTGCCGCCCGCGGAAAATCCGAATATCGTGTAATTTTCCGTTTTGACGTTGAATTCGGAAGCGTTTTCGGTAATGTATTCCACGGCGCGCGCAAGGTCGTCTATCGGCGCGTACGCGGAAGAATATTTGCCGTAGCGGTAGCCGAGTACGAAAGCGGAATATCCCATTTCGTTGAGAGTCGCCGCGCAGGGAAGTCCGACTTTATATATGTCGCATTCGTAATAGCCGCCTCCCGGCAACACGACGGCGTATTCCGTGGTTTCGCCGCCGTCGCAGGGGAAGTAATAAAGTTTCACCACCTCGAGATCGGGGTTTGAAGCGATTTCCGATTCGGTATATATGTCGTAGCTTTCGGGAATACCGCGCGCCTTAAGCTCCTCGTAACGCGCTTCGCCGAGCTCGGTGTCGCGGGAAGCCTTGTTCTGTCCGACCATGTGCAAAAGGTCTTCGAGCGTGAGGAAAAGCCCGCTCAGGACGTAGGACAACGCGAGTAACAGAACTATTCCGACGAGAGATTTGATAACAGAGCCTTTACGGGTTTTGGCTTTCATCCGGCACCTCCGCAAAAATACTGTCTCAATTATACCATTAAAACGAAATAATCTCAATAGCTTTCATAATCTCAACTGCTTTCTTCGGTTGAATTCGCATCGGGATTATATTATAATATCGGTACGCGCACAGGCGCGAATGAGGTAAACATGCCGCATATAGCAGTGACGATGTACCCGGGAAGGAGCGACGAAATCAAAAGCCGCTTCGCCGCAAAACTTACGGAATTCGTGTCCGAGGAACTCGGTGTGAGCCCCACGGCGGTGTCCGTTTCCGTGGAGGATATCGAAAAAACCGATTGGGAAAAACATCTTGCTTCGTTCGACGAAAAAATAATGTATGTCAAAGAAGGAAAAACTCTCGGGCGCTGAGTCTTCGTTCCCGAAATATTTATTGCTGGCGATAATATACCTTACGTTCATATCGCTTGGGCTTCCCGATTCCGTATTCGGCGCCGCCTGGCCGCAGGCGTACGTCGATATGGGCGTAAAGCAAGGCATGGGCTCTTTCTATTCCGTGGTGACGGGACTCACTTCGGGCAGCACGAGCTTTTTTGCGGGGAAACTCATACGCCGATTCGGTACGGGTAACGTGACTGCGGTATCGGTGGCGCTTACGGTGATAGGACTGATCGGAATAAGTTTCGCGCCGAATTTTATAGTGATGATGGTCTGCGCGGTATGTATGGGCATAGGCGCGGGCGCGATAGACACGGGACTCAACAATTACGTTTCGCGCAATTACAAAGCGGGGCACATGAACTGGCTGCACTGCTTCTGGGGAATAGGCGTGACGGCGAGCCCGATAATAATGTCGTTGTTTCTTAAAGACGGCGACTGGCGCAGAGGCTATCTTACCATAGGACTTATTCAGCTTGCCATAGCCGTAATAGTGGCGTCGAGTCTGCCTCTGTGGAAGAAACTCGCTCCGCCGGCGCTACCCGAAGAAAGCGCCGCGAAAACTCCCAAAAAAGGCTTCCGCGAAATAATCTCCACCCACGGGGTGTTGGCGGGGATATTGAGCCTCGGTTGCTACTGCTCGATGGAATTCATAATAGGGACGTGGGGGGCGAGCTACCTCGTGAACGCGGGCGGAAACAGCACGGCGGACGCGGCTAAATTCGTTTCGGCGTTTTTCGGGGGAATAATGCTCGGAAGGCTCGTCGCCGGCTTCGCCGCTTTCAAATTAAACGACAAAACTCTCATCAGGATAGGGACTGCGGCGGCGTTGCCGGGAATGATACTGCTTGCCGTGCGAGCGGGTACCGCTACGGACGTCGCGGGAATGCTGCTTATCGGGACGGGCTTCGGGCCCGTATTCCCGTCGGTCATACATTCGGTGCCGGAGCGGTTCGGCGCGACGTATTCGGCGGATATTACGGGATATCACATGGGCGGCGCATACGCGATAGCGTTCGCCGTGCAGTTTACGTTCGGCTTCGTGGCGACGAATACCACCTTCGCGATAATGCCGTACGTGTTGCTTGCCTTCCTCGCGTTGATGACAGTAGCGTGCGAAACGGCGGTGCGACTTACGGCAAAGCCGCGCGCGCAGGACGACTCCCGCGCGCAGTAAACGCGGAATTTATTATCCTAAAACGCGCGCCGTAAGGCGCGTGAGAGAAGGCGCGGCTCGGAATCGGGCCGTCGTTTTTTTAAAATAAAATCGCTTTAAAGGGCGCAGAACGGTGAAAAGCGGCGTGCGCGCAGAAGGTCAAAATAAAGTAAACGGCGCTCGCGGCTTCGCTTGAAACTAAATTTCGGGTAACAAAAAACGCGTAGAAAGTATCCCGTATACCGTGTGATCTGCTATGAAGCACTTCTTGCGGGCGCCGCGTGCGCGCGCTTTTACATAAAAAGTGTTTACAACGCCGTTTTAATGTGTTATATTAACAGTATTGAACAAACTTCGGAGGAGAGAGGAATGTCGAAGTACAATAAACTTATCGAGAAAAAAGCCGAAAGCGCGCAATATATGGTGGATGAGATAACCCATATCTGCAAAAACATGCCTAAGCGCGGACCCGGCAGCGAAGGCGAGAAAGTAGCTTGCGAGTATATGGCTAAAGTGCTTAAAGAGCAGTGCGGCTGCGAGAGAGCGGACGTGGAGTCTTTCAAAGAGAATCCCGGTTCCTTCCTCGGCTGGCTGTATTTCACGCTTACGTTCGCGCTTGCGGGAATGATACTTTATTTCTTTATGCCCGCGCTCGGCGCGGCGATTATCGCGCTCGGTTTCGTAATAATGGTGGTGCAGTTCGGTTTCTATAAGAAATTCATAGATTTCTGCTTCCCCGAGAAGACCGGTCACAACGTGACGGCGATCAAGAAATGCAAAGGCGAAGTCAAAGCGAGAATATTCTTCAACGGACACCCCGACGCAGCGTGGAACTGGCCGGTTAACGAGAGGTTCGGCGGCGCGATATACGAAGCTCATATCGCTTCCGGAGTGCTTGGCGCGCTCATCGTCATGATACTTTCGATAATAGCCGCGGTCAAAACGGGCGGCGTTCCCGGAGTGGCTTCTCCCGAGACCTACGGTCCCGCGCTTTTCTGGTGCGGCATAGCGTCGCTCGTATTCGCGCCCTTGCTCATCGGTCTCTATTTTATGTGGGACGAGAACACGATAGTGGACGGCGCCAACGACAACCTCACCGGTTGCTATATGGGTATCGCCATACTCAAAGCGCTTAAAGACGAGGGGATAGAACTCGAAAACACCGAAGTCGGCGTGATACTGAGCGGCTCCGAAGAAGCGGGCCTCAGAGGCGCGAAAGCGTGGTGCGAAGCGCATAAGGACGAATTCAACGACGTGCCTACCTGGATACTTTCCTACGACACGATACACGATAGCAAGTTCCTGGGCGTGAACTACCGCGATCTGAACGGTACCGTCAAAGCGGACAAAGAAGTAAGCGACGCCTTCATGGCGGCGGCGAAAGAGCTCGACATAGCCTGTCAGAAGACCTGGGTGCCCCCGCTCGGCGGAGCAACCGATTCGGCGGCGTTCGCGCAGGGCGGCTTCCGCGCGACCGGTATCACGGCGCTCAACCACGTGCTCGAGGATTATTATCACACGAGGAAAGACTCCTACGACAACCTCGACAAGGATTGTCTTGCGGACTGCTACGCCATTTCGGTGAAGTGCCTCGAGAATTTCGAAGAAAAGTACGGTAAATAATCGAAAAACGAATATAAAGCCTGCTTCGGCAGGCTTTTTTCGATATTTTAGCATAAAATCGACGGCTTACGGCGTATAATGAGCCGCGGAGGTAAATATGATAGTTTATTTTTCGGGTACGGGCAATTCCCGTTCGGTAGCTGAAAAACTCGCGCGCGACGGCGAGAGAGTAGAGGAGATATCCGCGATAACCGAGGACGTACTCGAGGACGAGCGGATAGGGATAGTTTTCCCGGTGTATTGTGCCGACGTTCCGCGCGCGGTAGCCGAATTTCTCAAACGCGTCAAACTGCGTTCGCCTTATATATTCTCGGTAGCGACTGCGGGCGGCGGAGCGGGGCGTTCGCACGGAAGCGTGGCGTATCTTCTCAACGGACAGGGCGTTTCGCTCGCGTACGCCGACACCGTGATAATGCCCGACAGCTGTATAGTTTTCGCAACCCCCGCGAAAGCGAAAACCCGACTTCTCGAACGGGAGAGCGGGCGCGTGCGCGAGATAGCGGAAGCGCTCGACGCGGGCAAACGCACCGCGGTAAAAGCCTCCGCTCCTTTCGGCGCGGGCACGCGGTTGATGTGGAAATTCTTTAAGGCGATATTCGGACTCGACCGAAAGAAAGCGACCGAGGCTTGCGTGGGCTGCGGCTTATGCGCGGCGGGCTGCCCCGTAAACAATATAGAAATGCGCGACGGCAAAGCGCGTTTCGCGGGCGGAGACTGCGAGAACTGTTTCCGTTGTATTCAGAGCTGCCCGGAACGCGCTATAGAATTCGGCAGGCTCAAGGTGAGCGACCGCACGCAGTATCTGCACGAATAATTTTATCGCGCGTTTACGTCGAGAACGTAGAATTTAAGATATCCCGTTTCGCCGTCCGTAAGCGAAACGGGGTGATCGGGCGCCTGAACCTTTACTTCCAGTATCCTTACCGCGCGACCGCTCTCACTCGCCGCTTCGGCGAGCATTTTTTCGAAAAGGGGCATCGTCATATAATGCGAGCAGGACGACGTGACGAGGTAGCCGCCGTCAAGCACCAATTTCATTCCCAATACGTTGATGTCTTTATAGCCGCGGTAAGCGTCTTTAACCTCGGCAGCGCTCTTGCAGAAAGCGGGCGGATCGAGGATAACGACGTCGAAGCGCCTGCCTTCCTTGCGGTATTTGCGCAGCTCCTCGAACACGTCGGCGCACACCGCGGTCACGTTCGTAAAGCCGTTGAGCGCGGCGTTGGCTTTAAGCTCGCCGACCGCGCGTTCGGATATGTCCACAGAGGTGACTTCCTTAGCTACCGTAGCCGCGTTCATGCTGAAGCCGCCCGTATTGGAGAAGCAGTCGAGCACCGTCTTGCCGCGGCAATATCTTCTCACCGC
>CALVOD010000029.1 GCA_944350065.1 uncultured Clostridia bacterium
CATGCAGGCGACTTCCGAAGAAGCCACCGCAGTCACCAACAGCTATCTCGGCATAGGAAAATGGAAAAAATAGGCATTAAAAATCTTATCGGAGCGGACGTGCGCGGCAAACGCGTACTGTTCCGTCCCGACATAAATTCTCCCGTAAACGCAAAAGGCGAAATAGTCAACGACAACAGGCTCAACAAGACCATACCCACGCTGAGGTATCTTGTCGAGTCCGGCGCGAAGACGGCTATAATAGCGCATCAGGGCGACACGCTCGATTATCAGAATCTGATACCGCTTGCCGCGCACGCGAAAAGGCTCACGGAGCTGAGCGGCATAAAAGTGGATTATATCGACGACGTATGCGGCGACGCCGCGGTGGAGAGGGTGAAAGCGCTCAAAGAGGGCGAAGTCATAATTCTCGGAAACCTGCGTTATCTTACCGAGGAGGTATCCACTTTCGAAAAGGACGTCAAACTGACCGCCGCGGATATGGAGAAAACCTATCTCGTGAGACGGTTGGCGCCGCTTTTTGACGTTTACGTAAACGACGCTTTCAGCGCGGCGCACCGCAACGCGCCGAGCATGGTGGCGTTCGAAAGGCTTATGCCTTCTTACGCGGGACCGTTGTTTTTCAAGGAATACGAAGCGCTTTATACGGTTATGCACAACGCCGATAAGCCCGTCGTGTTCGTATTGGGCGGCGCGAAAATTTCGGACGCGTTCGGAATGATGGACAAGGTGCTTGCGGACGGAGTCGCCGACAAAATCGTTACCTGCGGCGTAACGGGCGTGGTCATGCAACTGGCGCGCGGGGTAAAAGTCGGAGCCAAGTACGAGAAATGGCTTGCCGATAAGGACCTCACCGTTTTTGTGGAGCAGGCGAAGGGCTTGCTCGCCAAATACGCCGATAAGTTCGTGCTTCCCGTCGATTTCGCTTACGAAAAAGAGGGCGCGAGGGCGGAAGCGGATTTAACTAAGCTTCCGATAGACGACGCCATGTTCCTCGATATTGGCGCGAAAAGCATATCGGCAGCCGAGGAGGCTATTGCCGCAGCGGGCACGATATTCGTGAACGGACCCGCCGGGGTGTACGAAAACGAAATGTTTGCCGAAGGCACCGACCGTATATGGAACGCCATAGCCGACGCAAAAGGTTATTCGGTTATAGGCGGCGGCGACACGGTTACGGCGGCGGCTAAATTCATCGACCTCGACAAGATAAGCTACGTTTGTACGGCGGGCGGGGCGATGGTGCGCTTTTTGAGCGGCAAGAAACTTCCGCTCATAGAGGCGATGACCTCATCCAAATAAATTAAACACGCCGCGCGGCGCTTCTCCCGCGCGCGGGCGCCGGAGAACAGTTATGCGAGAATTCAAAATAATGCAATTCACCGATTGCCACCTCGACGACGCGACCGCGGAAGCGGGTTTGGAGCAGATCGCCGCCCTGTGGGACTTCGCGGGAGCCGATCTCGCGGTATTCACGGGGGACGTGGTTTTCGGTAAAAACGACATTGCTTTTTACGAGCGGCTGGACGAGTTTTTCCGCACGAGGAAAGCGCTTTTCGCGGTGGTGCTCGGCAATCACGAAGGCGAAGCCAACAGCACCGACAGGCGCGGTATAATCGAAAAATGCGCTTCGCTCGGGAATTGTATCACCGAAGTCAACCCGATAGGGAAGCGGTATGGTAACTTTATTTACGACACTCCGTTGGACGGGGTGTCGCTCGCTATGTTGGACTCGGGCGATTACGCTCCGTGGTACGCAAGGTTGCGCCGCCCGTTCGGCTCGAAGTACGCCGCGGTGACGAAAGAACAGATAGCCTGGTACGTTAGCGCCGTCGAAAACAAAAAAGCTGTCTGCGTGTTTATGCACATACCTGTGCCCGAATACGAGCGCGCGTACTACGGCGCGCTCGCGAGAGGGGAGGTGAAATACGGCGCTTTACGCGAAAACATTGCTCCCGACGGCAGTCTGAGACGCTTTTCCGACGTCGTTTGTTCGCCTGCGGTCAACACGGGATTTTTCGAAAAAGCGCGTTCGGTAGGCAACCTGAAAGCGATATTCTGCGGACACGACCACCTTAACGATTATTACGTGGAATACGAGGGCGTGGGACTCGTGTACGGGCAGAAAACGGTGGGATTCAAAGGCTCCGGTTACGCTTTCGACGGCAGGGGATTTCCCGATTATACCGGAGCTACGCTGATTACTTTGGACGAGAACGGCAATTGCACGCCGAAACAAATATATTATAAGGATATCCGATGATTTACGATTTGATAACGGTAGGCGGCGGCGTGAGCGGAATGGTCGCGTCGATATGCGCTTCGAGGCGGGGCAAAAAGGTGCTTATCCTAGAAAAGGGAGAGCGCGTCGGTCGTAAACTGCTCGCGACGGGCAACGGCAAATGCAACCTCGCCAACGTAGCACCCGCAGAAGGTAAATACAATTCGGACTTTCCGAAAAGCGCGCTGAAAGAATATCCGCTCGAAGCCCAACTTGACTTCTGGCGTGGGATAGGGCTTGTGACGAGAGAGGTAGACGGCAGGATCTATCCCTATTCGGAGCAGGCTGCGGGGGTTCTCAACGCGCTCCGCGCGGCGCTTGCGGATTGCGGCGCGGAAACGCTTGTTTCGACGGGCGCGGAAAGAATAGAAGGAAGATATTTAGTAAACGGCGCATACCGATCGCGCGAGCTGTTGCTCGCTACCGGAAGCAACGCCTCCTTCGGCTACGAAAGCCTCGGCTTGCTTGCGCCATACGGGCACCGCTTCACGCGCAGAATACCGGCTTTGGCGCCCCTTATGACGGATAAAAGGAAACTGAAAGGCTTGAAAGGAATAAGAGCGAGGGTATCCGCGGAGCTCGTTTCTAACGGCAATACCGTGGCAAAGGCAAGCGACGAAATACTTTTCAAGGATAACGGCGTGTCGGGTACCGCGGCGTTCGCGCTGTCGGGCGCGCTCGCCCGCAATTCGCTTACGGGCGGCGAAGCTTGCGTCGTTATCGACTTCGCGCCTGACTTTTCGGAAGATGAACTGCTCGCGCTTTTCGCCCGTGGGATAGCTCCCGAAGGAATGTTCCATAAAGAGATAGCCGCGGCGATAAGGCGAGCCGCCGAAGCCGAGGGAGTGAGCCTCGCGCGCGCGGCGAAGCGCTATACTTTAGACGGCGTGAGACCGGGGCCCGCGGAGCTTGCGCAGGTAATGTGCGGCGGACTCAGGACGGAAGACTTTTGTCCCGACACGCTCGAGTCGCGTTTATCGCCGGGGTTGTACGCCGCGGGAGAGGCGCTCGACGTCGACGGCGATTGCGGCGGCTTCAATATAATGTGGGCGGTTGCGTCCGGAATGGCGGTAGGTAACAAATGTTGTTCAAAGTAAAGGATATAAGACTTAGCCCGGGATTTTCCCCGGAGGAATTGAAAAGAGCCGTTCTTAAACGGCTCAATACTTATGCGGAAAATCTTACGAACGTCATTCTCTTGAGGAGAAGCGTGGACGCGCGCAATAAAAGCGACGTCCGTATCGCGCTCACGGTAGCCGCCGAGGTGCGTTCGCCGAAAGGAATACGCGCGGAGGAGTACGTCGCGCCTCCTACGAGGATAAAAGATCTCGGGCTCGTGAAGAAAAATAGTAACGTCAAAACGGTTGTGGTCGGCAGCGGTCCCGCGGGACTGTTCGCCGCGCTCACCCTTGCGGAAGCGGGGCTCGAGCCGCTCGTCATAGAGCGCGGCGGGAGCGTGGAAGAACGCGTCAAGGCGGTAGAAAAACTGCGTTCGGAGGGCGTTCTCGACAGCGAATGCAACGTGCAGTACGGCGAGGGCGGCGCGGGTACGTTTTCAGACGGTAAGCTGAATTCGGGTATCGATAAAGAGTATTTCAGTATACTTTTCGGCGAATTTATAGCTGCGGGCGCACCCGCAGACATAACTTTCGACGCCAATCCGCATATAGGCACGGACGTATTGCGCGGAGTGGTGGTGAAGTTAAGGGAGCGCATAAAGGAACTGGGCGGCGAAATTCGCTATCGCGCTAAGCTCACCGACATAGAGACGTCCTGCGGCGCGCTCAAAGGAATAGTTATCAACGGAACCGAAAGGATGGAAGCCGATTTTATGGTGCTTGCCATAGGTCACAGCGCTTACGACACCTTCCGGATGCTGAATTCGCGCGGACTTACGATGGCGCCCAAGCCATTTTCGATAGGCGTACGGGCGGAGCACAGGCAGGAACAGATAAGCCGCGCGCAGTACGGGGCGTTCGCGGAAAAGCTGCCGCCCGCAGATTATAAATTCAGCACCCACCTTGCGGACGGCAGAGGCGTTTATACCTTTTGTATGTGTCCGGGCGGAGAGGTGATCTGCTCCTCATCCGAGGAGGGCACCGTAGTCACCAACGGTATGTCATTACGCGCCCGCGACGGCGAATTCGCCAACAGCGCCGTGCTCGTATCGGTAACTCCGAGCGACTTCGAAGGGGGACTGTGGGGCGGATTCGAAGGGAGAGCGGCGATAGAACGCGCGGCTTATGCTGCGGGCGGCGGCGGTTACCGCGCCCCCGCGCAGTATTACGGCGATCTCGTGCGCGGAACGCCCACTTCGGGAGAGATACGTTCTTCTTACGCGCCCGCGCTTATCGGTACCGCGCTCGCACGCTGTTTACCTCAATATATTCTCCGCGACCTCGCGGAAGGAATAGCGGCGTTCGGCAGGAAACTCAAAGGTTTTGACGCCCCCGATACGGTGCTCATCGGCGCGGAAACGCGCTCCTCCTGTCCGGTTACCGTGTTGCGGAACGCTTCGGGAGAGGGGAGTATCGGCGGAATTTATCCCGCGGGAGAGGGCGCGGGCTACGCCGGCGGCATAACTTCTTCAGCGGTGGACGGTATCAAAGCCGCAATCAGAATTTACGGGAAATTATGAAAAACGCTTCTGAGACGATTCTATGAACAAACATCTGAAAACAATGTCGCTTACAGCGCTTTTCGCGGCGCTTATACTCGTTTCCACCGCGTACGCCAAAATACCCATCGGATTCGGATACGTACACGTGGGCGATATATTCATAATGACGGGGGCTTTCTTTTTGCCGCCCGTTTACGCGGTGCTTTCCGCGGCTATAGGCAGTATGCTCGCAGACCTTATCGCCGGATACGTGATATATATGCCCGTAACCTTTTTCGTAAAAGGGCTTATGGCGCTCGTTTGCGGTTTGTTTTATTATAAGAAATTTAAATTCCTTCGACTGCTTCTCGGCACATTGGCGGCTTCGGCGGTGATGTTGGCGGGTTATTTAGTATTCGAAGGCTTTTATTACGGTTGGGCGGGCGCCGTGGGCAATATCCCGCTTTCGCTTTTGCAGCCCGCCGTGTCTGTACCCGCTGCGGTGGCGCTTACACTCGCGTTAAGTAAAATATCCTATCTTAACGAGCTTAAAAAAGAAATGCAGCCGCTTCCGAAAAAGCAAACGAAAGAGAACATTTTTCCCGAAACGCCTCCCGCGGAGGACGACGAAAGGCGCGACGGCGCAAATTAGCCCCCCGAAAAGGTACCCTAATAAGCCGTTTGGAAACACATTTTGACGTTCTCACAGCAGAATGTTGTCAAAAATACTTGTGTTCGGCATACCGTTCGGATATAATATTATAGTAAGCTGCGGTTTCGGCGGCTAACGGAGAACGGATATGGAAAGCAATACAAAAAAATACGTCAGCAAATACGACGCCAAGAAGCTGTTCGAGGAAAGCGGGATAGGACCCGCCGAAATAGTCAAGGAATGCGAGAACGGCGAATTCAACACCGTATATTCCGTAAGGAGCAACGGAAAGAGATATTATCTGAAATTCGGCAACGCAGATTCCACGCCCACTTTGAGCTACGAGAAGGATATGCTCAAGGCGGAGCTCGCGGCGTACGCCGCGCTCGAAGGCAGCGAGGTATTGCGTCCCGCGATAGTGTTCGCGGACACCTCGCGCGAGAAAATCGACGTCGATTATTTTATATCGGAAGGCTTCGACGCGCCTTTACAGGGACTTACTTTTCCCAATATCAAAGCCCGCAAAAGAGTTATGTATCAGCTCGGCGCCGACGTTGCGAAATTACACGCGATCAAAGGCGAGAGTTTCGGCTACGTACAACTGGGGCAGAAACCTACCTGGGCGGAAGCGTATAAACTGATGATCGACAAAATAGTGGCGGACGCCACCGTGCAGAACGTGAGGCTCGACACTTTCCGCGTATACGCGGTGCTCGACAGAGTGAAGGACATACTTGCCGAAGTTACCGAGAGTTCGCTCGTACACGGCGACCTTTGGGCGGGTAACGTATTCGTGAACCGCAAGAATTACACGTATCAGGGACTTATCGACTGGGAACGCGCGTTCTGGGGCGATATCGCGGCGGACTTCGCCACCCTCGCTCCCTGCGGCAATATCGAGCGCAACCGCTATTTCGTCAAAGGGTACAACAGCGTCGCTCCTATAGAGTTCGACGCCAAACTGCATACCCGCATAAGCCTTATGAAACTTTATTACGGTATGGTAATGCTCACCGAGCCCGAATTGCGTTGGAAAAAAGGTTCTTTCCAGTACAATGTACATAAACTGTACGCGAGAAAGGTATTCAATAAGGCGCTTAAAAAGCTCGAGAAACCTCTTTAAGTTTAAGCGGGGCGCTCGGGCGGGCGTGTTAAGCGGCTTCGATGAAGAAGCTGCACGCGAAAATATGAATTCGGACGTATACGAATAAGAAAGCCGCGAACGGACGCGGCTTTTTCTTTTCTGTTTTATTTTTTCGCGGCTCTCTTACGGACGCGTCTTCGACGTGCGCCCGCGCGGCTCATTTGAGGAATCTGAACAACTTGGACTTGATGGAAGGTTTTGATTTCGCGGCGCTTTCCGCGGGAGCGGCAATATGCGTGGGAGCCGCCCACCTCACCGCGTTGACGAGAACTCTGCGTATGACTTCGTCGTGATAAACGGGATAGGTTTCGTGCCCGGGTTGGAAATAGAATATCTTTCCGGCGCCGCGTCTGAACGTCACTCCGGCACGCACCGCGCTGCCTCCTTCGAACCAGCCTAAAAAGACTGTATCGTCGGGTTCGGGTATATCAAAATATTCGCAATAGGGTTCCGCATTAGGCAGAACGTATCCGTTGGGAAATCCTTCCGCAATAGGATGAGAGGGACAGCATACATAGAGTTTTTCGGGTTCTCCGCCATCTTTCGCGCGTACGTTGGGATTGGTGGCGCAGGTGGTGCCCATCAGCTTGCGGAAAGGTTTGGAATTCTTGCCGGAATGTAAAAATATCGCGCCCATTCCTTCGAGTATCCTCGAAGCCACTTTGTCCGCGACGCTTTCAAGAAGTTCGTTGTACCAGTCTTTTGACCACCACACAAGCACGTCGGTTGAGTCCAGCACTTCGTCCGTGAGTCCGTGCACAGGCTCCTCCTGAGTCGCCGTCCTTATCTGCGCGTCCGGTATCTGCTTGAACAGCTCCGCCAACGCAAGATGCAGTCCGCCGGGATAGGTTTTCGCGGCTTTGCCGCCCTGTTCGTTGGGATGATATTCGTTGAAAACGGTTATATTCATATTTACCTCCTGTGCGTGTGTCGATTATACTACACCGCGCCGATTTTTGCAAGGCGGGACGCCTTTCTCGATTTTGAAAAAAATTATCCGCTTTTCCAATATTTAAATTAAAATCGGTATTGACATTGTATATTTTTTTATTTATAATTTAAACTATACTGGTTTACCGCCAAGTAATGCGAGAAGGAGATTGCGAAATGGTCAAAACAAGAAGAAAAATTACCACTTTGCGCGTTTTGCAGGTTTTGTTTTACGCGCTCGGCTTCCCGCTCTTCGTGCACCTCGTAATGCTCGTCGCGAGACCGTTGTCCGACAGTAACCTTACTACCGGCATCAACGGCTCCCTGAGCATTCTGATCGCTGCCGCGATGTGGGTAGTCGTTATTTTAGTACAGCTTTTAATGCGCGCCGTCTGCCGTAAGAACCGTATGGCTCGCGCGGTTATCGTGGCTCTCGTGGCTGCGGTGATCACGATCGCCCCCATCCTGTACAGCGATTTCTTGCTGAAAAGCAAGTACGAAGAGGACGCTGCCGCTGCGGCGGAGAAAGGCTTGGAAACGGAAAATTACGAGACACAGATTACCGAGTATTCCGAGTTCGTCGCCGCAACCAACGCGGAAATAGCGGAATTCCTCGAAGTATTCAATATCGAATTTGCATCCAGGGATTACAACAGGGGCGGTGCGAATACCGACCTTTCCGAAGTGACTTACGACCCGGAGACCGACGCTTATTACAGCGCCAACGGAATGTATTCCGACGGTTACAGATTCGGTTATCTTGCAGCTAAAAAAGTCCTTACCGATTACTATTCCAATAAACTCGCTTACGAGGCGGAAGACAAAGATATCGACGAAGAACTCGCCAAAGTGCTCGCCAAACTCGAATCCAACGCTAACAGCGATTGGAATAAATACAAGAGGGGAGCGTCCGCGTCGAGCTTTGCGATGGAAGGCTTCGAATACATCACTTCTCCTACCGAGTACGAGGACGCTTACGGTGAAGACGGAAGCGCGACCAAGTATTATCTCACCGAAGAAAGACTCAACAGTATCCTCAGCGTAATAGGCGAGAAATTCGGCAACAACGCGGAACTCAAGACGCTGTTGGGCGTTTTTGCCGGAAAAGGCGACGGTAGCAGCGAAGGTATCAGCGCGATCATCGACCAACTTCTCGCGATATTGAATAAGGACCTCGACGTCGACACTCTTCTCGGAGTCGTCAACAAAATCAATTTGAGCGGACAGTCTCTCGGCGGTATGCTCGCGGGATTGCTCGGCGAAGAGGGCGCTACCGAATTGACTAAGGATATGCTTTTCGGTCTGCTCGTCAATTTCAGCAGCTACCAGTCCCCGATGACGTACCCCGTGTACTACTTTATCGAGGACGCCAACCTGCGCGACTATGCGTATGCTAAGTATTACGCCACCGTTCACGGCGCGACTTTGGGCTCCGTACTCGTCGGAACTCCCGACGCCAACGGCAACGAGTATGTAGGCGAAATTACGATGAGCACGAGCGGCACGCTCAATCCTTACAGCGGCGAAGATCTGCTCTATATGTTCAACAAATGGGATTTCGAACAAAAACTTCAGAACGAATATTATCCGATTTTCGCTGTGCGCGAAATAGCTCTCAAAATGAGCGCGGTTATAGTGTTCACCCTTATGGCGGCTTACTTCTTCACTGCGCAGATAGACAAACAGTACGCCAAACTCACCCTCAAAACGGAAGGAGGTAACCGGTAATGAAAAGATTTCTTAAAATAATTTTGTTCCTTATTGGCTTCCCTGCGTTGCTCGGGTTCGTGGTATGGAAATCTCTTACCGTCATACAGGAAGGTTCCACCTACGGCTTCTGGCCCTACGTCGGAATAATTCTCGCCGGAGTGTTTGCGTTGGTATACCTTATCGCTTTCATAATCACCGGCGTCAAAGCCAAGAAAAATGCCGGCAACCGCAAAAAGGTTATGGGCGGCGTGATAGCGCTCGTAATCGTGTCTTTCGTAATGACGGCGGGACTGTGGCTCGTTATCGATATACCGAAGCTGCTTCCCGACATTCTCAATTCCGCTACTTCGGGCACGATAGGCTTCGACGACCTGCGCGAAAACTATGCGGCTCAATCCGAAGTGCATAGCAACCTGCTCGACGAGTTCATCAAACTCAACTACAAGAACAAGAACTTAGATAACGAATATTCTCTCGATTACTGGCTCGAAGTCGGTTACAGCGCTCCCGAAGTGCAGGAGCTTATCGCGACCAACTTCAAGTCTATGGATAAGAACGGCTACGTCACGTTCAAAGGTCCGTGGATCAACCTTGCCGACGGCGGACGTCTTACGATACCGGTGCTTGTACATCTTATAATCAACGAGCGCGAGTTCCAGGATCTGCCGTACATGCTCGAGTACGAACTCGTACCCAATCCCTATAAGGACGACGATTTCAACTATGCGTATCAAGGCGCAGCCGATCGCGGCGAAGACTATCTCGTCAAGTGGTCCATACTCGATATGCAGGGCACTCCTATGGAAATAGATCTCGGCGGAATACTGTCCGACGATATCAAAACGACGATCCTCGGAGTTACCGGATTGATGCCCGAAGCCATAGTTTCCGTTCTGAATACTCTTAACGATTGTATCGCGGACGACGCGTTGGCAGGCACGCCCATTTACATCGGCTTAGACGCCCGTAACGGCGACTTCAAACTCGTCATATCCTCCACCGTCGAAACGAGAGGTATGTGGGATTATAAGAAGAGCGCGTGGCTCAACAGCAACCATCTCCTGTTCGCGGTTATATCGATATTCCCCGCGCGTCAATGGCTGTATATCTGGGGCGCCGTGGTGGTCTTCTCGAGCGTAGCCGTCGGAGCTCTCCGCCTTAAAGAATTCGGAGGCGAAGAAGAAGACGATGAGGGCGAGAACGAGCAGAATAACGCTAACGCGAAACCCGAAGTGGATTACAGCGAAATAGACGCAGAGGTCACTAAGGGTATGTCTGTTTACGAGCGCACGTTCTATATGGCGACGCAAGAGCGTAACAGAAGACGTTATTGATCTTCCCTACGGACGGACAAACCAACGGAAGGCTCTCCCCTCACGGAGAGCCTTTTTTTGCTGCGCAAAACAATGCGACGACGCGCGAAGCGGCATATACGCACGGGTGCTTCATGCGCCGTCTCCGATAACAGGTAGCCGCCCGCGCAAGGCGCGAGCCGCCAAATAAATACGAACGATTCTTTTCGTCACGGATCGATATGGCGGTGAATAGTAAATATTATGAAACCGTAAAAGATTAAAGTCGGTTTCACCGTTCCGCCATGTCTCCGTCGAGACGGTAAAAGGGGAATTGTACGAATGAATTTTTCCGTTAAGGCAACTCAATACTGCGGTAGAGGAACCCCGAATAGATTTTTTCGCAAAACAAACGGCGCCGTTTAAGCGGCGCCGCACGTTGATTTCGATAGCGGATTTTTTAATTATTTTTTCTTTTTGCCGTAGTCTGCATTGAGCTTTTCCGCCGCGAGACATATCATGAATACGTACAGCAGATTGCTGTTTTCGTTCACGCGAACCTGGTAGATTTCGTCGTCTTGCGGATAGGGGATTACGTTCGCCACTATATCCGAACCGTCGTATATGTCGTAACCGTAGGCGGAAGGCTTGCCCCATACGGAAAACCTGTGCGCCGCTTTGCCGCGTATTTTGGAGATGAACTCGTCGTCGCCGCGATCTATGACGTTGGCGTCGAATACGAATTCGTCCACGCCGAGCGCCGTCATACGCACCGTTCCGGGATATGCGGGCATATCGCTTATAACAGACAGCATCGCCGTATTGTTTCCGTTGAATACGAGCTGCGCTATCTGCGAGCCGCGTTTGTTGTAAATATAATAGCCTTGCTCTATGTATGCGGCTTTACATATCATATTGCCGATTTCGTCGCGCAGGGCAAAATCACCGTTTTTTTCGTAAAGACGTTTGATGACTCTGAAAATCATATCTCCTACCTCGCTGTGCTATACTCGCATTTTACAATATTTGCGCCACCCTGTCAAGGTCTTATTGCGCTAAACGACCGCGTTTTAACGGAATTTAAAGGGGTTATTCGCAGCGGCGGTCAATCCGCGACAGCGTCGGCGTTAGAGGAGAGCGCCGGCTTTGCTACGGTTAAGAGTCCGATAAGATATTGAATAAGATATTGATTTTTGCGCGCGCGCCGCCGCTTGCGCGCAGGTGCGCGAAGGATTTTTTGCGGCGCGGAGTGCCCGAAGTAAAATAATTCATAAAAATTACCGCTAAGTATTTGACAACGATTGCAATAGATGCTATTATAACAAAGCTGCCGATTAAACAGGCAGCGTTCGTACCTTATAAAGAACGGCACTTGCGGCATGGGGGTATAGCTCAGTTGGTAGAGCACCTGCTTTGCAAGCAGGGGGTCTGCGGTTCGAATCCGCATATCTCCACCAATCGGATATAGGCTGGTAGCTCAGCAGGTTAGAGCACGCGCCTGATAAGCGCGAGGTCGGTGGTTCGAGTCCACTTCAGCCTACCAGACCGCGTAAGCGGCAAACTCCTGCACCTTGACAACTGCATAAAGAGTAGACATACTAAAATAATCTTGAAATATCTAAGAATTAACGTTTCAG
>CALVOD010000030.1 GCA_944350065.1 uncultured Clostridia bacterium
TTTATAATATCAATATCTATGCGGAGGTTTTGCCTCAAGGGATGAACGATGCGTAATTTATCGGAACAGAAAAAGATTGCCACACCTGCCATCGCGCTATTTTTTATGGCGATACTTTTCGCCGTACTTTTTATCGTGTTTTATCTTAACATCTTCGATACGGACGCAACCATAGCAGGCTATCGTTTCTACGATTTTACCGACAAGGTGGAGAAGATCGACGAATACGACATAGCCGACGGCGACGTGATGAAGTATATCGAGCAGGGCTCCAAAGTTTTGGTCAAAGAGGTGGCGGCAGCCGACCTCAAAGAAAACGATATCATCGCTTTCTATTACAAAAACGACGCGGAAACGGTAATAATTACGCAGGTCTTCAAATTTTCGGAGACCGACTATAACGGCGAAACCGTTTACCATACTCACGACCTCGACGACGACACGATGCATTCCGTCACGATAGACTCCGGGAAATTCATGGGCGTATACGTGGCGCATATTCCTGTGCTCGGCACTATTTCGGAATATCTTGCGGCGGAGACCTGGCTGACATATCTTTCGCTTTTGCTTCTTGCGCTCATTATGCTCGGAATTCCGCTCGTCTTCCTCATCATCCGCATTAAATCGAGACAGATGGGCAGTCCCTTCCCCGAAGGCGTGAACATAAATAAACTTAAAACGGAAAACCTCTATATTTACGAGAATATCCGCGAATTTATATTGAGTTCGGGCATGACTCTGGATAAAGGTTACGATTGCGACCTCATTTATTTGGGTAAAATACTTTTCGGCATACTGCATTGCACCAACGGAAACATTTACGTCAACATAAACAAAAATTTCCAAAGATACGACAACAAGATAGACCGCGCGGGGTACATTTGCATACCGCACGCCGCCAATCTCGAGAACGCGAAAAAACGTATAAACAGCATATACCGCGCTTATTTTATGAACAAAAAGCCTTATGCCGCGATGCCCGCAAGGCGCGTTCGGCGTCCCGCAAACGGCGCGCGTCCCGTATCCGGAAGGAGATAAATTCCGCTTTCTTGAAAACGAACGGCGCTTATGCGCCGTTTTTTTATGCGGCGAGAATAAGTGAGAGAGGCTTCGCTTATTGACAGGGGCGAGGGAATATATTATAATTATTTATAATTGTGCGTACCGCGTACGCGCGGAATAATTCTCGGACAGCGTAATGAGCGAAACTGAAAAAATAAACAAAACCGACGTCGGCGCGGAAAGCGTATCCGACACAAGCGACGGCAAGGCAAAGCGCAAGCCGCTCGACAAAAAGAAACGCGCTATACTCATCGCGGTTATATGCGTTGCGCTCGCGCTGATAATAGCGGGGACGGTTACTGCCGTGGTTTGGCTTACGCGCGACGAGGACGGCAACGCTACCGTTCCGAGCGAACTGAAACGCTATTCGTATTATATCGATCCTTCGGATACCGTCGGATTTTATATAGACGATTCTTTCAAAGGGGAGCTTGCACTCGACGAACTGGTTTGTACCGTGAAAATTCCCGCGGCAGGCGTTACGCTTGCCGACGATTTGAAGCTATACGTTTCGGGCGAGCCTGTCGAGGGCGCCGCAGCGCTGTACGAATACAGCTATAAAAACGTCACCGTTGCCGTCGTTAACGTAACGGTTGCCGCGATAGACGGAAAAATAGGGAACGCTTCGGCGCTTACCTCGCTTAGCGGAAGCGGCACCTACGTGCTGACCGCGGATATCGATATGACGGGGGTTACGCATGGAATAGCTTATTTCAGCGGCAATCTCTACGGCAATCATCACGAAATCAAAGGGCTCGGCATAGCGGGCGGACTTTTCACGGAGCTGTACGGAGCGCATATTTCGGGGATAGAATTTACGTCGGTAAACGTGTCGGCCGCGACGGATTTATACGGTAATTACGGCGTCATAGCGGGTACGGCGAGAAATTCCGATATTTCGTATTGTACGGCGGAAGGAAATTTCACCCTTAACGCCGCGCTTTCGAAAAACGACATAATATACGTCGGCGGTCTCGTGGGCTACGCTTCGTCGATAGGACGCAAGAACGAAGCCTTCGACAACCTTAAACTGATATCGTACTGCACCTCACGTCTCGTTATCGACGTAAAGGCGACAGGGGACGTCAAAATAGGCGGTATCGCGGGCGGCATTGTCAATACCTCGTTGCGCGAATGCCGTAACTACGGTAGCGTAGCGTTCACCGGAACCGACGCGGCGAATATCGCGGGAGTTTATTTCGGCGGGCTGGCGGGCGTACTTACGAAGGAATACGATCAAGTGAATTCCTTTACGGAGCTCGACGAGGGCGCGAGACTTTATTCTTACGGCGACCTGAAGGTCGTCGTATCGGGCGATAACGGCGGCATAACGGTATTCGCAGGCGGGATTTTCGGCAAAGTCGAGAACCATTCGCTCGCGAACGTCGCTTTCGGCGGTAAACTCGAAGTAACTCTCGGCAAAATCGCTTCGTACACCGGCGGTATAGTAGGTATTGCTGAGAATTCCACTTTGCTCGCGATGCGCCTGCGCGGCGCGGGTATCGCCGAAGACAGCGTTATCGGAGTGTATTCGCTATATAACGCTTATGCCGGAGGTATCGCCGGGCGGTTTACCGGCAACGTGACTTACGAGAAGATAACCGGCTCCGTTATGCCGGTAATTACGACGGACAGTTCTTCGAATACCGGACTGCACGTCGCGTCGGAAGCCGTGGCGCGCAACGAGAACGCCTGACGCTTCCCTAAACTTCCATACGACTTAAAATCCACGGAGGGATTATGATATACCGTATCAAAGATAAGGCAAATTACAAGAATTTCAAAGTCTTTAAGGACAACCGTCTCGATCAGAGGGCGTATTTCATACCCTTCCCGAGCGAAAAAGAAGCCGCGGCGGCGACTTTGCTCAATAAAAGGTATTTGAGCGAGAAGGTCGTCGTTCTCAACGGCGAATGGGATTTCGTGTATTACCGCAATAACAGGGAGGTGCCTGCGGTATTCGATACCGACGCGGTGCGCTTCGACAAGGTGAAAGTGCCGTCCTGCTGGCAATTCACGGGGTACGAACCGCCTTTCTATACGAACATCAAATATCCTTATCTTTGCACCCCTCCGCGTCCTCCGATCAATACCGCCGAAGGTATTTATTCGGGAGCCGTCGACGGCGAAACCTACAAGGTCGGCGACAAACAATATAACAGCGTAGGGGTTTATCGCAGATTTTTCCAGATAAACGACCTCGGCAAACGCTATATCCTCTCTTTCCTCGGCGTGGCGAGCAACGCGGAAATTTACGTCAACGGCAATTACGTCGGCTACAACGAATGTTCTCACAATACTGCGGAGTATTATCTCGACGAGCATCTCCGCCTCGGCGAAAACGAGCTCGTGGTCGTGGTGCACAAATGGTGCAACGGCTCCTATCTCGAGGACCAGGATATGTTCCGTAACAACGGAATTTTCAGAGACGTACTGCTTTTCGTGAACGAAAAGACTTTCATATACGATTTTGAATTTTTCACCACGAAGCGCAACAATCTCTACGACGCAATCATTAACGTGACGGTAGTGGATTTCGACGGAGCGAGCGTGACGGTAACGCTTACCGACAACGGCAGACTTGTGGCTATCCGCAGCGTGGAAGCGGCTTCGTGCGCGAAAATAATGCTCAATTCGCTCAAGGTGGAGGAATGGAGCGCCGAAATTCCGCGCCTGTACGATCTGACGATAACGCTGTCGGTTCACGGCACGGTCATCGAATGTATCCGCAAGAAAGTGGGGTTCAAGACGATAACGATAGAGGGCAGAGTATATAAGCTCAACGGCAAAAATATCAAAGTTCTCGGCGTTAACCATCACGATACCAACCCCCAAACGGGCTATTACCTTACTCCCGAGGAGATAGAGCGCGACGTACGGCTCTGCAAAGAATACAATATAAATACCGTACGCACTTCGCATTATCCGCCCGATCCGCTTTTCCTCGAGCTTGCCGACTATTACGGCTTATACATAATCGACGAAGCGGATATCGAGACGCACGGAACGCGCACGCCCGGTCAGATAAGCAACCGCCTCAAATGGAAAGAGCATTACTGGGACAGGGTGAAAGGAATGTATATGCGCGACCGCAATTCGCCTTCGGTGATACTGTGGTCCCTCGGCAACGAATCGGGCGGCGTACGCTGTCAGGATTACTGCTATAAAAAACTTAAACCGCTTACGCTTATACCCGTGCATTACGAAGGCGTCATTCGCACCCGCAGGGGAGCTTACGACGTGGTAAGCGCGATGTATCCGGACGTGAGGGCGGTCATCAAAGCCGCGGAAGGGCATCCGAGCAGAAAGGATTTCTACGTGGTCGGCTCTCGCAAAGCCATCAAAGCCAAGCCGTTTATTCTGTGCGAATACGCTCATGCGATGGGGCTCGGACCCGGCAACCTCGAGGAATACGTCAATACCTTCTTCAAATACGACGAGCTTATGGGCGGTTGCGTATGGGAGATGGTCGATCACGCTGTCCTGCACGGCGACGACAAGCCGTACAAATACACTTACGGCGGCGATCACGGCGAATATACCCACGACGGCAATTTCTGCGTAGACGGTCTGTTCTATCCCGATCGCACGCCGTCTACCGGGGCGTACAACCTCAAGAATTGCTATCGTCCCGTCAAAGCGAGGCTCGTGGACGCGGGTATAATAGAGCTTACGAACCGCAATTATTTCCGCAATTCCTCGTATATCACCGTAAAAGGTACGGTAATGTTCGAAGGAAAAGCCGTATTTAAATTCGAATTCCCTTGCGATATCGAGCCGCGTTCCAAGCACGTTTACAACCTTAATTTCGACGTCAGAGGCGGCGACACGATGATCAACCTCGACTATTATGACGGCGGAAGACTCGTGGCGTTCGAACAGCTCGAAGTACACAGCGCGCTTACCGAGGTACGCGCGATACACGGTAAAAAGGTTTCGGCGGAGCCCTACGGCGACATACTCGAAGTGGCGTTCGATAACGGCACGGTGCGCTTCGACCGCACTACGGGCGCCATAGCGAGCTACGTGTACAACGGAATTTCTTATTTGGCAGACAAACCCGCCAAAGCGGGCAGAGGCAGATTCTATACCAACATTTTCCGCGCGCCGAGCGACAACGATATGCGTTTCTACCGCAGATGGAAGGAATACGGATACAACGCGCTTATTTCGCGCAACGATTCCTTCAATTATCAGGTTTACGCCGACAGAGTGGAAATAAATGCGGTCAACGGAATGTACGCGTCGGGCGGCAGAAAGGTGCTCACCGTCAAGGACGTTTACACGGTATTCGCGAGCGGCATAATCAGAGCGGAAAGCTCCGTTACGCCCTTCGTTAAATTCGGTCCGATACTCCCTCGGGTGGGTAAGACCGTCGAAATGAAAAAGGAATTCCGCGACGTCGTGTACTACGGCAGGGGAGATAAGGAATGTTATCCCGATTTCAAAGCGCACGCGAGAATAGGCGTGTACAGAGCGGACGTAAAAGACTTCGTCGAGCCTTATATCAGACCGCAGGAGTCCGGTAACCGTACCGAAGTGCGCTACGCCGCCGTACGCAACGCTTCCGGAGAGGGATTGATGTTCCTTGCCGATTTCGCGCCCTTCAATTTCGGCGCCAAGGAGTATTCCGACGAGGCGCTCACCGGCTTCAAACACCGCGAAGACGTCGTTATCGACCCCGAAGTGAATTATTATTCGATAGACGGCTTCACGGGCGGCGTGGGCAGCGCGAGCTGCGGTCCTATGACCTTGCCCGAATACAGGCTTAAATGTAACCGCAGCTATACCTATTCTTTCAAGATGATACCTTTCACTTCACTCGAAGAAGAAGTGTTGAAAACAAATCAGATAACGGAGTAATATGAAATTCTACGCATTGGACCGCTCGACGGCGGTAACTGATTACAAGGACAGAAGGATACTCGAAGGGCTTTCGCCCGCGAAGGAATTCGATTTCCGCGCCTCGCGGCACGAGTATTACGTAGTACAGCTTTTAATGGATCCCGAATACGACAGCAGGGCGGTGTCCGTAACCACGGGCGCGCTCGAGAACGCCGCGGGCGGTAAAGCCGTCGAACGCGCGGTCACCTGTTTCAACGCGGGCGGCGTGAGCGCTTCGGGCGAAAAATTCACCCGCAAATTGAGCGTTTCCGCAGGCGTTTTGCAACCGTTGTTTTTCGGATTCGACCTTTCGCGCGCCGATATCGGCAAATATTACACGGTGGTAAGCGTCGGCAACGTTAAATTGAAACTCAATTTCACCGTGGACGACGAGCTCGTATTCAGTCAGGGAACCGAGGACGGCAGAACGCGCGCGCGTATCAAATGGCTGAATTCCACCCTCTGCGCGGACAAGAAAATCGTTAAGGGCTTCGAAGCCATTTCGTTGGAGAAAAACGCCATAGGCTTTACCGGCAAGAGGGCGTTGCTCGGCAACGACGGACTGATCGAAAACGTGGAGAGCCGTTTCGGCGAGTCCAACGCGCTCACGGACGAAGTGCAACAGGAGCTGTTCTATCGCCCGATGGAATTCCTCGCGGCGGGACAGAAATTCAAATACAATAAACTTAAAATTGCCGCGCGCGCGGGCGCGGCTACGCTTACCGCCGACGGCAGAAGCGAAAAACTGCGTATCGACGTAACTGCGGAAGCCGCTTACGAGGGCGTCTTCCGCTACGAAATAAAACTGACCGCAGACTCCGACGTGATAGTCGAAGACGTCTGCCTCAAGGCGTATTTCAAAGCCGCCGATTATTTTGCAGGCTTCGGCAGAGAGGGCGGCAGATTTACCGATAACGTCGAATACAAACGCACCTCCGGGGTATATTCCGACGCCTTCTATATAGGCGACGTGAACTGTGGCGCACGCATATCTTTCAACGCGGACAAAAACGCTTGCGCGCCCGCATACGGCAGATTCTCTTACGCCGCCCGCAAGGAAGACGAGTGGGACAACTTCGGTAAGGGCGGCGTGCGCGTTACGCGTACCGACGACGGCGCGGAATTTACCGCTTATACCGGCAAAACAATCTTTGCGGCCGGCGATTCCAAGACCTACCGCTTCACGGTGCATCTCACCCCGTTTAAGCCGCTCAATCTTGCAGACGCCTTCGTCAACCGCTTTGCGGAAGACAGAATAGCCGCCAATTACGGCGAGATGCTCGCGCGCGTCGAAGCGGACGGTATGAAGTATCTCGACCTCCAGTACGGCGGCGAGCTGAACCGTTGTATAAATTCTCCGTTTGACGGAATTGAGGCTCTCAAAGAACTCGCTTTGGAAGCCCATAAACGCAAAATAGGGTTGGCAATAGTTTATACTCCCGGAGAGATAGCGGCGGATTCCGTCGAGGCTTGCGTCTATCATTCGCTCGGCGACGAAGCACTTCTGCGCATGCCCGTATCCGACAGCGAATACTCGAGCTGCGTACAGCCTTGCGTAAAGGGCGCAGGCGGCGACAATGACGCTTCCACGTTGCTTACCGTACCCGGCTCCCGCGCCGAAAACTATTTCGTGGAGGGCGCGAATTATCTTATCGACAACGCCGACCTCAACGCGATAAGCATGAGAAATCCGTCTTTCACTCGCGCGACGGCGGAGCGCTTAGCCAAATGCGTGAAGCGCAAGCGCGGAGTAAAAGGACTCGTGGAATTGGGCTTCAACAACAGGTTCGACGCGGGCAACGGTTATGCGAGCGCGTTGAACGCTTATGCGGAAACTTTGCCTTTCGTCGATAAACTTTACGCAGAGGATTACGACGTCGAGCGTTCCGCAGACTACGTGCTGGCGGAAGCGTCGGGCATACCGTACGGACTTTGCGCAGACAGCAGATTCGACGCAGGTATTTGCAGAAGTCTCATTTTCGGGATGTTGCCGAGATACGGCGAAGAAGAGGAGACGAGCGCCGCGCTCGCCGATCTGAATAAGATTATGCTCGGTTTCGGTATTGAAAAAGCGGAGATGAAAGGGTACTGGGATTCTTCCAACCCCGTCCGCGTGGACACGCCCACCGTACGGTGCACGAGTTTCATCAAAGGCGGCGATATGCTCGTGGCAATTTACAACGAGAACGCCAAGAGCACCCGTTTCGAAATAGGTATCGAAAACAAACTCGGTTTTACCACCGTCGGCAAACGAGTTTACGCCCCCGAAATAAGCGGCCTGCAAAAGAAGAAACGCGTTAATTTCAACAAGCCTTTGCGCCTGCCCGGACGCAGGGGTATGATCGTTCTCGTGCGCGAAAAGAAACGTGCCAAGGGAAAATAATTGTAAAAATTTCACTTTACAATCCTCTTACGGCTCTGCCCTTCCGCGATGCGGAAGGGCTTTTTTCGAGCCGCAAGCGCGCGCGAAGCGGAATTTCTACGAGGATAAAAGCGTTTTTAACCGGTCTCCGCTTTCGCGCGCGCACGCTTCCGCGCATATTATTTAATGTAAATTTACGAAACCGTATTGAAATGCGCGCCCGCGTATGTTACAATTTACCCGTATATATTTATTACGTTATGCCGCGTGCTGTTGCATTTCGGTACGTTAAAAGGTGCGCCTATGTATTCTGCTACGAAAAGTCGGACAGTTTTATCGGTAATATTCACGTTGTTCGTCGCGATTTGCGCGGGGATTTTCTTTTGCGCGGGCGCGGGCGACGCGCACGGCGCCGAAGCCGCAGGCACCCTCAACGGCGCCGGTACGGAATTGAATCCCTATATTATTTCCGACGCGGAAGACCTCGCGATAATGGCGGATCTCGTCAATAACGGCTCCGACAGCACTTACCGCGTCTCTCATTATTCGCTGACCGCTTCGATAAACCTCGACGAGCTTGCGACAAGCGAATTGAAATTCGCCCCGATAGGTACGAGTACCAAGCCGTTTACAGGCCAATTCAATGGAAACGGCAATATAATTTATAACCTTCGCATAACGGAAAATTCCTCCGTGGCGCCGCTTGCGAACGATAAATACGTCGGTTTGTTCGGCTACGTCGGCACCGGCGGCACAATAGAGGATACCGGCATTTCTAACGCCAATTACGGCAAGGGAACTTCGCAATATGTGGGCGGTCTGGTAGGTTACAACGTTGGTACAGTGAGGCAGTGTTTCTTCGAAGGCTCCCTCACCGCAAGCGATACCGTGGGCGGTATCGTAGGATATAACGCGGGCACCGTTACGAGATGCTTCGCCAACGGCTACGTTTACGCCGGCACCAACAACGCCAAAGCGGGCGGACTTATCGGCGTGAACGATTCTAAAGGCTCGCTTTCTTACAGCTACGCCCAATGCGCGGTGAGCGTTTCCGTGCAAAATGCGTATAACGTAGGCGGTATCATCGGTAATCAGCTTTCTTCCACAGCCCATTCCTATTGCTATTACAATTCTTCCGTCAATCCTTCCCTTAAGGCGCTCGGCGCTTCTTCGCCCTCCGTTTCGGCGCCCGCAGACACTTCCACTTTTAAAGGAATGACTTCGCAGCAGCTTGATTCCGCAGCGCTTACGGAGCTTTTCGGACAGGGCACCGCCTCTTACTGGGTAAGAAAATATCAACTCAACGACCATACCGGCTATACCGGACCGTTGCTGCAGGTATTCGACGCGGAAGACGCGGACGACAACGCGTTGTCCGCAGCCGTCACCGTCAGAATGTTCGGCATCGACCGCGCCTCGCAGGCTGTCTGGGGAAGCGCGGAAAATCCTTATCTCATTTCTAACGCGCAACAGCTCGACAACCTCGCCACCGCCGTCAACGAGTATTCCGAAAGCTATACCGGAGGTTATTTCCGCCTTACTTCGGACGTGACGGTTTCCGCAGATTTTTCCGGGATAGGTATTTACGCCGGCAATTCTTCGCAGAACAGACCTTTCGGCGGCGTTTTCGACGGAGCCGACCGCACGATACGCGGACTCGATATTTCTTCAGATTCGGGACGGAATAATTATCTCGGTTTCTTCGGCTATACGGTTGCGGGCGCGGAAATACGCAACCTCACCATTGCCGCGGACTGCGTGGTCAGCGGCGGGAATTACATAGGCAGCCTTATCGGCTACGCCGCAAATACCGTAGTCGCCAATATTGCCAGTTACGCTACGGTGGAAGCGCAATACGGCAATTCCGGCGGTATAGTCGGCTACGACGAGCGCGGCTCCTACGATTCCGTATTGAGCGCCGTCACGTTGGTAGCGCCCGACAACGTTTCCACGATGTACGGCTTCGTCGGTAACGGCAGAACGGTTAATTCCGTCTCCAACGTCTGGTACCTCGCCCCCGATAAGATCGGCAATAAAGTCAATCGCTTCCTTACTTCGAATAACCTCGGAGCGGTGCTCCGCGTGGATACGGCTTGCGGTACCGTGACCGCCTCCAAGGATTCGAGCGGAACCGTCTCCTTCGTCGCTTCGCCTTCTTCCGGCTGGCAGACGGAGTACAGGCTCTCCACGGAAGAAGTGCTCGCTCACGGCAATTCTTTTGTCGCGCCTGCGTCGGGTGCGTATAACGCCAATATCGTTTACGCGCGTTTCGTAAAAGAGATTTCCGCCGTTTCCACGGGAGTGGCGACGCTCGCTTTCCGCGAAACAGGCTCCGCGAGCGGATATTATTATATCGGGCAGACTTACCGTCTCGTAGTAACCGTTCCCGACAGATATTACCTCAAGTCGATAAGCGGCGGCTCCGGAGCGGGCGCTTACTCTTACGAGTCTCAGTCTTCTTCGGTGCTCTATACCGATACCGTTCAGCAGGACTCCACGTCCGTATTGAATGCGGAAACCGCGGCTATAGCTTACGACGAGTCGCATTTCCCGAGCGTGCACACTTATAATGCTCAACCCGTTACTTTCGACGTGAGCTGGCTTTCCGGCGTGCCCGCGGGCTTCAGCACGGAAGTGGTGTATTCGGGCGGCAGCGCCCCCGTGAACGCTTCCGCGAACGGCGTTTCTTACACTTTCCTGATCGTCTATTATAACGAATACAACGTGCGCGTAGGCTCGAGAAGCGTTTCCTTCACGATAGCGCGCGCGCCTCTCGGCATATCCGACGTTTCGGGCTTGACAGTGACGAAGCAGTGGGACAATTCCGACCTTGCCGAATCCGTCGCCGTGGACGCCGCTATAGTGAGCGGTATATATCCCGGAGACGAAGTGTCCGTAATGGCGGATATGCAATTCAGCACCAAAGACATAACCGGCTCCGCAAAGGCGGACGTCACGTACACCTTTGAATTGTCCGGCAGGGCGGCTTCCAACTATACGGCGCCTTCAAGCGTCACGCTTAACGGCGTGGGCGAAATAACCAAGCGCGACGTGTATTTCAAGCCCGTAAGCCTTACCGGGATTTATTCCGCGACGCAACCGGTATTCTCCGAGTGGAACGTCATCAACGACGTCGTCGGCGCGCAGGTCAATCCTTCTTTCAAATTCGAAAAAGTAGTTCCGGACGGTAGCGGAGGCTACAAAGCCGACACCGACTATTCCAAAGGCGACGTAGGTATTTATAAAGTGACCATATCTTCCGTAAGCGGCGACACGGAGCACTACGTTCCGCACATATACGGCGCGGAGAAGGACGCGGACGGCAACGAGTACGTAATATATACGGTCGTACCGCGCGAAGTAAGCGTGTCCTACACCGTTGACGGAAAACCCGCGGATACGGCGGCGCTCGTTTACAGCGATTCCGCGTTTACGCTCGGCGCGCAGTTCACCGACGCATTGGGCAAATCCGTTTCCGTAACCGATTATCTTAAAATATATCTCGACGGCGAAGCCGCTTACGAAGTGAAAAATGCCGGCGCATACGCCGTTTGCGTGGAGAACTTCGACAATAAGAATTATTCGATAGTCAACGCTTCGCAGGAATTCGTCGTGGAAAAAGCGGATCAGCAGGCGATAAGCGTAGTTCTTCTCAAAGACGACGAAGCCGTAGCAGAAGCGAGTTTTACCGATAATCTTTCCTTTGCCGTTGACGGCGGAACGCTTGTCGATTCCGAAAAGACATTCGAGCTCGTTACGGGCGACGGTTTGACTACGGCGGGCGAGATTGACGCAGACGGCGTGTTCCGCGCTTTACAGGCGGGGACCTTCCGCGTCAGAGCTACGCTTAAAGGCAACGAAAACTATAACGACGTCCATGACGAAATATCGTTCACCGTGCTTAAATCGGAACT
>CALVOD010000031.1 GCA_944350065.1 uncultured Clostridia bacterium
TAAGGAACAGCGGCAGTTGCTTTTGTACGGATATATTCTTTTCGTCTTTGTATATTTTTTGCTTTTTGATATGCTTCGGCGGTTTGCCGCCAGGTTTCGCCCTATCGGGCGAAACTAACGCATCCCGCCGCAACGCAATAAATGCGTTGCGGGGGACAAGTGCTTATTAAGGCGCGCAAAAAAGGGAGCACCACGACGGTGCTCCCTTTTGGCGCGCCTTAAGGAACTCGAATCCCTAACCTTTGGTTCCGTAGACCAACGCTCTATCCAATTGAGCTAAAGGCGCATATACGATCGCGCTCGACTACCGAGCACAATCGATATTATAGCCGCTTATACGCGCTTTGTCAAATATTTTCCTACCTTATTTTTCAAATCCCTTCTCTGTTCACTTCCTTATTTCGCGTACAGCTCGTCGAGGAATTCGTAAACCGTCTTCATCGTCTCCTTGCTAGCTTTCGTCCAGAAATTGAAGTGGTAGCAATGGTTGTCTATGAGTTTCACCGAGTGCGCTTCGCGTACCGGTACGCCCGCTTCCTTCAGTTTATCGTAAAGTATTTCGCCGTGTCCCTTGCAGAATACGTCCTTCTTCGCCATAGTAAGCACGGCGGGACACCAATCGGAATTGACGAACACCGAAGGACTGACCTCGTTGATATACTCGTATTCTTTGACGTTCGAGAAATCTTTCGCGAGCTTCATTCCGAGGAAGCTCTCGCCTATCGAGCGCACCAGCCCGAAAGGTAGTTTTGCGCCCATTGCCGCCACGAGGTCGTACGGTCCGCAGAAACACACCATTCCCGCGGGCTTCACCTTGCATTCGGGCATTCCGAGCTTTGCCGAAAGCGCCGGATTGGTAATAACCGCTTCCGTTTCCGCCGCGGCGTAAGCGCCCGCTGAATCGCCCGTCGTCACCACCTTCGTAAGGTCGAGATCGTATTTTTCGGCAAGCGTCGGTAAATAGTTGAGCGCGTTTATGCAGTCCTCTATAACGTCGGGAAACGCGTATTTAGGGCTCAGCCTGTAGTTAATGTTCATCACGAACCAGCCCCTGTCCGCGTAAAGGTGCGATATGCTCTTGCGGTGTTTTTTGTCACCTTTAACGAAGCCGCCGCCGTGAATGTTCACTATGACGGGCATCGGCTCTTTGGCGCCTTCTTTATAATATATATCGAATTTGCAGTCCTTGTACCGGTCGTCGTAGCTCAAATCTTTGACGCATTTAACGCCCTTTCTGCTTATGTAATTCTGCATGGGGTGGAACAACACGTCGATCGCCGCGAAAATAAACTCTGCTCTGTTCATTACGTTTCTCCTCCGTAAAAGTAATTATATGCGCCCGTTTTCCGCGATAACGCTTTATCTCTGAATTACAGTGATGAATTTTGCGAATTTCTCCATAGCCACCTGCGCGTGCGGCAAAGTGGCGTCGAAATAGAGACTGTCGCCGCTACGGAGATAATATTCTTTCTCGCCCACTATAACGCGCAGCGAGCCCTCGAGAACGTAGTTGAATTCCTGTCCCGTGTGCTTGACGAGCTCCGGAGTAACGCCTTCCTCTATGGTCACTATCATGGGCTCGAGCTCGCGGTCTACGAAATCGGCGTTAAGCGATATGAACGAATATCCTTCGTAACGCTGTATGCTGATACCGTTTCCGCCGTACACGGCGGTAGCGTCGCGCTTGGTGGCGCCTTTGCCGAAAAGCACGAACGTGGGATCGATCTCGAGCACGGTCGAAATATTATACAAAAGTCCTATCGGGATATCTTTTTCGCCCGATTCGTATTCCGCGTATTCCTCGGGGGTAATGCCTACTTTCTGCGCAAAATCCTCTATCGAATAATCGGAAAATTCTCTTAAATCCTTAATTCTTGCCGAAACTTCTTTGATGTTATACATATCCTATCTCCCGTACGGAAATTGTTTGTTTTTGCGTCTTCCCTCTTTCATTTTGAATTTTGCGGGTTCGATTTTCTTTTTGACGAACTCGCAGAAATCTATAAACGTGCCCGCGGTCATATTGTCGTAGCGGATATAATACGCGAGCGCCGCGCCGCAATAAATGTATACGCGATCCTTCTTGAGCGCCACTCTTTCCACTCTTTCGTAAGCGAATTTCTCGGTATAAGGCTTTTCGCCGTTCTCCTCGAGCGTTTCCACCGAAAATTCGTCTTCGTTAAAAGTGAATTTCCATTCGTGGGTGTTGCGTTTGACGAATTCCTCCGTGTAGCCTTTGCGCGCAAGGGCTATGTAAACGATTATCGCCGCCGCCATAAGCAACACGGTTACGCCGCACAAAGCGAGTATGAGCCATTGATTGAACGCGAAAAACAGCACAAGTCCCCCTATGAGCAGAAAGCCCACGAGGATATATTCCTTGACGCCGACGAACTTCTTGAGATAATAGAGCGTGCAGGCGTTATAATCTTTTGCGTTGATATCTACGGTTGCTTCGAACATTTTTCACCGATCAGGAGAGTTTCAAAGTGGGGTATACGCCCGCTTGCACGTTGAGGTTGCTGAGATTCCAGTAATCGGTGCTGAAGCCGAGGCTCGTCGTGTAGAAGCTCGCGTTGTTGAGATAAGCGTAACTTATTTCGTCCACGGAATTGTAGCCTGCGGAAGTGTCGTAAGCGGTGCCGTTACGCGTGACGGTGACTCCGGACGCCACGTAAACTCTCATATAATCCGCACTCGAAGTAAGCGCCGTGCTGTGACCTGCGAAATTGTCGCCGTACGCCACGTTATGGGTATAAATTTCGTCGCCCACCGCGGAATCGGAAGCGGCGCGGTGCGAAATGGCGTCCACGTTGCCGAAGCCCACGCAGCTGCGGATATAAAGCTCGTACGCCTGCCCGATGAAGTTACCGGCGAAAACGGCGTAGAAGACGTTGGCGGTGTATTCGTTACCCTCGTAATCCTTGAAAACGGTGGTGGAAGCGTTGGCTTCCACGGAGCCGTAAGCGAGGCAGTTTTCGATCATGAAGAACGTCGTGGCGCTCGTGGTGTGCTCCGCGTCGTGGTCGTAAACGACGTCGTCGAAATCAGGTCTGCCGAGGTACGGGAGATCGGACACCGCTCTACCGACGAGCCCGCCCGCGTATTCGGAAGCGAAAACGTCGCCCGCGGCGTAACAGTTGGCGATAGTGCCGCCGTCCGCCGTTTCGAAGTCGAAGATATTAACTCCGACGAGTCCGCCCGCGGTACGCGCTTCGGCATGTCCCGTAGCGTAACAAGCGTTAATGGAGCCCTCGTCGAAGTTGTACGCGATAAGCCCGCCCGCGATAGCCGGGTAAGAGAGGGAGCCGCTCACGTCGCCAGTTGCGGAAGATGAGCTGACAGCGCCGTTATTATAACCGATGAGCCCGCCCGCGTATCTGCCGTAAACGGTGACGGCGGAATTACAGTTGCTAAGCGTGCTCGGTTCGTGTATGCTGACGTTCTCGCCTTCTTCGTCGTAAGCGCCGACGTAGCCGGCTACTCCGCCGAAATAGACGTTTTCTTCGTTGCTTTGCGAAGTTATTTTGCCTTCGGTCGAAACCTTAGTCACGGTGCTGCCCTGAACGTAGCCCACGGCGCCGCCGCAATACAAACTCGTAGTCGGTTCCGCATAACTGCCGAGTAAAGAATCCCAAATGCCGCCTTCGTAGTCAATCTCGGGGTTATTGAATTCCCCTATCGCCACGCAGTTGGACATGCTTGCGCGGCTCAGCCAACCCGCTATGCCGCCGATATAGAAACGGGACTGATCTCCGTCGAGCTCGATATAATAATTGACGAGCGTGACGTTGCGGATGGTGCCGGTCACCTTACCGAAAAGCCCTATAGGAAGATAATTGAATTCTTCGTCCGCTTCGAGCCCTTTAATCGTCATACCGCTGATGACGAAACCGTTTCCGTCGAAGGTGCCGGAGAATTCGTTACCCGCTTCGAAGCCGCCTATCGGCTCCCAGCTCTCGATCTGCGAAAGGTCGATATCCGCGCCGAGCGCGTAGTTACCCGCGGGCTCGTCCGCTATGTCGGCGAGCTCTTCCGCCGTCTTGATCCTTATCGTGGTGTTTGCCATCCACTTAGCGTAGAGAGTGGTGTTGCGGGTAAATTCGTATCCCGCGATGACCTTACTTCCGGAAAAATCGGAAGTGAGGAACCAACCCTCGAAAGAATATCCGGGTTTGGTCTGCGGATCGGGAGTGGGGATCTGAGACTGCAAAAGAATACGTGTCTCGATCGAAGGAATATTCTGCGAAGTGCCGGTCACGAAAGAAATAACGTAACTCACTTCCGCGGGCGGATCGTCGTTTTGCGGGGCGTTGAAAACGGCCGGCGTGACTTCGCTCTCGTCCGCGCTGGCGCCCCAGGCGCCGCATCCGGTAAGCAGGACGCTCGCCGCGAGTATCGCGGCAAACAGAGTTAAGATGACTTTTCCATTTAAACGGCGCATACGCTCTCCCGAGTATATATAATTATACGCGTATAGTATAGCACAACGCCGTAATGCTTGCAATACTTTTTTTCGGCGATTTACTTTACTTTCGCCGCGCCCGTTTTCTCTAAAATATAGCGCGCATACGTGCCCGCCACGTTTACGCCGCTCACGCGCTCGATACCCTCGAAATAAGCGTTGGAATTTACTTCGAGCAGCAGCGGCGCGCCGGTCTCGTCTTCGAGAAGATCCACGCCGCAATAATCGGCTCCTACGCGCTCCGCGGCGAGCTCCGCCATGCGGAAAAACTCCGCGCTCGGAACGTACTTCTCAGCGATTCCTCCTGCCGCGATATTCGACAGAAAACCGTTTGCGTTTCTCCGCCTCATTGACGCCGCCGCCTTGCCGCCTATAACGGCTATGCGCACGTCGGTACCCGACGAAGACGAAACGAAACGCTGATAATGATGTCCTCTGTCGGCGTATTCCGTCATCGCTTCTTCCAGCTCCTCCGCGCTTCCGATAAGCCGCGTGCCTATTCCGAGCGAGCCCACGTTTAATTTGAACACCAACGGCAAACCGAGCGTTTGTATTACTTTTTGCGCCTCTTCGGATACCCTTTCACGCATTTTCGTAAGATCGCTGTAGCACAGCGGAGCATACAGCGTACGGGGTATGCGCACCCCTTCTCCCTCTACTTTGAGATAGGTGAGCGTCTTGTCCTCGCATATACGGACGGTTTCCGACGAGTTGAATACGCGCAGCCCCTTTTTTTCGAATTCCGCCGCGAGCCTCACGTCCTTGTCGAGAAATACCGCAAAATCCGCCGCGGGATATTCGGCGCAGAGTTCGTTGGGGAAAACGTCCAGAACGACGCCTTTTTCGGCGAATTCTTCTTTGAGGCGGTAAGCCTGTTTCGAGCCTATACCGCTGTATCCGTTGATTATGGCTATACCGTACATATTCCACCTCGCCGGGTATTTTAGCATAATCCGCGCACGTTTACAAGCCTTAGCCGCGCCGATTTTCCCTATTGACGAGTAAAATTTTATGGATTATAATGGTAAGAGCGGATTATCATACCTGCAATCCGCTGTCTAACAGGAAATTTATTCATAGGAGGGCAAATGCAAAATGCCAAAAAACGTTTCTGTGCAGGAATTGAAGGGTAAGGCGAAAGAGTTGCGCTTGAATATCGTCAAGACCGCCAATTTCGCCGGTAGCGGTCACCTCGGCGGCTCGCTCAGCTGCGCCGACATCCTTGCCGCGCTCTATTTCAAATATCTGAACGTCGACAGCAAAGATCCCGACAAGTTCGAACGTGACAGGTTCATTCTCAGCAAAGGTCACTGCGCTCTCGCGTACGTACCCTGCCTTGCAATGGCGGGTTTCGTTCCGATGGAATCGCTCGAGACGTTTAACCATTACGAGTCCCCCTACGGTATGCACCCCGACAGCAAAAAGGTGCGCGGTTGCGACGCTTCCACCGGTTCGCTCGGACACGGGCTTCCTATGGGCGTAGGCATGGCGCTCGGTCTCCGTTATCAGAAGGTCAACGACGCCAAAGTCGTCGTGCTTATGGGCGACGGCGAGCAGAACGAAGGAAGCGTATGGGAAGCGGCAATGGCGGCTGCCCACTACAAACTCAAGAACCTCATCGCCATCGTCGACCGCAACAAGCTGATGATAGACGGTCCCACCGAAGAAGTCATGAGCATCGAGCCCATCGACAAGAAATACGAAGCGTTCGGCTTCAAAGTCATCGTCTGCAACGGTAACGATATGGCTTCTCTCGACAAAGCGCTCGCGGAAGCGTGGGCGAATACCGAGGACAAGCCCGTGGCGATAATCGCTAAGACCGAGAAGGGATACGGCGTCAAGCGCTTCCAGGGCAAAGTTCCGTGGCATTACGGCGCGATGAATTCCGACCTCTTCAAAGAAGCGGTTGCGGACATAGAAGCAATGGATTAAGGAGGTAGCAGAAATGGCAGAAGGCACTACTTGGACAACTTACGATGCCAATAAAATGGCGTCAAAAGAAATATACGGCAAAGTTCTCGCCGAGCTCGGCGAAAAGAACGACAAAATCGTAGGCGTAACCGCCGACCTCGCGAAATCCACCAATATAGGAAATTTCGGCGACAAATTCCCGGACAGAATATTCAACGTCGGTATAGCCGAGCAGAATTTGTTCGGAGTGGCGGCGGGACTTGCGAAAACGGGACTTATCCCCTTCGCGTCCACGTTCGCGATTTTCGCGTGTCTCCGCGGCGGCGAGCAGGTACGCACGGACATAGCGTATCAAAATCTTCCCGTTAAGATTATCGCCACTCACGGCGGATTGAGTTTCGGCACGGCGGGCACCACCCACCACTGCACCGAAGACTACGCGATTATGAGAGCGATACCGAACATGACGGTCGTTATCCCCGCCGACGGCTTCGAAACAGCCAAAGCGGTACGCGCCTGCATAGACATCCCCGGACCCTTCTATATGCGCGTCGGCAGAGGCTTCGAACCCCCGATGCACGACAACGAAGACTTCGAATTCACCGTCGGTAAAGCCATAACAATACACGAAGGTTCCGATCTTACGATAATCACCTGCGGCACCCCCACCCTTCAGGCTCGCGAAGCGGCCAAAGACCTCGAAGCAGAAGGCATCAGCGTGCGCGTATTGAACATGCACACCCTCAAGCCCATCGACAAGGACGCCATCATGCAGGCGGTCATGGATACTCGCAGGATCCTCACTGTGGAGGAGCACAACGTTATAGGCGGACTGGGCGACGCGGTCGCGGCGGTCATAGCGGAATCGGGCAAAGGCTGCGCGTTCACCAAACTCGGCATCAACGACGAATTCAGCGTGATCGGATATCCCGAAGATCTCTACGCGAGATACAAACTCGACGCCACCGGAATAGCGGAAACGGTTAAGGAGCTGCTTGGCAAGGAAATCGAAGCTGACGAAGACTGGACGGACGAAGATTAAGGAGGCAGACATGAGTAATATCGCTTCAGAAAACGACGTATTGGTAGCGAAGCTATACTTTACCGCGGCTTTCCCCGCGATGAAGATACCGCTCACCGAAGATCCCGCGCAAGTCAAGAAATTCGCCAAGATAAACGCCGTCGTACAGTTCAAAGCGGCGGACGACGTCAATCCCATCGCCTGCCATATCGTATTCCTTACGGAGGAGAAAGCGAACGAGCTCACCGAGAAAGCGAAAGCGGAAGCTCAGAATCCCGACGAAGTCAAGGCGGTCCCGCGCTTCAAAGTCTATCAGGGCGAATACGACGGCAGATACGATTTCTGCCAGTTCGTGAATCTGCAGTTCAAATCCATCAAGAGCCTGCTCGGAGTATTCAAAGGCAACTCCCCTCTCGAGATGCTCGGCATAGTCGCTCCTCTTCTCAAAAACATCACGAAGAAAGCGACGCTTCCCTTCCTCTTCCTGATGCTTTCGCTCACGAAGATGATGCCCGACAACAATCCGTCGATAGACGATCCGTGGGAGCAGTATCTCAAGGTAAAAATGTCTCTCTACATGATAACGACGGCAATGTCGAGCGCCACCAAACTCGGCTGGCAACCGCTCGTAAGCTGGACTGCGAAGCAGACGGACAGGATCTATCAATTCAAAGTAGGCGCCACCTACGACAGCAACGGCAAAGAAATATATCCCCCCATCGCGGCGTATCTCAGAGTCAAAGCCGGTAAGACGAAAGCGGGCAGAGGCGAATACACCCGTAAACGCCCCTTCGTGCTGTTCGACTTCCCCAATCCCGACGGCTGTCTTGCGGTATTGAGCGGCAGATACGAATTCGTCGAAGCCGCGACGAAAGGCTGCATAACGGTAGTCGGCTCGGGCGACTCCTACGCCGTACAGTTCAACAATATGATGACGCAGCTTCAAAACATGTTGATACCTTCCAAATTCCTGAACTGAAACTAAACTTACCTTCCTGTGGTCGGCGCTCGCAAGAGCGCCGATTTTTTTGTTCGGCACACGGTAAACGCGGGCATAAAAAAGGACGCGGCTTATGCGCCGCGTCCTTTGCCGTTATGTAAATACGGTTAGCTTTTAACTTCTTTCCGTAAGTTTTTTACGCGCGCCTGTCGCGGGCGCTTCGCGTTCAGTCCTCTATAAAGAAAGTTCTGATTTCGAAAGGCTTGAACTCGAGGTCGGTAAGCGTAGCCTCACCCTTTACGTTCTCGAGAAGGTCGGTCTCGTAAACCTTACCCTTGAGCGGAGTGGTTATCGTGGCGGTACGTCCGATACCCGAATCTTCGTACGCGCGTACCACGATACCCTTGCCGTTCTCGGCGCGTTTGACCGTTTCAACCACGATATGTGTATCCGAGGATACAAAATACGGCGGTATATCTACCGCGTACTCGGTTATGAGCGGTCTGTTGTTATAGATGTATCCCTTGCGCTGTATGTCCGCATCGTTGTAGTCGCCGCCGTGCGGGCAGAGGGCGTAACAAATGGTATGCATGCCTTTGTCCGCGTCGGGAGCGGGGAACATCGGACTTCTAAGAAGGTTGAGCGAAATAAGTCCTTCCTTGACTCTGTAGCCGTACTTGCAGTCGGTGAGCACGCTTATGCCCCTGCCGCCTTCGCTAAGGTCTATCCATTTATGGGCGCATATTTCGAACTGCGCTTTCTCCACCTTGGTATCGTCTGAGGTGCTGCGTTTGAGGTTGCCGAGCTGAATGTCGCAGGTGACTTGCTTCGAGAATACCGCGGGACGGAAATCCGCGCGCAGCATCTTGTGCGTCTCCTGCCAGTCCACCGTCGTCACGAAGTCCACGATGGGTCTGCCCGCCACAAGTATCACCTTCTGACTGATACTGGAGCTTCCGTATTTATACATATTCTCTCTCACTACCGCCCCGTCGGTTATGGTCGTGTGCGAATCGATGAGTTTGAATTCGGCGGGAGCTTTTTTCGTATATTTGATATCGATATCCCATGCGTTGTAGTGCAGGCGCTTATCTTTATACACGTTGAGCTTGTTCATAAAGCTGCCGCAATATTCCTTGCCGTCGCGCTTATCCACGAGGCTCTTGATATTGCCGTAGGGGTCGAACGTAACGGAAAACACGTCGGACTCGATGGTATTGCCGCTAGCGGCGAGCGCGCTCTTGCCTTCGGGAACGTAGGGCGTTATCTCCGCGCTCGAATAAGGAGCCACGTCCACGTTGTACCACTTGTCTTTATACGGCATTATTCCCTTGAATGCGTAAGAGGTTTCGTTGATTGCGGTAAGGCGCTGCTTGCCGCCCGAAAGGAATTCGAACGCGCCCTGACGCATCTCGTTAAGCTCCTCGAGCATCTTTTCGTAACGCGCCACGCTCTCCGTGTATACGCGCGCTATGGACGAGCCGGGTATTATGTCGTGGAACTGGTACAGAAGCATTTCCTTCCATATCTTGTCGAGCTTCTCTTTGGGATAAGGATAGCCCTTCGCCTCCGCTACCGCCAATATGAACTCGGTATTATGTAAAGAAAATTCTATCTTCCTGTTATTCAGTTTGTTCTTGCCCTGCGTCGTGTAAGTGCCTTGGTGCTTCTCGAGATACAGTTCGCCTTTATGGCGCACCATAACGTCTTCCTGCTCCTTGAGCTTGTCGAAAAGATCTATCGCTTTAGCCATTTTAACTTTCGGAAGCCCCTTCATGCTGCCAGCGCGGCGCACCATTTCGATATGTCCTTCGCTCGGTCCGCCGCCGCCGTCGCCTACGCCGTAAAGCATTCCGATATCCTTGATCTTGTCGCGCTCGGGGAAATTCTTTATCGCGTTTGAATAGCTCCACGCGCTGCCTTCGCTGTTGTACGTTTCGTCCGGAGGCATGTGCACGATAACGCTGCTGTCGTCGATTCCCTCCCATACGAACGCGCGGTGCGGGAATTTATTGTGTTCGTTCCAGCTCAGCTTGATGGTTTCGAAATAATCCATTCCGCATTTCTTCAGTATCTGCGGCAGATTCCCGCTGAAACCGAATACGTCGGGCAGCCAGCACATACGCATGTCTTCGCCGAATTTTTCCTTCCAGTATTTCTTACCGTACAGGTTCTGCCTTATAAGGCTCTCGCCCGAAGTGACGTTCGTATCGCATTCTACCCACATTCCGCCTTGAAGCTCCAACTGTCCGCTCGCCACCTTTTCTTTTATCTTTTCGAAAAGCTCGGGGTGACGTTCTTCCATCCATTCGAATTGTTGCGGTTGAGAAGCTCCGAATACGTAGTCGGGATATTTGTCCATATTCCATACCTGGTTGGCAAACGTGCGCGCCGCTTTGCGCTTCGTCTCCCTTATCGGCCACAGCCAGGCAAGATCGAGATGCGCGTGTCCTGTCGCATAGAACGTGTACGGGCTTTCCGTACCGTTATCCATTTCCTTTTTAAGTATTCCGCGCGCCCCTTCGAGATCGCCCGAGAAATATTTCTTGAGCGCCGCTTTCACCGAAGCCGCTATGGAACTCACTTTCCCGTCTCCCTTTTCCGCAACCGATTGCTGGAAAAGCAGCGCCAGCACGTCGTAATACAGCGCCTTGACGTCGTCGTGCACCACGACTATGTCCGCCTGCTTCAGCTTAGCCTGTTTGCAGGGAAGCGTGGGCAGTTTGTTGTTGCCCGCGTCCATATAAACGTCTATCTCCTCGTCGCCCGAAGACGACTCAGCCACTTCGTAATAGCGCTTGCCGATATGCGGCTGCGCAAAATCGATGAACGCTCCGATATCGGTTATTCCCTTAACGGGCACGCCCGCCTCGTCGTAAATGCAGCCTTCGCCGCCGTCCGAAATAAGAAGCGCAACCTTCTTGCCCTTGGCTTCCGCGGGGACTTTCCCTTTGAATCTGAACCAGGCGCAACCGTAGCTTTCATTACTCCACACCTGCCCCACTCTGATAGGTTTGTAGGTAAGCGAGTCCTTCTCCGCAAAAGGTACCGGCTCAGCGCTCCACGCGTAAGAAATCTCAAGACCGCCTACCTTGGTATAACACTCCTTACGCAATTTGCGCAAAGAGCCCATTATGCCCATTTTGACGACGAATTTGATGATATTGGGAATATAACTGCTCATATCTGCTCCTTCCTGCGGCATACCGCCGTGATAAAGTTCGGTAGAATAATATTACCATAATTCCCCGCTTTTTACAATACGAAATGCCGAAATACTGACTGTATTTCGGCATTTTTACGTTTGATTATAAGCTCAATCGCGCGCTTTAGGATTATTTGTCGCTTTCGCTATCCTCGCCCTCGTCGGACTCGGCGGTTTCTTCTTCCGCGCCGTCGTCGTCCGCTTTCGCGACGGGTTTACGTACCACACGGCGCGAACCTTTCTTCTTCGCTACGAGGAAATAGACGGCTACTCCGATGGCTGCGGCGCCTATAACTCCGAGCACCACCCACAGTATCCAGAGAAGGCTCTGATTGCTGCTCTTCACGTTCTCCCATATCGTGACGGCGGCTTCGTTCATATCGCCGAAGTCTTTCATAACGCCGAGCTTTTCGGTCGCTTCGGGGTAACGTATCTCGTCGTCGAAGAATTCTTCCACTTCGTATTCGTTGTCGATAAGAATGGCGATGGCGTCCGCATCGTTACGGAGTACCTCTTTGTCCACCGCGGAGGTGTAGCCTATAGCCATGGAGTTGCTCATCGCTACGTCGGGACGGCAGAGATAATCGAGGAACATATAAGCCGCCGCTTCGTTCTTCGCGGTCTT
>CALVOD010000032.1 GCA_944350065.1 uncultured Clostridia bacterium
AAGGGCGGTATTTTTTCGTTACACAGGAGGATCAATCTATGTTGATACCTTTCTTAACGGGCTTCTTCTTATCCTGTTTGGGAACGGTAACGGTCAGCACGCCGTTGGCGTATTTGGCGGCGATGCTGTCTTCGTCGATTTCGCCGACGTAGAAACTGCGCTGGCAGCTTACGCTTCTTTCCTTCCGGATATAGTTGGGTTTGACTTCGCCTTCCTTTTCGGATTTTTCGGCGCGTACGGTAAGGTATCCCTTCTCGTAGTCGACGGTGATGTCCGATTTCTCGTATCCCGGGAGCTCTATCTCGAGCGAGTAGTTGTTCTCGTCTTCGGAAATATCGGTCTTCATGATGTCGAGCTTCTCGTCAAAGAACAGGGGACGGAAAAGACTGTCGAAAGAATCGGAGAAGAAGTCTCCGAGATAACCGCTGTTATTGCTTCTAATAAGATTTTTCATATTTACGTTCTCCTTATATCTGAATTTGGTAACGGTGAAACTGGCAATCGCACTGGTTGACTGTTAGCAGTCTCACTATCACTCTGCTAATATGATACCACTTCCACACCGTTTGTCAAGAGTTTGCGCAAAAATTTTCAAAAAATTTTTTAACTCGTGAATTCATCCGTAAAAAGGGCTTCTTTTCGTTGTGCGAGGGGAGCGCGGCGTGGTAATATATGCGTATGGGAAATGAAAAGACAAGGCTTTTCGTGGCGATCGTACCCGACTCTGCGGTAGCGGCGCGTATAGCGGAGGCGGCGAATGAGCTCGGGAAAAGGTGCCGGCGGTTAAACGCGGTGCCTCGCGGGAATTATCACGTGACTCTCGCATTCATAGGAGAGACAGAGCGTACGGACTTAGCCGCGGAAGCGGTGAGAGCGGTGGAACAGGCGCCATTCCCGATCACGTTCGCGGGCGTAGGTAAATTTACGCGCACGCGCGGCGATATATATTGGTACGGTGTGCGCGCAAGCGAAGCGCTCAGAGAGCTGTGCGATAAGGTCAACGGAGAGCTTACGTCGCGCGGCTTCGCAATCGAAGCGCGCGCGTTCCGCCCCCACGTCACTCTTGCAAGGGATGCGGTATGCGATTCGGATATCGCGATTAAGGCTCCCGAAATAAAGTATAACGTAACCGCTATATCGCTTATGCGTTCGGACAGGATAGACGGACGCACGGTATACGCGCCCGTGGTCACAAAGGAGTTGAAATAAATGTTGAGATATTCTACGGTGCTTTTCGACCTTGACGGAACGCTGACGGATTCGGCTTTCGGCATCACTTCGTCGGTGCGTTTCGCGCTGAAGGAACTGGGCGTTACCGAGTACGACGAGCGCGTGCTTTACAAGTTCATAGGACCGCCGCTGATATGGTCTTTTAAAGAGTTTTTCGGTATGAGCGACGAGCGCGCGCAGAAGGGGCTCGAGCTTTACCGCCTCGACTACAACGAAAGGGGCGGGAAATACCGTTCGACGGTGTACGCGGGCGTCGAGGAGGCGCTCGGCAGGATGCGCGAAGCGGGCGTGAAGCTCGCGGTAGCCACCGCAAAACCCGAGGTTACGGCGAAAGAAGTGATAGAGCATTTCGGACTGGATAAATATTTCGCGTGCGTATCCGGCGGGAATCCCGACGAGAAGCGTTGCGGCAAGCGTGACATAATCTTGCACGCGATGGAGTTGCTCGGCGAAAAGGATCGTCGGAGAACCTTGATGGTGGGAGACCGCGAATACGATATGGCGGGCGCGCGCGAAGCGGGCGTGAGAGCGCTCGGTGCGTTATACGGCTTCGGAAGCCGCGAGGAACTCGAAAGCGCGGGAGCGGAAGCGTTCGCGGCATCGCCTGAGGAGATAGCTGATTACGTGCTAGGCGCAAACGGGCGCGAATAGCTTAGAGCTTAGAAAAGATTTGAACGCGTGCGCGTGTGGCGTCAATCGATTGAAAATCTTTTCGTCGTGTGGTATAGTGTAGCTGCGCGGAGAGCGTATCTTCGCGGGAGGGGATATCCAAGTGGAAAAATATTTGATGGAAATGCATCTGCATACGCTCGGTAACAGCAGCTGCGGGCATACCGCGCCGGCAGATATAATGGCGTTATATACCGAAGCGGGCTACGACGGAATAGTTTGCACCAATCATTTCAACAGATATATTTACGAGAAGTACCTCGAGGGCAACGCCGCAGAGGAAAAGCTCGCTCATTTTTTCAGAGCGTTCGAGGAGCTGAAAGCGTATAAGCGCGAAAAGGGCGGTCCGGACGTGTATTTCGGCGCGGAAGTGGCGATAGGAAAGGACTATTATCATCTGAAAACCAATTTAGCGTGCGCGGAAATACTGATTTACGGGATAACGCCAGAGGAATTTGCGTTGCACGCCGTGGAAATCACGAAAACCGATTATGCGGGGCTTCGCCGCATTGCCGACGAAAACGGCTGGTTATTGTATCAGGCGCATCCTTTCAGGGAGCGCACCAAACGGGTAAAAAGAAAATATCTTGACGGAATAGAGGTTTATAACGCCAATCCGAGGCATATAAATTGCAATTCTCTCGCGGCGCTTAAAGCGCGCGCGCAGCGCCTTAAAGTTGTTGCGGGAAGCGATTTTCACAAGCCTAACGACATAGGAGCGGCGATGATATTCCCCGCCAAACCGTCTGACGAAAAGGAACTCGCCGCGTTTTTGAGGGCGGGCGAGTGTTCCGTATTGAGGAGGAAACCGTGAATCTGCCCACTAAACTTACAGTTTTGAGAATAGTTCTTTTGCCGGTATTGCTGGTATTCGCGTACGTACCTTTTCCGGGGCACAATATCGTCGCGGCGGCTGTATTCGTGATAGCCGCGGCAACCGATTTTCTTGACGGGTATCTTGCCCGTAAGCTCGATCAGGTTACTTCGCTCGGGAAATTTCTCGACCCGATAGCCGATAAAATGCTCGTGGTATGCGCGCTGTTCGTAATCGTCGGAAGGAGCGCGTTCGTATACGCGCTGAACGTGTACGTCGTAGTGTGCGCGGCGATGATAATGAGCAGAGAACTGATGATAGACGCCTTCAGACTCGTTGCGGCGAACAAGGGAATAGTCATTGCCGCCGATAAGCTCGGCAAAGCCAAAACTCTCGTGACGGATATCGCCTTACCGCTTTTACTGCTCGGGGTACACGCTTACGTGGATATAGCGGGGCTCGTACTGCTTGGGGCGGCGACGTTGCTGACGATATGGTCGGGCGTAAATTACGTCGTACGCAACAAACGCGTTCTGAAAGACGAGAGCGCGCCTGTTTGCGGCGCGGAGCAAAAGCCCTCGGAAGAAAACGATATCGACAAACGGTAACCAAGTGGAATTCGCAAGGGGAAAAAGAGCCGTCGGTAAGAGGCCGGAAATATTGAATTACCGTCCGGTGGCGTACGTAGCCGCGGCGCTCGCCGCGGGCATATTGTGCGGCGCGCTGTTCCGTTCGAGCGGCGTCGGAATGATATGCTCGCTCGCATTGACTTTTGTAGCGTCAGTTCTTGCGTTTATCGGGAAAAGGCGGGTGGCAAGGATTGTTGCTTCCGCGATGTTTATAGGCATAATCCTCTTTTTCGTTTCCTTCAATATCGGCTCGGTCACGCCCGGATACGTCGAGAACGCGTATATAGAAGGGCGCGTTTCGGCGGTAGCTTCTTACGGCGACGGCTACAATCTTTATACCCTCGAAAATTTAAGCGTCAACGGCGAAGCCGTGGCGAAAAAGGCTTCCGTGAAAAGCTCCGAAACCCTCGAAACCGGGGATATCGTGGCGATATACGGAAGTATAGAGAGCTTCGAGCTCGATCCTTTCGACTCCTATTCGATGTCGTACTACCGCAAAGGAGTGCGGCATATCGTCGAAGCCCGCGCCGTGAACGTCACGGGTAGCTCCGATCTCGGGCTTTTCGAATTGATACGCGTTACTCTCGCCGACCGTTTCACCACGTATATGGGAGACGACGCGGGCGCGCTCGCGCTCGGACTGACGGTGGGCGACAAAGCCTTCCTCGACTACGACACCGAAGAAGCCGTCCGCGCAAGCGGACTTTCGCACCTGCTCGCCGTAAGCGGATTGCACGTAGGGTTTCTGAGCGGAATAGTTTATTTCGTACTGCGCCTCCTGCGCAGACCTAAAACTTCGGCGATGCTTGCCGTGGCGCTCATTTTGCTCGGCTACGGCTTCGTCACCGGCTTCCCCGCAGGTGTCGTGCGCGCCGCAGTTACCTGCCTTTGCTTCCTGTACGCCCTGCGTAAAGAAGAACGCTTCGACAGCGTTAACGCGCTGTCGCTTTCGGTGATCATTTTACTCGTCGCGGCTCCGATGAGCCTTTTCGATATAGGATTCCTGATGAGCGTCGCCGCCGTTCTCGGCATAACGGCGTTCTATTCCGTTATCCGTAAATGCTTCTTCACGGACGGTAAGTTCAGCTCCTTCCTCGCGTCTTCAGTCGCCGTCTCGCTGTCTGCAAATACTCTGCTTATCGGCATTTCAGCTTCCGTGTTCGGTACCTTCGCGCTTTACTTCGTAATAGCCAACGTCATAGCCGTGCCTTACGTCTCCTTTATATATTTCTTCCTCGTGCCGCTCGGCTTGCTCGCGTTGATAATACCGCCTTTAGGCTACCTTCTCGTTCCGTTTAAGTACCTTTTATTAGGTTTTATTTATTTCTCGCAATTCATTTCCGCACTGCCTTTCGCCACCCTCGAGATAGGCGTTTCCTCGGCTGTCGCCGCCGTTTATTCCGCGGCGATGCTGTTCGTTTCCAAGTTCAATCTTCTTTCGAATAAGATTAAAGCCGTGTACGCGGCGGTCTCCGCTTTCGTAATAGTGTTGCTTATCGTACTGTAAACAATCGTGCCGTAAACAGTTGTAAAACGCCCGCGCGTGTAGTATAATAACCCTATGAAAGCGGTTGATTTCAAGGCTACAGAGGAGACCGTCGGGGCGTTTTATCTTACGGGCGACGACGGTTACTGGCGCGATAAAGCGCTCGGAGAATTCCGCTCGCTGGTGCCGGAATACGCCCGCGACCTCGATTTGAAATCGGCATATCCATTCCGTTCTCCCGAAGATCTCGAGGAGGCGGTTACCTCGTTTTCCCCGTTCGGCGGCAAAGTCGTGGTGCTCGCCGGGGGCTACGGCACGTCCGGGAAAGGGGAAGGAGAGAGCAAAGCCGCCGCGGCGGCTTGGGCTAAACTTCTGGACGAACTCGGCGAAGGCGCGGCGCTCGTCGTATACGATTCCAAGCTGCCGCAGCAGGCGGCTAAGCGGATGACGGAGATAGATTGTTCGAGGCTTGACGCGCAGACGCTCAAAACTTATATATCCGCCCTCGTCAAACCGCGTAAAATAGATTTCCGCGCCCTCAATATGCTCGTGGAATACACCAACCGCGATATGGCAAGAATTGCCAATGAACTTGCGAAACTCGAAGCGTATTGTAAGGGCGGAGACATAACCGCTGAAGCGGTGGACGCGCTGGTGGCGGACACGCAGGAAAACGCGGTATACGAATTTTCGGGAGCGCTTGCTGAGCGCAACCGCGCCCGAGCCACCGAACTTATGTCGCGTTTCATAGCGGACGGAGTGCCTTATCCGGTGCTGCTGTCGCTGTTGATAAACCAGTATCGCAGGCTGCTTCACTGTTCGTTGTCGCCCAAGGCGAGCGACGCGGAGCTTGCCGAAGCGCTCGGTATCAAGGAATACGCGGTGCGGCGTTCGCGCGAGAGCGCGCGCAAATATTCGCAGTCCGCGCTGAAAAAAATACTCACGTTGCTCGTAAACGCCGAATATTCTTTCAAAAGCGGCGAAATGAGCGACGCTACGGCTTTCAGAACCGCCGTTGCGGAAATAACGGCGATGTGAGCGCCGTAAAAGAGAGGTCGATATGATTAAGAAAATTTACGATAAGATCAATTCCCTGCCCCCGTGGGTAAGCTATATCGCCGTATTCGTAGCGTGCTTCGTCGCGGCTATACCTATGATAATCAATTTCGATTCGATGGTCGCGTCGATGCTCGAGATATATTCTTCCGCCGGTATCGACGTTGACGCTTATCTCGCGGCGCTGTCTCCCGCATGGAAGTACATCGTAGCCGTTATAAGCGCGTTCGTGTACTGGGGAATAATGGAACTGATAGCTTCGGCTGTATACTCCTTCTTTATCCGTTCGGGCTACAGAGGCCGCGGACAAAAATACTACGGCGTTTCCGTGCGTTACTCCTACGCGGTATACAGGCTTGTCACCGGTTTGTACAGCCTTACCGCGATATGGGCTCCCGACGCTTATTTTTACGGATACGATATCCTCAATTTCATTATGCTGACTGCGGTATTTACGATATGCTACCTCGGTATCAAAGAGGAGTGCGTCAACGACCTTAACGTGTTCAACGTCTATTACAGGCTGTTCAACGTGTTCTTCATTTTCGAGGGCGTGGTCACCGTGCTCGATATGGTGCTGACGCTTACCGACCCCGGTTACGGCGTGGGTGCCAAAGTGGTTTCGGGCGTGATGGTGGCGTTGGTGCTTTCCGCAGGACTTCTTTTGTATTTCACCGTCTATAAAAAACTTAAAAAAGAGCAGACAGACGCAAGGAAGGATTACCGTCCTCCGTCACCGCCTACAGGCGGCGGAGACGACGAGGTATTCCGCGGTTACGGCGTCTGATCGGGGAGGAACGGAATTATGCCTGTCGGCGCAGCCACACTTATCATCGACATAATCACCATAGTGGCGATACTCGCGGTAATGTACGTCTTCTTTTTCCGTCGCAAAAGCATTAAGCTGATGCTTTTGTACACCGCGGTGCTCGCGCTGTATATCACCGTCATCATTCTCGACGATTACGCGGGAGTGCCCGTCCCGATAGCGCGTGGACTCATTTCGCTTGCCGCGTGGTTCCTCGTCGCGGCGGTTGTCGTGGTCTATCAATCCGATTTCAAGGTGATGTTTTTCAATCTCACCAAATCCACCGACAAGAGCGCGCTCGTGGATTCCGATTTGAGCGACGAGGAGTTGCGTAAATCGGTTGACGAGATAATCCGCGCCTGCCAGACCATGTCCAAAGCCCGTACCGGAGCGCTCATCGTAATAGCGCCCACCGCCGTGGCGAAGCACATACTCGATACCGGCGTTGAGCTCGAAGCCATAGTGAGCTCCGCGCTTCTCGAAGCGATATTCAATACCCGCGCGCCTTTCCACGACGGCGCCGTCATCATCAAAGGCAACAAGGTGCTTGCCGCAGGCTGCTTCCTGCCGTTGTCGCAGTCACAGGCTGTGGCGAAGAATCTCGGCACCCGTCACAGAGCGGGCATCGGTATAACCGAAGAAAGCGATATGCTTACCATAATCGTCTCCGAAGAAACGGGCATAATCTCGATAGCCAAGCACGGCGAATTGAGAAGATTCGTGACTCCGGACAGACTGCGCGACATTCTTCACGAAACTTTGAAGATAACTCCGCAGACGCGCACGCGTTCGCTCGACAGATAGCGGGCGCGAGCCGGTAATAGGAAGGTAAGCCTTATTATTTCCGAAAACGGGGCGCGGGAGCGAGCGAGAGGACGCTTCCGCAAGAGCCCGCAAAAATTTTTTTGAAGGAACTGTCAAATGAAAAACGTAGTAAAGATACCCGTCGTACTTATCCCCCGCAAGGGCACGGATATGAGCAAATGGGCTACGATAGCCTGCGACCAGTTTTGCGCGCGCCCTAAATATTGGGAGGAACTCGCTTCGTACGTAGGCGACGCGCCGAGCACGCTCAAGATAACCTGTCCCGAAATATATCTCAATAACGGCAATCTCGACGAGCGCATAGCGGAAGTCTGGAAGACCATGAATTCGTACGTGGCGGACGGGCTGTTCGTCGGCAGAGAAGGTTTCGTGCTCGTGGAGCGCGAAGTCGAGAACGGCGAAAAGCGTGTAGGCGTGATGATTTCCATAGATCTCGACGCATACGATTGGAACAGGGTGCGCGTGCCGATACGCGCCACGGAGGACACGCTCGTGGAGCGTCTTCCCGTGAGGATAAAGATAAGAGAAAAGGCGCCCGTGGAATCTCCGCACGCCATAGTGCTTATAGACGATCCCGACAAGCAGATAATAGAACCGCTATACGCCGAGCGCGACCAAATGGAGAAATTATACGATTTCGACTTGAATATGGGAGGCGGTCACATAACGGGATACGCCGTTAACGATTCCGAAGCGTTGCTTGCAAAGCTCGAAGGACTGCTCGATAAAGAGGTACAGACGAAGAAATACGGTTTCGACGCGGGAATAATGTTTGCGGTAGGAGACGGCAACCATTCCATAGCGACCGCCAAGGTGATGTGGGAAAACCTTAAAAAGACTCTCACCGACGAAGAACGCGAAGGACATCCCGCGAGATATATGCTCGTCGAAATGGTCAATCTTTACGGCGGCGGAATGGACTTTAAACCTATACACAGGCTAATATATACACGCGACGGGAATTTCGTCAGAGGGCTGCGCGCGGCGCTCAAAGGGAAAGAGGGCTGCAACGGCAAACTCAAACTCATATACAAAGACGGCGAGGAATATCTCGATTGTCCCGAGAAGGCGAGTCTTACGATAAGCGCGGTGCAGACTTATATCGAGAGCTACGCGAAACTCAATAAAGGTTTCGAAGTGGAATACGTGCATAACGAAGGTCACCTCAAGGAAGCCGTGGACGCGGCGGACGGAATAGGAATAGTCATGCCCGACTTCCCCAACGCGGAGCTTGTCAATTTCGTGGTGAACGTCGGCAACCTTCCGAAGAAGGCGTTCTCGATAGGCGAGCCGGAGCACAAGCGTTATTATCTCGAGTGCAAATCCATAGTAAGATAAAATACGTTAATCGCAAAAAGCGCAAGGCGCGCGAAGCGAAATAAATACGGCGAAACAAATAATAAACTAAAATATTCATACAAGGAAAACGAAAATGAAAGTATGTAAATTCGGCGGTACGTCGATGGCGACTGCCGCGGCGATCAACAGAGTAAAGAAGATCATCCTTTCCGACAAGGAGCGCAGGTTCGTAGTTGTATCCGCGCCCGGCAAGCGTTATTCGCACGACACCAAGGTCACCGACCTCTTGTACGCGGCGTACGCGGAAAAGTGCGAAAAAGGTAGCTGTAGCAACACAATGTCCGCTATCAGAGCGCGTTTTGTCGAATTATGCGCCGATCTCGGCGTAAAGGCTGACATCAATAAATATCTCGACGAGGTTGAAAAAGGAATAAACGAATCGACGAGCGCCGATTACGCCGCGTCGCGCGGCGAATATCTTTCGGCTGTAGTCGTTTCCGAAGTGCTCGGCTTCGAGATGGTGGACGCAGCCGACGTCATCAAATTCAAGCATGACGGAACCTTCGACGCGGAGCTTACCAACGACCTCGTGGCGCGTTACGCAAACTCCGAAAAGGGTATCGTGTTCCCCGGTTTCTATGGCAGAATGCCCGACAAATCGATAAAGACCTTTACGCGCGGCGGATCGGACTTCACGGGAGCCATCATCGCGAGGGGCGTCGCCGCCGACGTATACGAGAACTGGACGGACGTCAACGGCTTTATGGTCACCGACCCGCGTCTCGTGGATTCGCCCAAAGGTATCGAAGTTTTGAGCTACGAGGAGCTACGCGAGCTTTCGTATATGGGCGCGAGCGTATTGCACCCCGACAGTATCTTCCCCGTGCAGATAGACGGGATACCCATCAATATCCGCAATACCTTCGATCCCGATCAGCCCGGCACGATGATACTTCCTTCCACCGAAGGCTACGACACCCCCTGCATCACGGGTATCGCGGGACGTAAGGGCAACACCACCATTTCGTTGAAGAAAGCGATGATGAACGGCGAAATTGGTTTCTGCCGCAAGGTGTTGAGCGTGCTCGAGCGCCACGGGCTGAGCGTGGAGCATATCCCCACGGGCATAGACACGATGAGCATCGTGCTTTCGGATTTCCAGACGAAGGGAATTCCCGAGAAGAAGATTATCGACGACATACGCGGCGCGGTCAATCCCGATCACATAGAGATATCGCACAGTCTCGCGCTTATAGCGATAGTAGGTCACGGTATGGCGAACACGCTTGGCACCGCGGCGAAAATATTTACCGCTCTCTATAACGCCGGCGTGAACATTCGTCTCATCGACCAGGGCTCGTCGGAACTCAATATCATCGTAGGCGTCGAAGAAAAGGATTACGCGCTTTCCATAGCCGCGATTTACAACGCCTTCTTCGGCTGAAAAGCGAAAGATCCTTATTAAAATAAAGGTAACGCATTAAAAAGACGACTGCCGCGCCCTTCAACGGGCGCGGTTTTTTTCGTTAAATATATTTTTCGGACGCCCGTTCCGTTCTCCGGGCGTTCAAATTTAGTTTCAAAGAATTAATTCTCCAAAAGAATGTCGTGCAGCGCCTTATACACCTCGGGCGCCGTTTGCTCCCAGCTGTTCTTTATCGACGTGGCGAGGGCGCGGCTGTCCACGACTATTTTGAGGTCGACGAGCACTTTCGACGCGTCCTGTATCTTCAGCGCCACCGTAAACGTCCCGTCGTTATTGCGGAAATAATCGCAGACGAATTCCTGCTTTTTGCGGTAAGTTATGCGGTTTTCCTTGATAAAAGTGGTGATTTCCGTCTGTAACGAAAGGGGAATGTCGTTATAAAAATACGCTATGCAGCTACGACCGTCCGCCGTTATCGACAAAAGAGAATTATTGTCCCCGGGAGTCACGGAACGCGAAATAAACGCGCTTTTGATAAGCTCGTTTATGACTTGCTTGCAATACAGATAGGGTATCCAGCCGTTGTCGATACAGCAAATCGTAAGGAGCAAATCTTCCGAAATAGGCATTTCGAATTTCTCCAAAACGAATAAAACCAACAGCTTGTGTTTTGTGCTTTCGTCCTGCATTACCATTCCTCTCGAAGTAGCGGACTTATATTATATCACAAATTTTAAGCAAGCGCTCCAACCAAACTTAAAATCCCCCGCAGGTAAAACTTTTGCGGGGGATTTTGCACTACATATTGTGGTGCGCCCGAAGCGGTAAACACTACGGCGCGGAGGGCGGTTTACATACAGGTGTTTTCGTAAAGTCTTATGAAAAATCTCGTTCCCTGAACGAGCATTTTGATGTCCTGACGCTCGTTCACCCCGTGTATGCGGTTGGCGTCCTCGACAGTTTTTTCGAAGGGGGTGAAGCGGTACACGTTGTTCGTGAGATTGTAATAATGTTTCGCGTCGCTCGCCGCGATGAAAGGATAGGGCGCGACTATGTATCCGTCGAATACCTCTTTAATCGTGCGCGCGAGAGCGGCGTAAGCCGCGGAATCCGTGTCGCTTACGGGAGAAGGATCGATGGAGCCTTCGAGAACGCTTATTTTAACGTGCTTGCCCACTACGCGCTGAATGTATTCGCGCACTTCTTCCACCGATTCTCCGGTATTTATGCGCGCGTTGATCGTGCCTTTAGCGACGGGCGGCAACGTGTTGGGAGTGGACGCGCCCTGCGCCTGCGTGGGCGCGAGAGTGGTGCGCATGAGACAGTTGGTGAAGGGACTGACCGCGCAGAGCACGGGCTTGAGTATCGGCGAAAGTATGTCGCGGTTCACGAGCGCCAGCTTGAAACCGAAATTCATGTGCGGCGCCAGCGCGCGGAACATCTCCACGGTGGGCTTGGTCCAGTGAGGCTTGCGCTTAGAAAATTCCACGTCCGCTATCGCTTCCGCAAGCATACCGACCGCGGTCCGCTTGGTGGGCGCCGACGCGTGCCCGCCGTCCTTCTCCACCTCGAGCACGTAGTCCGCATATCCCTTTTCGCAGGTGCCGATGAGCGCTATTTTGTT
>CALVOD010000033.1 GCA_944350065.1 uncultured Clostridia bacterium
AATTACGGATATCTTCTCGTGGCGATAGTGAACTGTCTTATCGGTATAGTTCAGGAGCTTATGGCGAAGCGCACGATAGACAAGCTGTCGTTGTTGTCGGCGCCTAAGGTGATAGCGATACGAGACGGAGCCGAAGCCGAAATAATGCTCAAGGATATCGTGCTCGACGACGTAATCAAGCTCACGGCGGGCGATCAGATATGCGCGGATTCCGTGGTGATAGACGGCAAGCTCGAAGTCAACGAAGCGCTTATCACGGGAGAATCCGACCCCGTCGCGAAAAGCGTAAACGAGGAGTTGAAAAGCGGTTCGTTCGTTATAAGCGGCACTGCGTACGTGCGCGTAATACACGTCGGGAAAGACAATTATGCGGCGAAAATAACCGAAAGCGCCAAAAAACTCAAGGCGCAGAACAGCGAAATCTACCGCAGTTTGATGAAGGTCATCAAATTCATGTCGATTATAATCGTGCCGATCGGGATAGCGTTGTTCTGCGTGAAATATTTTGCGCACGGCGCGGCGGAGCTTAATTCGACGGTGCTTACCGTATTGGGAACGCTGATAGGAATGATACCGAGCGGTTTGGTGGCGCTTACGAGCGCGGTATTCTGCGTAAGCGTGCTGCGGCTTGCAAGGCACCACGCGCTCGCGCAGGATCTGTATTGCACCGAGGCGCTCGCGCGCGTGGACGTTCTGTGTCTCGACAAGACGGGTACCATAACGGAAGGCTGTATGGAAGTGACGGGAATCGTCCCCAAAGCGGCGGACGCCGACGAAACGATGCGCCTGATGAAAAGGCTTACCGCGAATATCGGGGACAACAATCCCACGTCGCAGGCGATAGCTGCTTACACGGAAAAAGTTGAATGCGACCTCAAGGCGGAGGAAGTCATACCGTTTTCGAGCGCGCGCAAGTGGAGCGGCGCCAATTTTAATGACGGCGCGCTCGTGATGGGAGCCGCGGAATTCGTATTCGGCAAACTCAAGAAGTCGCTCGTAAAGGAGATAGAAGATTATTCGGCGCTCGGCTTGAGGGTGCTCGTGATAGCGAAGTCCGATAAGCGCATCGAGAATGAAAAACTGCCCAAAGGACTCACGCTCGAAGCGATAGTTTTAATAGCCGACAAGATCCGCGAATCGGCTCCGAATACTCTTAAATTCTTCGACGAGCAGGGCGTTACCATCAAGATAATTTCCGGCGACAATCCCGTGACGGTAATGAGCGTAGCCAAACGCGCCGGCGTTAAAAACGCGGAACAGTATATCGACGCGACGACTTTGGTAACCGAAAACGACATTTACGAAGCCGCCGAAAAATATACCGTATTCGGCAGGGTGACTCCGGATCAGAAACTTATGCTCGTTAAAGCGCTCAAGGCGCATAAGCACGTGGTAGGCATGACCGGAGACGGTATCAACGACGTTATGGCGCTGCGCGAATCGGATTGCTCCATAGCGGTGGCGTCCGGCTCGGACGCGAGTAAAAACGTCAGCAAACTCGTTTTGCTCGATTCCGATTTCGCAAGCCTTCCCAAGGTGGTGGCGGAAGGCAGACGTTGCATCAACAACCTTCAGCGCAGCGCGAGCCTTTTCCTTATAAAGACCATTTACAGCACGCTTTTCGCGTTGATATTCATGATTCTTTCCGCGGACCTTCCGTTTTTGCCGAAAAACCTTACGCTCATCGGCTACATAACGATAGGACCGCCCGCCTTCGTGCTCGCGCTCGAGCCCAATAACGAAATAGTCAAAGGCAAATTCCTGTCTACGGTGTTAAGAAATTCGATGCCTGTGGCGTTTACGATAGTCATTTCGGTGGTCATCATATTCCTCGTTTCGCCGTTAATGAATATCTCTCCGGAACAACTCTCAACCGTTTCCGTGATCGTCACGGTGGCGGTAGGTTATATTTTCCTCATCAAGCTCTGCCTCCCGTTTACCTGGATACGCGTGGCTTTGCTCGTGTTGTTGCTCGCTCTGTTCGTGATAAGTTTCTTCCTGCCCGTGACGCGCGCATTCTTCGGACTCTGCGATACCTATAACGCCGATATGTTCATCCTGGCTTTGCCCACCATAGCCGGTAGCGTGATAATCTTCGTCGGAATGCAACACCTTTTCAAACACGTAAAATTGCCCGAAAGATTCCGTAACAAAATCGAAGACGCCATCGAAAAATAACTCTTACGCGGCGCTCTCACGCACCGCGCGCGGATACGTATAAACTTTTAATTCTTATATACCGAATATTGAAAAACGGGACTCGTAAGTCCCGTTTTCCGTTGTTTTTGTAAGAATCGGATTTCGTCTGTTTCTTTATCCGCTCAGAGCCGATTTTTATTTCAGCTCGTCGAGAGAGAATTTGGTGAATTTGATGTTTTCGTGTTTGGTGCAGTCCTCGTACAATACTCCGACAGTACCGTCTTTAAGTATCTGCGCCGAAGAATATACGAATTCGCCCTCCGTTATCGTGAGCGACTTCGGGAAGGTCTTGCCTTCGTCCAAGGATAACCGCGCAACGCCTTTTTCGCGCTTCTCGGTGGACGCCGCGTTTACCGTGAGAATGGCGCGTTTGCCTTCGTATTCGCAGGCTATCGCCGTTATCTGACAGACGCAGTGCGGCAGATCTTCGCAGAATTCGGGCTCCGTCCAGGTCGCGCCGCCGTCAGTCGAACGCGATACGTAGATGCGGCGTTTGGGGTGATGATTGCGCATAAAGCAGAGAAGATCGCCGTTTTCGAGCTCCACCACCTGGCTCTCCGTAAGATAAGTGCGCATAGGCATTATAACGGGTTTGTCGGCGGGATAACGACCTTTGATCGGAGGAGTCGCGCCGCGCTTCCAGGTCTTGCCGTGATCGTCGGAATATATTACCGCCGAGGTGAGCTTCATCGGGAGCTTCGCAAGCCCGTAATATATCGGGAATACCAGTCTTCCTTTATATTTACCGAATTTCATCTGTATTCCGTTGGCGGGTCCCGAACCTATGAAATGATAATTGTCCGCTTTGAGCGAGGGATTGAGATGCACGGGCTCCGACCAGGTCTTGCCGTGATCCTCGGAGCGGATAAGCATCAGATATGAAGTGCGGTGTATGCTCAATCCGCCTTCGCGGGTCAATACGTTGCCGCCCGCATAGTTGCCGTCCTTATCCACCTTTATTCCGGTAGGCTGTCCTTTGAGGTAAAGCTCGCCGTCGCGAAGTATGTATTTTTTGCCGCCTCCGCGCACTACGATACCGCCGTCTTCGAAGCCGCTGCCTTTTGCGCAGTTAAGTATGCCTATCCCCGCGGGAGTCATCGAGTAAAGCATAAATATAGTGTCCGTTTCTCCGTCGTACAGAAGCGCCGGATCGATTGCCGCGGACGAATGTTGCTTGTCCTTTCCTTGCATTTTGACGGCGGTTATCTGCTCCGACCACGTTTCTCCGTTGTCTTCGGAAATTCTCACCACTTTGTCGATACGGTTGGGGTTGTCCGCGGCAGTGAAAAACCTTTCGTCGGCGCACGCAACGAGAGTACCGTCGTTAGTAACGGCGAGAGAAGGTATGCGGTAGTTGTCGGCGTTGCCGAATTTTCTGTCAAAAACAATGATTGGTTCTTTCATAATGCCTCCTACGGAAATCTTTAATAAAAATTATACAATAAAATACAAAATAATGGAAGAGATTTCTTTATAATATCGAAAAGGCGATACAATTCCGTGCGCGCTGTGTTAGAATAAAGATAATTTGAAGGAGGGTTTCCGGTATGAAACTTGCAGTAATAGGCGGAGGCGGCGTAAGGTCGATGTTCCTTGCCAAAAGTTTGGCGCAGGCAGCCGCGAGATTGGGTATAGACGAATTGAGTTTTATGGACAACAATCCCGAAAAGCTCGGGATATACGGTAAAATGGCGCGAAAGGTGGCGGCGGTGAACGCGCCCGAAGTGAAATTCTTGCTGACCGCGGACGCCGAAGAAGCGGTGAGCGGCGCGGATTACGTCATAACCACGATACGCGCCGGCGGCGACGAAGCGCGCGTGCGCGACGAGCGCGCGGCGCTCGACGCGGGAGTTATAGGACAGGAAACGGTAGGCGCCGCGGGTTTTTCGTTCGCTATGCGCTCCGTTCCCGCGCTTATCAAATACTGCGAAGCCGTCCGCAAATACGCTAAAGCCGACGCGAAGGTATTTAATTTCACCAATCCCGCCGGGCTCGTGGCGCAGGCGCTGAGGGACGCGGGATACGACTTCACGTTCGGGATATGCGACGCTCCGAGCGGAATGCTAAGCGAATTCGGTAAACTTTACGGCGTGACGCCCGACAGAGTGAGCGGCGAAATGTACGGACTCAATCACTGTTCGTTTTTCCGTAACGTCTACGTGGACGGAAGGGACGTCGCGAAAGAGCTTGCGGTAAGCGACGAGGCGTACGCGAAAACGGATTTAAGGTATTTCGACAAGGCGACCGTTGCTGCGGCCGATGCCGTTCCGAACGAATATCTATACTACTATTATTATCCCGAGCGCGCTTACGCCAACATAATTTCTGCAAGCGAAACGCGCGGAGAACTTATCGCGCGGGTAAACAAGGCGATGACCGAGGAGCTCGGACGTATCGACGTCGAAAAAAATTTCGACGAAGCGCTCCGTATTTATTCTAAATATTACGGCGAACGCGAGAGAATGTATATGGCGAACGAAACGGGTATTTCGCGCGGTATTCCTTGGAGCTTCGACCCCAAAAGCCGCGACGACGGCGGTTACGCGGGAGTGGCGCTTCGCTATATGGACATAGTCGCGAGCGGCAGGGCGCAGACGATGATCCTGTGCGTGCCCGCGGAAGGGGCGGTACCTTTTGCGGAAGCGGGTGACGTCGTCGAGATAACGGCTGACGTCACGCGGGACGCTGTCGTACCGCACCGCTTCGAAAATATCCCCGAAGTCAATATGCGCCTTCTTAAAGCCGTTAAGGAATACGAGAGAAGGGCTGCGCGAGCCATACTCACAGGAAACCGAGAGGAAGCGGTTAAAGCGCTGAAATACAATCCTTTGGTAGCTTCAGATACCGTTTCGCGCAAGTTGACGAATACATACATTGAGTACAACAAGGAGTACGGAGGAGTATGGGAAGACTGATAAACAAGATAGGCGCCGTGTCCATGACCAACGTGGACCTCGTATACAAGGGTTTGCCGCGTTGGATGCGGGAGGGAGAGGAGCTGTATTCGGAAGGCTTCGAGATGCTGCTCGGCGGCGGGTATCCCGCAACTCTCATCCATCTTGCGGGACTGGGCTTCGAATGTAAGCTGTGCACCTATCTCGGCAAAGACGTTTTCAGCGAGTTTGCGGAACGCGAAATGCGCTCCTACGGTCTCGATCCGGTGAACGTATACTGCGGTAACGGAGTAGGGGTAAATCTTTCAACCGTAATGCTTACACCGGGCGAAAGGACTATCGCGACGTATACCGCGCAGGAGAGCTCGGACGCGGAGACCGAGGAGAAAATATACCGGGCGCTCAAAGGCTCCGAGCTCGTACTCGCGGAACCTTTGAAACACGCCGAAGTTTACAGAAGGCTCAAGGACGAAGGCGCGGTGGTGGTGCTCGATACCGGCTGGGACGACGAGCTCGGATACGCGAAGTACGGCGAGTATCTCAAGCTTGCCGATTACTTTACGCCGAATACGAAAGAGGCGTGCAAGCTGACGGGGAAGGACGATCCGTTCGAGGCGCTCGACGAGTTGAGCAAACTTTACGATCGCGCCGTCGTCAAGCTCGACAAGGGCGGCTCGGCAGGTAAGGAAAACGGTGAGACGGTAGTCGTGAAGGAGATCGAGGAATTCCGTTGCGTGGACGCTACGGGAGCGGGCGACAATTTTCTTGCGGGCTTCGTTTACGGTATTGCCAACGGGCTCGGGCTCGGAGAGATACTGCTTGCCGGTAACGCCACGGGCGGCAAATGTGTCAGCGAAATAGGTTGCATAAAAGGTCGGCTTAACGAACAAGAACTCGTCGGCTACCTGAAAAAATACCGCGCGAACATCGCGCGGCGTTGAAGCGCTTACGCTTACGGGGTCGGAGTAGCTCCGCTTCCCGTAAAGGCGTTTGATTTTTTTGCTTTAACGGCTTTCGATATCGACTCTGCCTTCAGCTTTCCGCGAAGGCTTTTCTTTTGTTGACGGCGATGAACTTTCTGAGACCTTCTCTCGAGAGAAGGAAGTTCCTTTCCTCGTCGAGAATTCCGCCCTTGCCGCAGTCGACGAGATAGGAATAGGTAAAGCCCACGGCGCCGCTCGCCGCGACGGCGTCGTACGCCGCGGCGTAGCCGTCTATGAAATCGCGTTCGGAAAGATAATCGTTTCGGACTATTCTGCCTAAGGTCAGAGAGCCGACGTAGGCGGGAAGTTTTCGTAGCGCCGCGCTCGGTAGGAGAGCGCCGTCCGCGCGCAACATGCGCGCTTCCTCTTTTTCGCCGTAAACGCCGCCGTTGGTGCGTATATACAGCATGGCTTTGAGCGCTTCCGTATCGGTGCCGTCGCAACGGAATTCGTATAGCCCGTTCAAGTAAATTTTCCCTCCGCTCGTAGGAGGTATTATGCGCGTCGCGTCCAGCTTGCCGTAATTTTCGACGCTCATCGCCTGTAACTGCGGATTGCCGTTAAAGTCGATATAGGGTAACCAAAACAAAATACTCGGATGCCCGTAATCGCGCGTAATGAGTTTTACGTTTTCTTCGGCACTGCTTGCTGCGTCGCGTTCGGTAGGGCGGTCGTCGCGGCTTAAGACGAGCGCTACTCGCGCCGCGAGACCGAGTTTGTCCAGTATATACAGATGCTTGGGAGAGGGGTAAACGTCGTCGAATTGCACGGCGTTGAAGCCGAGCGTAATGGCGGTGGCGTAATCCTGCGCTATTATCGCTGACGACGGCGCGGTGTTCCCCGCCCCGTGATATACGCAACCGTCGTTTATCGCGCGAAGGAAGGTCTTTCTGCCGTTTACGTAAAGTTTGTTTTCGTAGAGACGGACTTCGCGGAACGCCGCGTAAGTGTACAGGGTGTCGCACACTCCGCCTTTGGAGTTGTACAGCGTGAGGCGCACGTCGTAGAGCGCCGGCGCGCCTATCTGCCACGGCTCCACGTCGCGTTTGAGTGGGGCGCAAAGGGTGAAATTACTCGAAGCCTTGTAATCGTAGGAAGCTATTTGCTTGCCGCGGAAAGCTATTTCCGTTTTGATTTTGAGGCCTTCCGTTTCGCCGGCGAGGTTGCCTTGCACGTAGAGGTTCTTATCGGTATAAACTATCGTCGTGCGTACGAACGCGAAATAACTGCGGGCGGCGAATTCGAGCCAGACGTTTCCCCATATCCCGCGGAAAACGCCGTCTTTTGCGGGGCGCGCGAATACGCTTAAAAAGTTTTCGCCCACCTTACAAAGAGCCGTCACGTCGAAGTGCGAGGAGACGAAGGCGCCCGTGCCCGCTCCGACGGGATTGCCGTTGAGATATATTTCGTAGGAGCGGTCGATATTGTTGAAATTCAATATCACCGAGCCCGCGCATTCGAAAGGGGTAAGCGCGAAAACGCGATAATAACGCAGCTCGCGCGCGGCGACTACGTTCTCCGCTCCCGAAAGGCGCGTGCCGGGGGCGAAAGGCACCCGTACTTTGACAGCGCTTTCGGGCGCCGCGCAGGTATAAGGCGCCGTTTCCGGATCGGCGGAAAGTAGCCATTCTCCGTCGAGGATACGTATGCGCGGGCGCACCGCGTCGGGTCTCGGGTAATCTTCTCTTTGCATACCCGCATTATACCATACGATGCGCGTGCGCGCAAGTATAATATTTAGTAATTGACTACGCCGCCGAAATGGTATAGAATAAACGAGAGGTGAAATGTGGAACGCATAAGAAAAACAGGAGGGAGAGCGGCTCCCGAAACATATTCCGAGATACCGGGTTTTGCGACGGCGCAGGGCTTCGGGCTCGTGTATTCCGAAGGTCTTTTCCGCTTGTTCGTCACCGTTAAACGCGGCTTGTATACGGACGTCGCGCAATACGTATCCGACGATCTGCGCTCATGGCGACGGATAGGAGACGCCGTGCGCGGAGAGAGCGGGATAGATTCCGTTTCCGCGGTCATAAGAAACGGTAAAATTTTTCTCGTTTACGTTTGCGGTCTGTTCGCTAAGTGTAAGCTCGCACAGTCTCGCGACGGCGAAAACTTCGACGTCTATCCCGTAGCGGTTATTCCCAAGGGCGCGCCGCGCGGCGCGAAACTTACTTATTCAGGCGGCTCCTTCTATCTCACCGGAAATTCCTCAAACGGAGAAATAACGGCGTTCAGGTCTCCGAATTGCATAGTATGGGAACCGCATAATATCAAACTCGAAGGATTCGAAGGCGAGGCGGAATATCCCAATTTCATCGGGACGACCGACGGGTGCTATATGTTCTACGCGCGCGGCGGCAAAGAATATTGCGTGCGCGGCAAGCTCGACGCGGTAGGCGGAGTATTCTCCTGCGAGGGCGCGGGCGGCTTTTACGATTACGCTTTCCCGACGCGCTCGATAATGCTCGGACCGGACAGACCGATGCTTTACGCGCGGTTCGGCGACAACGTCGTTTTCAGAGATATCGTCGCGGGAGAGAAAGGTTTTGCGTTGCGCGCGCCGCTGACTCTGCTCGAGGCGCGCAAATATACGGGCGGGAAAAGCGACGTCGAAGTAGCGGAGTGCTTCGAGCCGGAGTCTGCTCCGCAGGGCGATTGCGCTTACGCGTTCGGCGTCATGCTTTCGGCGGCAAAGAAATTCGAAGCGGTTTTCGCTTCCCGTTCGGGAGCGCTCGCCGTAGGGCTCGACGCAGAGAAAGCCGTAGTTTACTGCAAATGCGGCGACAAATACGCCGAATTTCCTTTCGGCGAGAACAAATTGCGTTTCGACGCGGTTTTGAGGAACGGATACTCGGAGGTTTTCCTCGCGGACGGAAAGTTCGCGTTGACCTTGCCCGCTTTGGCGGGAGGCGAAAGGTCGGTTTCGGTGAGCGCGGACGGGCTTGCCTATCTCGACTATTCCTGTTATTCCGTTTAATTGCGATTAACCCTCGTAAGAGGTTACGGGCTTTGCCCGCGGAGGTACCGTATGAGTTTCAAAGAGGCTTTCATCGAGATTTACGAGAGAGAGATAACCCGCGAAGGCAGCACGAAATTACTCGATTATATCAAGTCGAGCGATTTTTTCGACGCTCCCGCTTCCACTAAATTCCATCTGGCGCGCAAAGGAGGACTTTGCGAGCACAGCCTAAACGTCTATTATCGCCTGAAAGAGCTCGTCGAACGCGAAAAAGCGGAATGGTCGGAGCGCATTACTCCCGAAACGGTGGCGATTTGCGGACTGTTGCACGATTTGTGTAAGATAGACCTCTACGCCGTGGATTACCGCAATCAGAAGCAGCCCGACGGCTCCTGGGAAAAGGTTCCGTATTATACCACCGACGAGAAACTCCCTTACGGACACGGCGAAAAATCAGTCTATATAATTAACGGCTTCATGCGTCTCACGAGAGAGGAGGCGCTCGCCATCAACTGGCACATGGGCAGTTTCGACGAGCGCAACAGGAGTGGCGGATACACGATGTCCAACGCCTATTCCAAATTTCCGTTTTGCGCGCTCGTGCACGCGGCGGATCTGCTCGCCACCTATCTCGACGAAAACGATTGAGCGCGGCGAGGCTACCGAATAATTTTTACGACTTACGGCGCGTTGCGCCGTTTAAACGAGAATTCGACACAAGGAGAAATGTTTTATGAATATTTGGCACGACGTCAGACCCGAAAGAATTACGCCGGACGATTTCCTCACCGTAATAGAGATTTCCGAAGGCAGCAAAAACAAGTACGAACTCGATAAAGAAACGGGATTTCTGATACTCGACAGGGTGTTGTATACGTCCACTCATTATCCCGCCAACTACGGATTCATACCGCGCACGTACAGCGAAGACCTCGACCCGCTCGACGTGCTCGTGATATGCAGCGAAACCGTGCGCCCGCTCGCGCTTTGCCGTTGCTATCCCGTCGGTATGATAACGATGATAGACGATGGTTACGTCGATTCGAAAGTAGTGGCGATACCTTTTAAGGATCCGAGCTGGAACAATTATAAGGACATTTCGGAATTTCCGGCGCACATCATGGAAGAAATAAGCCATTTCTTCACCGTATATAAATCTCTCGAAGGCAAGCAGACGGCGGTGGTCAAAGTGGAGAACGCCGAAGTAGCCAAGCGCACGATACGCGAGGCGATGAAAGCCTACGACGAAAAGTTCGGTAAATAATAAAGCATTTTTACCGATATCCGAAGCTAACATTCACGGCGGCTTCAAACAAAATTCATATTATTGCTATATAGTGGTAATATTAAAATTATCGTCCGCGCGCAGTCGCGCGGCGCAAGAGGTAAAATGTACGACAAGAACAGGTATTCGTACGAAGTCAGATCGAGGGTTCCTCGCGTAGTGGTTCCCGTCAAATCGCGCACGTCGCCGTTTCTGGTATTTTTGGCGGTGATAGTGGCTTTGGGCGCGCTCGTGGGCAGCGGTTTTCTCGGCGCGCGTTTGGCGTACGAAAAGTTCAGCGCCGCCATCGAAAACGAAACCACAACCGTCGTCTACCGGGACGTGACCGACAGATCGGAGAATACCGCTAACCTCGGAGTGACGGGAGAAAAACTTACTTCCGAACAGGTTACCGCGCTCGCGAAGCAGAGCGTGGTGGAAGTGGTTACCGAATCGGTATCCTACGGTAACGGTATTTTCGGCGGCACCTACATAACGAGCGGAGCGGGCTCCGGCGTCATCATCAGCGGCAGCGGGCACATAATCACCAACTACCACGTCATCGAAGGAACGGACGCGGAAAATATCACCGTCACGCTTTACGACGGACAGAGCTTTAAGGCGGAATGGGTACGCGGAGACGCTGTTACGGATACCGCAATCATCAAAATCAATGCGGAAACGGCTAACGCCGCCGTGATAGGAAGGTCGGATACCGTGCAGGCGGGACAGGACGTCATAGCCATAGGCAACCCGCTCGGCAAGCTCGGCGGAAGCGTGACCAAAGGCGTTATTTCCGCAGTGAACAGAGAGATAACCGTCGATTCTCAAACGATGACTCTTTTGCAGATAGACGCTTCCGTGAACCCCGGTAATTCGGGCGGCGGGCTTTTCAATATGTACGGCGCGCTCATAGGGATCGTCAATGCGAAAAGCATTGCCGAAGACGTCGAGGGGATAGGCTTCGCTATTCCGATAGACACGGCTTATTCCGTGGCGGAGGACCTTATGTCGCTCGGCTACGTCGACGGCAGGGTGGATACGGCGATATTCGAATTCCGCGAAATCAAAATGCCCACCATTTCCCTTCCCAACGTGGGGCTTTATCTCAAGAGCAGTAAGGTTTCGACCGATATTCCGGTGGGCGCGTACATAGTCAGCGTGGACGGCGTGCAGGTCAAGACGGTAGCGGAATGGAAGGGCGTTCTCAATAAAAAACAACCCAAAGCCACCGTCGAAATAGTTTACAATTACGGTTCGCAGCAGCGCGTCGCGACGCTTACGCTTACGCA
>CALVOD010000034.1 GCA_944350065.1 uncultured Clostridia bacterium
CTTATGCGGGATAGAGGCATTATCGGCGCCGTACCGAGCAAACCGCCGAATACCGCCGATTCGCCCTCCTTCTTGCCGTAAACGGGTATGAGGCGCACCGCGGTCGTCTTGTTGTTGACTACGCCTATTGCCGCTTCGTCCGCTATAACCGCCGATATCACCTCCGCGGTCGTGTCGCCCGGCACCGCTATCATATCCAGTCCCACGCTGCACACCGCCGTCATGGCTTCCAATTTGTTTATCGTCAGCGCGCCGGATTGCGCCGCCGCTATCATGCCCGCGTCCTCGGATACCGGTATGAACGCGCCCGACAAGCCGCCTACGTGCGAGGAAGCCATTATACCGCCCTTTTTCACGGCGTCGTTTAAAAGAGCGAGCGCCGCCGTGGTGCCCGCGGCGCCCACCTGCTCGAGCCCTATTTCCTCGAGAATGTGCGCCACCGAATCCCCTATCTGCGGGGTGGGCGCGAGCGACAGATCCACTATCCCGAAACGCGCGCCGAGCATATCGCTCGCCGTCCTCGCCACGAGCTGCCCCACCCGCGTTATCTTGAACGCCGTCTTTTTGATGGTTTCGCTCACCTCGGTAAGGTCGCCCTCGGGTATCGTCTCGAGCGCCGTCTTGACGACTCCCGGTCCGCTTACTCCCACGTTTATCACTTTGTCAGCTTCGCCTATTCCGTTGAACGCGCCCGCCATAAACGGGTTGTCCTCCACGGCGTTGGCGAATACCACGAATTTAGCGCAGCCTATGCTGTCCGCGTCACGCGTAAGATACGCCGTTTCCTTGACTATCTCGCCGCAGAGTCTCACGGCGTCCATATTGATGCCCGCGCGGGTGCTCGCCACGTTTACCGAAGAACAGACCTTCTCCGTCGAAGCGAGCGCCTCGGGTATGCTTTTAAGAAATTCCGTCTCGCCCGCGGTTGCGCCCTTTTGCACCATGGCGCTGTAACCGCCGATAAAATCTATGCCTATTTCGCGCGCGGCTCTGTCCATCGCTCGCGCTACTTCGAGATATCCGCCGCTGCTCGCCCCGATAAGACTTATCGGCGTTACAGACACCCGTTTGTTGACTATCGGTATCCCGTACATCGCGGATATCTTATCGCCCACCGTGCGCAAGCCGCCCGCTTCGCGGACGATTTTTTCGTATACCTTCTCCGCGGTGCGCTCCGCGCTTTCGCTGATGCAGTCGAACAGCGTCAGCCCCATCGTTATCGTCCTTATGTCGAGATGATGCTCCCGTATCATACGGACGGTTTCCATTATTTCGTTTCTGTTTATCATATAGTTATACCGCGCTCACACGGTGTGCATCGCGTTGAATATGTCTTCGTGCCTTATCGCTATCTCTATCCCGAGACGTTCGCCTTCCTTGGCAAGCTCCGCCGAAAGTTCTTCGAAATTCAGCTTCGCCCCCGAAATGTCCACCGCCATTATCATCGTGAACGTGCCTTGCAGTATCGTCTGGCTGATGTCTTCGATATTGATATTCATTCGGGCGAGCAAGCCGCTTACCGCGGCTATTATGCCCACCTTGTCCTTGCCTATTACCGTTATAAACGCTTTCATTTCCGATCGTCTCCGTTCAATAATTCCTTCGTGGCGTCCATTATGCGCGCGCTCTTTTCCGCCGCGCCGTCCGCGGTCTTGTCGAATACGAGAACGTAGACCTTGAGCTTGGGCTCGGTGCCGCTCGGACGAATGCAAACGAATTGTCCGTCGCTCAGTCCGTAATATATGACGTCCGATTCGGGAAGTCCCGAAGGCTCTTCCCTGCCGTCGGCAAACGTGCGCACTCCCTTCAGATAATCGGTGACGGACAAAACCTTCTCTCCGCCTATTTCTTCCGGTTTCAGCGTGCGCATACGCTTCATCACGTTAGCCATATCGCTCATTCCCGAAAGCCCTTTATAAGCTATCGAAGCGTTATTCTCCGAATAATACCCGAATTCGCGGAAAATTTCCGTAAGTCTCTTGTATACGCCCGAGCCTTTCTCCTCGAGATACATGAGCATTTCCGCAAAAAGTATGCTCGCTACGACTGCGTCTTTGTCTCGCGCGTGCGTTCCGCACAGCGAACCGAAACTTTCTTCGAAACCGAATAAATAAGTGTATTCTCCGCTCGCTTCCCATTCCTTTATCTTTTCGCCGATAAATTTGAAGCCGGTGAGCACGTTGAATACCTTCACGCCGCGCGACTCGGCAAGACGGTCGGCAAGCGTGGTGGTGACTATTGTCTTGACTATTGCGCCGTTAGCGGGTAAAGTGCCGTTTTCGGCGCGCTTGGTAAGTATGTAATCCAAAAGCAATACGCCTATCTGGTTGCCGGTAAGGGTGACGAATTCGCCCTTGTCGTTGCGCACCGCTACTCCCAGCCTGTCGGAATCGGGGTCGGTGCCCAGAACCACGTTGGCGCCTATCTTGTTGCCGAGGTCGATACCCATCTGCAAAGTGTCGGCGTTCTCGGGATTCGGCACTCTCACCGTCGAAAATTCGGTGTCGGGCTTAGCCTGCTCCGCTACCACGTTGGCTTGTATCCCGAGCCGCGTGAACATCGTCGTAACGGGCATGTATCCCGCGCCGTGTACCGGCGTGTATACGAGTTTGATTTCGGAGCCCCTTTTCGCGATGATCTCTTTGGAAAGCAAAAGTTTGTCGAGCTCCGCAAAATACTTTTCGTCCACGCTCTTGCCTATCACGGTGACGTAGGAATTTATTTTCAGCATGTCAGCGCCGCGAGGGAATTTTTCCATGGGGATGTCGACGGCGTTCACCGAGAAATAATCGGTAATCTCCGATATGTATTTCACCACTTCCGCGGTGGGCTCGGGCGACATCTGCGCGCCGTCTTCGCCGTAAACCTTGTATCCGTTGTATTCTTTGGGATTATGGCTCGCGGTGATCATAACTCCCGCAACCGCATTGAGCGCGCGCACGGCGAACGAACACATCGGCACAGGGCGTACGTCTTCGAAAATGTACGCTTTGACCTTGTACGCCGTAAGCACTTCGGCTACGTTCAACGCGAATTCCCTCGAAAATCTGCGCGTGTCGTAAGCGATAACCACGCCGCGGGAAGCGGCTTCCTCGCCTATCGAAAGCACGTATCTGGCAAGCCCCGCGGTCGCGCGTTTGACGGTATAACGGTTCATGCGATAGGTGCCGAGCCCCACCTCGCCGCGCATTCCGGCGGTACCGAACGCGAGCTCGAGACTGAAACGTTCTTTCTGCTCGTTATCGTCGTGTTTGATCGCCTCGAGTTCGGCGCGTTCCGCCTCGCTCACTCCTTTAAGCCATATTTCGTAAGTGTCCTTGTACATAAGAAACTTCCTCCGTTTGATTTATATATTGTAACACAACTTTATGCGCCCGCGCAATAATAATGCGCTAACGGAAAGGGAAAGGAATTTTGCTTGCCTTTTTCAGGCGCGCGGCGGCTGCCCGCCCGAGGCGCCTCCTTCTTCGCGCACGACGATAACGCCCTTCTGCGGCGCGTAATAATCCCTGCGCAACCTCACCGACGAAACCACTTCGCCGCGGTACAGCGCGTCGCGGTAGGCTTCGGATATAAGTCCGTTCTTGGGATGCGAAAGATATTTCTCGTACTCGCCCTCTTTGAGCACGCCCTCGGTATCCGCGACGCGCTCGTATTCCTTACATTCGAGCACCTTGACGGTAACGCTCCTTATCCTCACGCTCTCGCCGTCGGTATAAACGGGAAAGCCGTATAGCGTGAACGTGAGCTTACCGCCCTTACAGGCGGAATATATCCTTAACGGATACGGCGTGACGTTAAGAAAGCGAAAATCGGTAGCTTCGGATACCATAGCGTCGAGAGAACCGGGCAGATAGGAGACGGGCAACGAATGGTGCGCCACGGAAACCGTCTCCATGCCCGCGCGTATGACGGCGTTATAGAGGGTAGACGATACCTGACACACTCCGCCGCCTATGCCCTTGACGTATTTCCCGTCCTCTATGACGGGGGCTTCCCTGAAACCTCGTGCCGCGGTCCTTGCGCCCACGGAAGCGTTGAACGAAAAGGTCTTGCCGCCCTCCACCGCGCAGCCGTTCAGAAGACTCGCGGCGAGCTCTATGTTATGTTTGCGCGCCGAAGACGAAGCGGAATAATCGGTGGTGAATTCCGCAAGTTTTTCGCCGGGGTATTCCTCGGCGAAAACGGCTTCCGCGACGGGCGTGCGGCGACTTACGGGCGCGGACGCGCCCGCGAGCACGGCTAACGCTACGAGCAGGACGACGAACGTCGATGCGATAAATTTTTTCATACCGTTAGTATGCGCGCGTAGAAAATAATATTACCGTTACCGTACCCATTTTCCGCTTTACGCCGCGGATTTTCGTATTTAATTTTGTACAAAAATAGGTACCGTTTTGAAAATTCTTCCGCCTAGCCCCTTCCCCGCTCCGTAGGTTAAAAAAAGCGGCTTATGAGCCGCCTTTGAATTTTTCCAAAAACGCGAGCGCGCCCGAGCGCGTTCTCGCCGCGGCGTTTACCGCCGTAAGTCGCTTTAGTTCCTCAAGCGCCACGCTTCTCAGAGCGGGTTCGATATCCTTGAGGTCTTCACCCGTCACTTTCAGCTCTCTTACCGAAAAAGCCACGCCTTCCGCTCTCATCGCGGAAAGCAGCGCTCGTATTCTGTCGGCGGAAGGATTGCTTCCTTCGCGAGTGCCGCCGCCCGCCCAGTCGGCGTCCTTCAACATACAGAGTTTATCGATTATCCCGATATGCTCCTGCACGAAAAGCCGCAAAGCCTCCTCGCTTTCGTTGCATTTGAGGTCGAACATATGCGCGGCTACGAGCTCTTTGACCTCGGCGGTCTTCGCCTTGGGATAACGCAGCGCGCTCATTCGCGTTTCCGCTATCTCCGCGCCGCGCTCGGCGTGCCCCGCCGTAACTCCCGTTTCGCGTTTCAGAACGGGTTTCGCTATGTCGTGGAATAAGGCGGCGAGCCTTATTTCGCTCGGCGCGTGCTCCACGGTAGAGAGTATGTGCCCGTAAACGTCGTAACGGTGCCAGTGTTTGTTCTGTTCCACTCCGACGCCTTCTTTCAGTTCGGGTACGATATAATCGATTGCGCCGCATTCCGTCAGCAGTTCGAGCCCTCTGCGGGGAGCGCTCTTTATCCCGCAAACGGCGTCGGCTGCAAGTATCCTGTCGAATTCCTCACGTATGCGTTCGGGAGCGACGTTAGTAAGGTTCGAGCTCATCGCGGTAGCGCATTCCATAACGCACGCGTCTATGCCGAAACCGTAAGACGCCGCGAAACGTACCATACGCATTATGCGCAGGGCGTCCTCCGCGATAACGGTTTCGGGCGCGCGCACCGTGCGGATCAGTTTAAGTCCGATATCTTTCAGCCCGCCCGTGACGTCCGTGATTTTTTCTTCTTTAATATCGTAATAAAGCGCGTTGACGGTAAAATCCCTGCGAAGGGCGTCCTCCTCGAGAGTGCTTCCGAAGCTCACCGACGAAGGTGAATGCGCGCCGCGCATATCGTAAGAGTCGGTGCGGAAAGCGGTATATTCGAATTTTTCGCCGTCCTTATAAATTCCGAGCGTGCCGAGTTTAAGGGAGTGCGGCTCCGCTTTGAAGGGCGTATCGGCAAGAAGCGCGCGGACTTCGTCCGCCGTAAGAGGCGACGCGAGATCCACGTCCGTAGTGGGCACGCCGAGCACTGCGTCGCGTACGGCGCCTCCGACCACGTACAATTTGCCCCGCCACAGACCCGCGAGCTCTTTGAGAACGGCGGATATCTCCATCAGCTGTATATCTCCGGTTTAAGTATGCAGATGTCGGGAAGGTTGCGGTATTTCTCGTTGTAGTCGAGCCCGTAACCTACCACGAATTCGTTGGGTACTTTGAAGCCGACGTAATCGCCTTCGAGCTCCACTTTGCGCCGCGACGGCTTGTCGAGCAAAGCGCAAATCTTAAGGCTCTTGGGATTGCGGGTGCGCAAAAGTTTCATAAGGTTCTTGAGCGTGTATCCCGTGTCGATAATGTCCTCGACGATTATCACGTTCATACCTTCGATGGGCTGCGAAAGATCCTTCACTATGCGCACCTCGCCCGAGGAATCCGTGGAATTACCGTAGCTCGACACAACCATGAAATCGAATCTGAGATCCAGGTCTATTTTCTTGACGAGCTCGGCGAAAAACACCACCGCGCCGCGCAGTATGCCGACCATCAATACGCTCTCTCCTGCGTATTCTCGGGTAATCGTTTCCGCTATTTCGGTTACCCGTTTGTCTATTTCTTCGCCGGAAAGCAATATCCTCTGTACGTCGCTATGCATAATAGTTTTCTCCTATTTCTATTTTTACCATTCTTACCGAATTTTCGTCTATTTTGACTTCCTCCGCGATCTCCACGCCGAGCACCGCGTACACCCTTTTGCCGCAAGCTATGACAAGCAGTTTGTCGCGCATGTTTTTGGGCATCTTGAGGTCGGTGAGGTAGTCCGAGAGAGTTTTGTTCTTACCGCCGCAACGGCGGAATTCGTCGCCCGCTTCGCGGGTGCGCACCCGCGCCCCTTCGGGGATTTTGTCGGGGTCGAACGTAAGCCTTTTGACAAGCTCGTCTGTGGGTTTGAATTCGTAGCTGAACGGTCCGAATTCGTAATAACCGTTATCGGCGTAAGGCTCGTCCATTTCCTCTTTGCTCTCGCGGTAAACGAGCGATACCCTGTTATAATTGCGTATGGCGTCTATCCCGAAAGGAAGATTTACCATGGAACCGTTCTCAGCTTTAACCAAAGCTATTATGTCGCTTAAATGCGCGGAATCTATATCGTGGAGATATCCCATCGCGCGGAAGGCTTCCGCAACGGTCTTCTTCGCTATCGCCGGGTGAGTCTCGAGCGCCGCTATAGGTAGCGAGGTTTCGAAGCCGCTCACCGTAGGCGGCACGCACATCGTAAGCATATAATCCTCCACTTCCTCGGCGTGCCGCGCGAGCCTTAGCAACGCCCGCTCGTAGTGGGGGAACCGCGTCTTTATCTGCGGGCAGATTTCGTGACGGATATAATTGCGCGTATAGCGCGTCTCGAGGTTCGTGGCGTCCTCGCGGTAAGGTATGCCGTTATCGACGGCGTAGTCGATAATTTCCTGTTTTGTATACCCGATAAGCGGATGTCGGTATCCCTCTCTGTCCACTATGCCGCGCAAGCCCCTTATCCCCGTACCGCGGAACATACGCATGAGCATGGTCTCTACCTGATCGTTCAAATGATGGGCGAGGTTTATTTCGTCCACGGTCTTTTCTTTGAGGAGCTTATCGAATATCTCGTAGCGCAACGTGCGCGCGGCAAGCTCTATGCTGACGTTGTTTTCGCGCGCATAGGCGGGCGCGTCCACCGAAAACGTAAGACAATCCACCCCGCGACTGCGGCAGTATTCGGCAACGAATTTGCTGTCGCCTACCGACGCGTCCCCGCGTATACCGTGTTCCACGTTGACTACGACGACGTTTTTCTTCTCTTTGAGCAGCAGATCGAGCATCACCATGCTGTCCACGCCGCCCGAAACCGCCGCCCCCGAAATTACAGTTTTCGAATTTTCCGAAGCCATACCCGTATTATACCAAACGCGCTTGCAAAAGTAAACAGTTAGGGAACGCCAAAATGCGCCGCGCGTTGCGCGCGTGCGAGCGCTTATTATTGACATAAGAGGTCAAATTTGTTAAAATATTTAAAACGGAGGTGGAAATCAATGGTAACCGTAGCGATAATAGGACTCGGAAACAGGGGCAGAATTTACGCCCACAATTTTAACGCGCAGGGCGCGAAAATAAACGCCGTCTGCGAAAAAAATCCCGGGATGCTCAAATACATACGCGAAAAGTACAACATTTCCGAGGACAAAGCCTTCCTGGACGAAAAAGACTTTTTCGCGGCGGGCAAACTTGCCGACGCGCTGGTTATAGCGACGCAGGACCGCGATCATTACCGTCACGCCATGGCGGGTATGGAGCTCGGATATCATCTTCTGTGCGAAAAGCCCGTTTCGCCCTTCCTCGAGCAGTGCGTGGAGCTCGAAGAAACTGCGAGAAAGAAAAATCTCAGAATGGTAATCTGTCACGTATTGCGTTACGCGCCCTATTATGACCGTATCAAGGAGGTTATCGATTCGGGCGCTATCGGCGAAATTACAAATATAAACCAGACCGAAAACGTAGGTTACTGGCATTTTGCGCACAGCTACGTTCGCGGCAACTGGCGCAGAGAGGACGAGACCGGTCCTTCCATTCTTGCGAAATGCTGTCACGACCTCGACCTTATCTATTATTACACCGGCAAACCCTGCGAAAGAGTATATTCCATAGGCGAAAGAAGAGTATTCCTCCCCGAAAACGCTCCGGCGGACGCCGCCGCGCGCTGTATGGACGGTTGCCCTCACCGCAAAACCTGCCCTTACGAAGTGAGCAAGCTGTATTACAAGATCACTGCGAAGACGATACCGTGGCTGCTCGGTCACGTCAAAGTCGTGACGGGCAAAGGCAATCCCTCTCTCAAGGACATCAAGGAAGCGCTCCGCACCAACCAATACGGAAGATGCGTATATAAATGCGACAACGACGTGATGGAAAACCAGGTGGTGAGCTGTAAAATGGGCAACGTAAACGCCACGCTCACCATGACGGCGCAGAGCAAACTTTGTTGCCGCTACACTCACATCTGCGGCACCAAGGGCGAAATTCTCGGCACCGACAAAGACGGCTCGTTCATACTTAAAGTTTTCGGCGAGCGCACCAAGCGCATCCGCGTCAAAAAGAAAATCGGGCATCTGGGCGGCGACTCGGGTATCGTAAGGGATTTCATCAAACTCATGGAAACGGGCGAAATAACTCCGAGGCTTTCGATGATGAGCGAAACCATTATGTCGCACAAAATGGCGTTTGCCGCCGAGGAATCGCGCAAAACGGGCAAAGCCGTCGAGATAAAGTAATTTATACGCAGGATTTCGGAATTATATTTAATTTCGGCTTAATATAAATCCGTTCGGGTATTTCCCGCTTAACGTCCGTCATATCATTTAGGTATGACGGATCTTTTTATATCGGAGCTTACGTACGCGCCCGGAAGCGGTTTCGGCGCATTTTTCACGGCGGTGGGCGAATGTCCAGCCCTTTTCCCCGCGCTATACGCTTTGGGAGCTTTCGTTTATCTTGCCGCAAGCAAACAGCTGAAAGACAAAAGCGCGCGTAAAAAAGCGATATCCTTTTTCTTATACACCTTAATCGCCGTCGCCGCCACGGCGGCGTGCGTCATCCTTTTAAAAAACCTGTGGGGACGCGCCCGCTATACCGAATTGGGCGAAAACGGGGCGGGTTTCACGCCGTGGTATCTTCCTCAAGGCATTAACGGGCACGACTCCTTCCCCTCGGGACACGCCGCAATGAGCGCGCTCGTCTTTTTCGTTTCGGACGGGATAGAATATTTTACGGGGAAACGCTTCAGGAGCGTGGATCTCCTCTGTTTTGCATTTGCTTTCGCGGTGTGTCTCTCACGCCTTCTCGAAGGCGCACATTATCTGAGCGACCTCGCGGCGGGCGTAGCCTTTGCAGCCCTTTTCCGCGCCCTTTGTCTAAGATTGTGCGGCATACGCAAAACGGAGCCCTCTAGCAAAAAAGTTTTGCCTATAAATTACCCCTCTCCTTCGGGAAGCGCAGTTGACAGCGGGCGACTGAGGTAGTACAATATTCGCAACGAAATCTTTTTCGTTTAAGGAGAACGGGATATGAAGAAAACGGGGTTCGACAACGAACTGTACGTCAAGAAGCAAACGGAAAACATTTTGAAGCGCATAGACGCTTTCGGCAATAAACTTTATCTCGAATTCGGCGGTAAACTTTTCGACGATCTGCATGCGGCTCGCGTGCTTCCCGGCTTCGATCCCAACGTCAAGACCAAGATACTCCGCAACCTCAAAGACAAGCTGGAAATAATATTCTGCATCGGGGCGCCCGCTATCGAAAAAAATAAGATACGCGCCGACTTCGGCATCACCTACGGCAACGAGCTTTTGAGGCTTATGCGCAACCTGCGCGAGCTCGGGCTCAAGATAAACAGCGTAGTGATAACGCAGTACAACGAGCAACCGGCAGCGGATATGTTCCGCAAGCAGCTCGAGCGCAAAGGCGAGAAAGTGTATATCCATAAGCTGACGAAAGGTTACCCGAACGACGTAGATACGATAGTATCGGACGAAGGCTACGGCGCGAATCCGTACATAGAGACCACCCGTCCGCTCGTCGTGGTCAACGCGCCGGGACCAAATTCGGGCAAGCTCGCCACCTGCCTTTCGCAGCTCTATCACGAGTACAAACGCGGAGTACGCGCGGGGTACGCGAAGTACGAAACTTTCCCCGTGTGGAATCTTCCTTTGAAGCATCCCGTGAACGTGGCGTACGAAGCGGCTACGGCGGACATCAACGACAGGAACATGATAGATTATTTCCATCTCGAGGCATACGGCGTGAGCGCGGTGAACTATAATCGCGATCTCGAGGTTTTCCCCGTGGTGAAGAATATTCTTTCGCGCATACTCGGCACTTCCGTCTACAAATCGCCTACCGATATGGGCGTGAATATGGCGGGCTACGCGATAACCGACGACGCGGTGGTACAGGAAGCGGCGAAGCAGGAAATAATCCGCAGGTACTTCAAGACCTACAACGAATACAAACAGGGCAAAGCCGATCTCGAGACGGCGCACCGTGTGGAAATACTGATGAAGGATATGGGAGTAAGCGCGCTTGACAGGACGACGGTCGCGCCCGCGCGCGCTAAAGCCGAGGAGTGCGGGCACAGCTCGGTAGCGCTCGAGCTTCCCGACGGAAGCATCGTAACGGGACGGGACAAGAACAATCTCTATGCCCCTGCCGCCGTGATAATCAACGCCATCAAGGCGCTTGCGAAGATAGACGACAAAATAAAGCTCATCACGCCGGACGCCATAGACGCCGTTCTCAAAGTAAAGCGCGAAGCGCTCAAATCCAAAACCAAAAAAATGAATCTCGAGGAAGCGTTGATAGCGCTGTCGTTCTCGGCGGCTACAAACCCCACGGTGGAATTCGCGCTCGGCAAGCTCGAATTGCTCGAAGGCTGCGAAGCGCATTCCACGGTAATGCTTCCCGAAAGCTCGTTGCAGATCTTCCGCAAGCTCGGTATAAACCTTACCTGCGATCCCGAATTTTCGGGCGAATAAGCGCGAGAACGCAAAAATAACGCCTACGGCTTAAATCGAATTTAAATAACGTAAAGGCTTTACCGCAAGCGGCAAAGCCTTTTTTATCGGATATCGGGGCAAGCGTGCCCCTTGAAAATATGTAAATTTTTTAAGTTTTTACGTTTAAAACCGCTTTACCCGTCTAATTTCAGCGAGTAGAGATATTTCAAGCCCTCCTCCGTCACCATATACGGGTCGGAGGTATTGTCGTGCTCGATAAGGGCGTTTTCGGTGCCCGCGA
>CALVOD010000035.1 GCA_944350065.1 uncultured Clostridia bacterium
GTACCGGGCTCCGTGGGTATCCAATCCTGGTCGATCAGGATCAGTTTCTTGAGGTTTTCGACCATTTCGTCTCCGTCTATCGTAGGCATGCAAAGCCTTTCCGCGGACTTATTCATTCTCTTGAAATTGTCGTAAGGACGGAACATAGTGATCTTGCCCGCGGCGTCTTTGTACGCCTTGAGCCCTTCGAAAATACCTTGACCGTAGTGCAGTACGCAGGTGGAAGGATCGAGCGAGAAGTCGCCGTACGGGAGAATTTCCGGCTCCTGCCATTTGCCGTCTTTGTAGTCCATCACGAGCATGTGATCGGTGAAATACTTACCGAATCCGAGTTTCGTGAAATCGGGCTTAACCTTTTTTTGAGTCGTCAATGTGATTTTCATACCGTTTACCTCTTATATGAAATGTATTTTTTATCTTTTATCGCGAATCTCGCTTCGCCGGAAGTGAGTTCCGCAAGTTTTTTCTCGGTTGCCGCGGCGTTCTCCTCGGGAACGGCGAAAGTTATCTTCACGCCGTCCGAATATTCCGCGCCCGTTACGACGGCGCCGCTTTCCGCAAGGAAATTCGCCACCGCGCCGTGCGTAGGATAAGTGAGCTCCGCAACGTATACCGCCGAATATATATACCGCGTTATTACGGAAGCGCGCACCGCTTCGGAAGCCGCTCTCGAATACGCCTGCACCAGTCCGCCCGCGCCGAGCTTGATGCCCCCGAAATACCTCGTCACCACCGCGCAAACGCAGTAAAGACCGTTCTTCCTGAGCGCGTTGAGTATCGGCTGTCCCGCCGTCCCCGACGGCTCTCCGTCGTCTCCGAACTTGAATTCGTTGCTCTCCGGAGACCCTATCGCCGCATAGCAGTTATGGGTGGCGTCGGAATATTTCTTTTTCATCGCCGCAAGGTACTTCAAGCCCTCGTCCACGCTTTCGACCGCGGTAAGATGCGTTATGAATTTACTGCGCGATATTTCGAATTCCGTTACGGTTTCTCCGCTTACGCTGAGATATTCCCGCATTATTTAACGGTGACTTTGACGTGTTGCTTCTTGCCCTTGTGCATTACGAAGCCTTCTTTGAGAAGCTCCTCGGGTATTTCCGCGTCGAAGCCCGCGACCTTTACGTCGTTAAGCCTTATGCCGCCGCCTTCTATAAGACGTTTGGCTTCGCCCTTGGACGCCGCGAGTCCGAGTTCCACGAGCGCGTCTGCCACTTTCACCGTTCCCGCGGAAATGGTGCCCTCGGGCATGTCCTCGCCGCCGCCGAAAGCAGCTTTCGCCTGTTTATCGGCAAGCGCCGCTTCATCTTCGCCGTGCACTATCTTCGTCACTTCGTACGCGAGACGGGCTTTCGCTTCGTTTATCCTGCCGTCGAAGTGCTTAACGCCGTTCTCGTCCACGGTGTAGCAGGCGCACATCGCGCGGATCTCGTCCATCGGAAGATAGGTAAGGAATCCCAAACATTTCTCCACGTCGTTGTCGTCCACGTTGCGCCAGTATTGATAAAATTCGTAAGGCGAAGTCTTGTTTTTGTCAAGCCACAGCGCGCCTTTCATCGTTTTGCCCATCTTTTTCCCTTCGGAAGTAAGAAGGAGCGAGAAGGTCATCGCAAACGCGGGAGCCTGTTCCTTGCGCCTTATAAGGTCCACGCCCGCGAGCATATTCGACCACTGATCGTCTCCGCCGCATTCGAGCAGTACGCCGTACTTTCTGTACAGCACGAGAAAATCGTACGCCTGCATCAACATATAGTTGAATTCGAGGAAGGAAAGCCCCTTCTCCATTCTCGACTTGAAGCACTCCGCGGTAAGCATGCGGTTTACCGTGAATACCGAGCCCACTTCGCGCAAAAAGTCGATATAATTAAGGTCGAGCAGCCAGTCGCCGTTATCCACCATAATAGCGGCGTTCTCGCCTTCGAAGCTGAAAAACCTCGACATCTGCTCACGGAAGCACTGCACGTTGTGCGCTACGGTTTCTTTGGTCATCATCGAGCGCATATCCGTTCTGCCGGACGGGTCTCCTATCATTCCGGTGCCGCCGCCGAGCAAAACGACGGGTTTATGTCCGGCGCGTTGCATGTGGCTCATCGCCATCAGAACGAGGAAATGACCTACGTGAAGGCTGTCCGCCGTGGGGTCGAAACCGATATAAAAAGGAACGCTTTGTTTGCCGAGCAGTTCATAGAGCTCGTCTTCGTAAACGGTTTGTTTGATGAAGCCGCGTTCTCTCAAAATGTCCATAATATTTTGCGCCATTGCATTCCTCCCGGGCGCGTTCACGCGCCGCCGTATAATAATTATATATTTACAAAGTTTATCACAAAAAAATCGCGCTTGCAATTAAATCGCGCGATTTAATATTCTTTAATATTCAAAAATATTCAAAATTATCCGAATATAACCGAAAGCGACAAACCGCATTACCGTTAACGCTTTAGCTCCGCGAAAAAACGGTTGCGGGCGAAAAACGGGAATTTCTTTTGAAAAGGAATACGAACGTCAGACGCCGCTTCTTTCGTTGACGGAGGTGAGATTCGTTTTTCTGTTAGCGGCGGCTATGATCGTCCAGAACGCCATAAACAGCGCGAACGCTCCGCAGGTAATGATAAGGAGCGGTAGCGGGAACGGGTCGAGTGGCATATACTTGCTGATTATTGAGCCGAGCGAAGGGACAAGCAGATTGACGGCGTATCCCGCGACGAAGCCGAGCAGGCAACCTGCCGAAGCCGCCGTCGCGCCTTCGCACACGGCGTAACGCATAAAGTCCGCGGAAGACATTCCCGCCACTTTGAAAAGTCTGAACTCCGCTCGTCTGTCGTAGAAAGTGACGATGGACACGTTCACCACGCCTATCGCGGCGACAACGTATACCATAATCTGAAGAAGGGTAAGCAACGTGCTCACGCCGCTCAGATTGCGCGTGGCGGCGTAAGCCCACTCGTCGAATTCGAGAGCATACGCGAGCGGAATACCGGTATTTTCGATGCGTTCTCTGAGCTCGACGAAAACCTCCGTCGCGTCCGCGTCCTCCGATATTCCCGCAAGATACTGCGCCGAATTTTTCATTTTCGAAATGAAATCGAATCTGCAATATCCCACGCGGTCGTATTCGCTGACGGCGTAGTCGACGCCCACAACGGTAAAGGTGTGCGTTTCGCTTCCGTAGTCGGGCGAATCGGGATTGAAACTGACTTCGTCCCCTATCTCGAGTCCCAAACGCAGCATCATGTCGTTGGAAAGCACCAGCGGATTTTCCGTTATAGCCCACAGCTCGGCGGTCTCCGCAGTGAGGTTTTCCGTGCAATGTCTCAAAACGGTTAAGTCGGAAACGCCGTATATGGTCCATTCCGTCTCGCCGTCCGCGAGAAGATAATCCTGTGAATTGAAATACCCCGCCCATTCTATGCCGTCGGTATCGAGGATTATTCCTCGAATGTCGTCGTAAGTGTAAGCGCCTGTTCCGTCGTTCACGGTAACCACAACGTCGGCGGTGTAGCGCGAACGGAAAGGCACTATCGCGGTCTGCACGAGACTGACTACTTCTGAGATAAGGAAGGCGAACGTGACCACCACCGCAACGAGCGTGGTCACGGTGTGCATGGCGTTGTTTCTGGTAACTCCGAGACCCGCGATATACGCCGTGCCGCCGCGCGAAATTTTGGCTATAGCGGCGCCGATGAGTTTCACCGCGTAATACACGGCGCAGTACGCCCAGAATACGGTAGCCGCGAGCAGCACTACCGACACCGCCGCGAGGGCTATGCCTTTAGTGAGCGCGTACGCCACGGCGGAAGCCGCAAGCAATACCGTACTCAGAATAAGTATCGGCGGCTTTACCTTCTTGACGAGCTTGAAGGCGTCTCCGGTAAGCTCTCTTATTGTTTTACGGCTTACCGACGCTACGGGTACCGAAGTAGCCGCTACGGTGACCAGAACTGCGATTATGAAAGATACGAGGTATTTCCAGAAAGGATAGGTAACGGCGTGCTCGGCGAGCGGCAGAAGCGCTTTTACGGCTATTCCCATAGCCGTCCTGCCGAGCAACAGACCTATTGCGCCACCGATAAGAGCATAGAATAGAACTTCCCCGAACATTATGCCCGCCACCTGCGCCGGAGTCGCGCCCGCCGCCTTGAAAACGACCATTTCATGCATACGGTTACGGGCTATTATCACGTAGGAGGTGTAAAGTATGAGCATCATCGTCGCGATGAGGAAAATAAGCCCCACCGAAAGAAGCAGGGTGTTGTTCCTCACTATGTCGAGAACTCCGGAAAGATTATTGCCTTCGGTGCAGTCGAGCGCGGGGAAATATTCCGCGAAAAGCGCTTCGTATTTATCGAAAAGCGCGGGATCGGAAAAGGAAATATACGCGGCACTGACCTGCCCGAGATTGCCTACGGCGGCAAAATCGACGAGCACGTTCACGTCGGCGCTCGACGAGAATATGCCTTCGTTGACCGCCACGTACCTTACGAGCACCTGCGTATAGCTGTCGTAAGTGGGCAAATATATTTCCACGAGGTCGCCCGCCTTCAGCGAATTTGCTTCGGCAAAGCTCTTTCCAATTATTACCGAGCTGTAACCGCCCGCCTCTTCGAATTTGACGTCGGCGTCAACCGTTTCTGCGGTGAATGCGTCCACGTAACGCAATTCGTGCGCCGCGAGATATTCTTCGAGATCGGTGGCTTCCACGAGCACCGTCCGCGAATGTTTTTCCGTTTTGAGAATGGTGTTTATTTTGGCAAAGTACATCACCGAAACGACTTCGCCTTCGGGCTCCGAATCTATTACGCGCTGAACGCGCGCCCTGCTGAAAAATTCCGTCGTGCCCCCGTTGGTGCCGAGCAGCATGTCCGCGCCGTCCGCCACCCTGTCGTATTCGGCGATATTGACGTTAAAAAATACGTCGTACATCGAAAAAGCCGCGAATATCATAGCGGTAACCACGGCAATAGTCAGAACTATCACCGCCATTTGTCCCTTGTTACCGTCCGCGCTTCTTAAAATGTGCCGTATAAACGCTTTCATTCGCCGTTGTTCCTACCGTCAGCCTTCCGCGTTTTTCATTCTTCGGTAACGGCGCCGCTACCGCGTTCTTCTGCGCTTTCTGCGCCTGCGCCCGCGGCTTCCGCACCTTCGTGCGTTTCGGGAGTTTCGGGTTTTTCCGACGTTTCCGTAGACGCCCCCGCTTCCGCCGCGCGCCCTTCGCCTTCCTCCGCATAGACGTATCCCGAAGGCTCTTTGTCCGTTCTTATTATCTTACCGTCTTTTATCGTTATGGTCACGTTGCCGAAGCCCGCATTAAATTCGGAGTGCGTAACCTGCACGATTGTCGTTTTCATTTCCTCGTTTATTTTGCGAAGAAGTTTCATTATTTCGAGACTGTTGCGGCTGTCGAGGTTGCCCGTCGGCTCGTCGAGCAATATCACTTCGGGATCGAATATCAGCCCGCGCGCTATCGCCACGCGCTGCTGCTCTCCGCCCGATATTTTGGAAGGCAGTTTGTCTTTGTAACCGCTTATGCCGAGATATTCCATAAGCCCGGCGGCTTTTTCGCGGTGCGCCTGCGTTATCTTGCCGCTCAGCATTATGGGAAGAAGTACGTTTTCCTCCACCGTGAGATAGGGCGCGAGATTGAAAAACTGGAATACGAAGCCCACTTTGGTGCGCCTTAAAACCGCGAGTTGCTTTTCGCTCATGCCGGAAATGTTCTCTCCGTCGAGATACACCGCTCCTGCGGTCGGTTTGTCGATGCCCCCGAGAATGGTGAGCAAAGTGGATTTACCCGAGCCGGAAGACCCTACTATCGATACGAAATCGCCCTTTTCGATATCGAGATTCACGCCGTTCAACACGCGGTGCTCCCCGAAATCCTTAACCACTCCCACGGCTTTAAGTATGGGCATATCCCCTCCTCAACCGATAACTCCCGCGGAAGCCGCGGCTTCCGTAAGCATATCGGAAATAAAATTAAATATGATATTCAGCGCCACCGTGCCGACTAAATCGTTACCGCCGGTAAGTAACGCTTCGTAATCGAAATTCTCGAGATAATCCGCGTATCCCGCAAGCGCCGCGAATTCTTCCGCGGAGAGCGCTTTGACGCTGTCGATGTCCGTAACGCTTCCGAAACGGTCGCGCACCGCAATCACCACCGAAACGTATTCGGCATAGAGTGCCTCGAGCTCCGACTTACGCGCTGCGCGCGCGGCGTCGTCGGCAAAAGGCGTATCGAGCGCTTCCATACATACGCCGAGCTCGGCAAAAGTTACGGCGAATGTAGCCGCGTCGCCTATTTCGGACGAAGCGAACCCCGCTTCGATACCCGCCGCGGCAGCCGTAGCGAGACGGATGTAATGCAGATAAGTCCATTGAGTCTTTTCATTCCCGTCCGTAGCGTCGTAAGCGCGTGCAAGGGATTCGAAAAGCGCGTTATCGGTAGCCGTAAGTCCCGCCGCCGAAGCGTACAGCAGGAATTCCGCTATCTTCCCGCCGGCGGTGAGAACGTCGTTGACGGCTTCGGCGCCCGCAAGCTCCGCGGGGTCTATTCCCGCGGAAATAAGGAACTCCGTAAGCTCTCCGTTATCGAAGCGCTCGCCGCCGAAGCCTATCGCCGCGAGCACGGCGTCGGCGCCGGCTTCATCTATCAGCGCGGTAAGTTCGGCGCCGGTCTCGTACATGAGCTCTGCCGCCGTTCTCGCCGCGGCGAGCGTGCCGCCGCTCACGCTGAACGTAATATAACTTTCGTATACCGCAGAAAGCGCGACAAAGATATTGACGAAACGCGTTCTGCCCGTAATTTCGAGCATTTCTTTGCGTTCGCCGTCGGAGAAGCGGTAGACGGTCTCGTAGAACAGCCGCGCGAATTCTTCGTTGGTGAGCGCGGTCGCGGCTATCACGCTTTGCGCGGCGTAGCCGAAATCTATTCCGCCGGTAAACGCGGTCATAAGTTTGGCGGGTGAAGCGAGTTTGCCGTAGTATTCGACGGTGCCGTCCTCTCCCACTACTTCTTCCACTTCTATCAGGAACATGAAAATATCCCTTGCCGCCTTATTCCCGTCCAAGGTTGTGAGAAATTCTCCGAATTTAAGAAGTTTGTCGGAGGGAACGGCGGCGCGCGCGAAAATCTCCAGCATCACGTCGGAAACGGCCGCCGAATTACGGAAAGTCACTTCGTGCGGAGCGGATTCTTCGAAAAGCGCGTCCATCATCGCTTCCGTCATTATCTCGAGGAATTGCGACACGTATCTGCGGAAAGCACCTTCCGTTTCGAGACTGTAATTCACTCTGCCTGCGGGCAGCACGCTTTCCGCACCGATGCTTCCTTTCGAAAGGTCTTCTTCGGGTGCGGTCACGAGAACGAGCCCCGTTACGAGCGCGGCTATCAAAAGTACCGAAACGGCTATCATTAAGTTGCGAGAATTGAACAATTTGCTCGCCATAGGGAGATTATAACACAGCCGAAAAGATTTAACAATAATAATTGTGTGTACGTATTGTGACGATAAAATTTAATTTTACGAACGCGCGAGCTCCGTAAGCGCGCGCAGATTGCGCGCGATTTTACATAAAAAATCGGCTTTTGTCGCCGTACGCTTGCCTTACGCTCGCGGTTATGCTATTATCTTGTCAATCTGAAATTACAGGAAGTGCATTTATGGCAGTAAAGTACGATTTTAAAAGCGTTGAACAAAAGTGGCAGGATTACTGGTACGGCGAACGCGTTTTCGAAGTAAAAGAAGATCCTTCCAAGCCTAAATTCTACGGTTTGATAGAATTCCCGTATCCGAGCGGCGCGGGACTGCACGTCGGTCACATCAGGGCGTTTTCCTCTATGGAAGTCATCGCCCGCAAGAAACGCCTCGAAGGATATAACGTACTGTTCCCTATCGGATACGACGCGTTCGGGCTGCCCACCGAAAACTACGCAATGCAAACGAAACAGCATCCGCGTAAAGTAACCGACGAAAACATAGCGAAATTCACCGCTCAGCTCAAAAAGGTAGGTTACAGTTTCGACTGGTCGCGCGTGGTGGACACCACCGATCCGGACTATTATAAATGGACTCAATGGATATTCCTGCAGATGTTCAAGCGCGGGCTCGCCTACAAAGCCACTACGACGGTGAACTTCTGTCCGAAATGCAAAGTGGTGCTTGCCAACGAAGAAAGTCAGGGAGGCGTATGCGACAGATGCGGCACCGAAGTGGTACAGAAGGAAAAGGACGTATGGTTCCTCAAGATCCGCAATTACGCCGAAAGATTGCTCACGGGACTCGAGAAGGTAAATTTCCCGGAGCGTATCAAAACGGAGCAACAGAACTGGATAGGCAAATCGCAGGGAGCGGACGTCACCTTCAAAGTGAAAGTGGCTGGCACGGAATATCCCCTCGTCGTATACACCACGAGACCGGACACCATCTACGGAGCCACCTTCCTTGTCGTTTCTCCGGAGCATCCGCTTCTTAAAGAATACGCGTCGAGCATCGTGAACGCCGAAGAAGTCGCGGCGTATCAGGCGCAGGCGAAACTCAAAAAAGAATTCGACCGCGTGCAGGTCAACAAAGACAAGACCGGTATAAAAGTCGAAGGAATGGTTGCCGTTAATCCGATAACGGGAACCGAAATTCCGATATTCACGGCAGACTACGTAATGATGGATTACGGCACGGGAGCCATTATGGCGGTACCGGCGCACGACAAGCGCGACTGGGATTTCGCTAAGAAATACGATCTTCCCATCATCGAAGTCATCAAGTCCGACGTAGACGTTCAGGTCGAGCCCTACTGCGCCAAGGAAGGCGCGGGGATAATGGTTAATTCCGGATTCCTCAACGGACTCACCGTAAAGCCCGCAATCGCCAAAATGATAGAATATATGGAAAAAGCTGGTATCGGCAAAGCGAAGACCGATTACAAGATGAAGGACTGGGCGTTCAACCGTCAAAGGTACTGGGGCGAGCCCATACCTATCATAAACTGCCCGCACTGCGGACAGGTTGCGGTACCGGAGAGCGAGCTTCCGTTAAGGCTTCCGGATCTCGAGGACTTCACGCCCACCGACGACGGAACCTCTCCCCTCTCGAAATGCACAGATTGGGTGAACACCACCTGCCCGATATGCGGAGCGAAAGCCACCCGCGAAACGGACACCATGCCGCAATGGGCGGGCTCGAGCTGGTACTTTTTGCGTTACGAAAGCCCCCGCGACGGCGAACACGCCGTAAACCCCGACGCATACGCTTACTGGGGACAGGTAGACTGGTATAACGGCGGAATGGAGCACGTTACCCGTCACCTTATCTATTCGAGATTCTGGAACCAATTCTTATACGATATCGGCGCGGTAAGCCACGAAGAACCTTATTTAAGGCGTTCGGCGCAGGGACTTATACTCGGCGCGGACGGCGAGAAGATGAGTAAATCGCGCGGCAACGTAGTGAATCCCGACGACGTCGTGAAGCAATACGGCGCGGACGTGCTCAGAATGTTCATTCTGTTCATCGGAGATTACGAGAAACCCGCTCCGTGGTCTGCGGAAGGCATCAAAGGCTGCAACCGCTTCCTCGCAAGATACTGGAACGCGCAGGATCTTATCGCAAGCGGCAAAGTAGATACTTCCGACCTCAATCTCGACGCGCTCGTCAAGAAGGTGAGCGACGATTACGAAGCCTGCAAGTTCAATACCGCCATCGCGGCGATAATGACGGCGCTCAATACGATTTACGCGCGCGGCAAGACCACCCGCGAAGAACTCAACACCGTCTCGCTGTTGCTTTATCCCGTCGCTCCGCACGTGACGAGCGAGCTGTACTCGATTATCAATAACGGCGCGTACGTCGACAAAGCGAAGTTCCCCTCTTACGACGAGTCGAAGCTCGTCGCGGAAACGGTGGAGATTCCCGTACAGGTGATGGGCAAGCTCAAAGAACGCGTCACGGTCCCCGCGGGCTCCGACGAAGCCGCCGTTATGGAAGCGGTCAAAGCTACCGGCGTGCTCGACGGAAAAACGGTTATCAAAGTCATCTACGTTCCCGACAAGATAATCAACATCGTTGCAAAGTAAGCCTTTAAGCCGCGCTTACCAAAAAAAAATAAATATTGTCGCTAAACAGTTGCCAAAAAATGGCATTAAGTTTAGAATAACTAATAGAAAAATTAAAAAATCACTCCATGGAGGTTAATTTTATATGGCAAAAAACGTAAGAGTTGCTATTAACGGCTTCGGCAGAATCGGCCGTTTGGCTTTCAGACAAATGTTCGGCGCGGAAGGTTACGAGATCGTAGCTATCAACGACCTTACCAGCCCCAAAATGCTTGCTCATCTTTTGAAGTACGACAGCACTCAGGGCAACTATGCTAACACCCACAGCGTATCTTACGCCGACGCGGTTCTCAACGAGGACGGCAGCGTGAAAGAAGACGGCGCTATCATCGTAGACGGCAAGAAGATCACCATCTATGCGAAACCGAAGGCCGCCGAACTTCCTTGGGGCGAACTCAAAGTAGACGTCGTGCTCGAGTGCACCGGCTTCTATACTTCCAAAGCCAAAGCGCAGGCTCACATCGACGCCGGCGCCCGCAAAGTCGTTATTTCGGCTCCCGCCGGCAACGACCTGCCCACCATCGTTTACAACGTAAACCATAACACCCTCAAGGCGAGCGACACCATCATCAGCGCCGCTTCCTGCACCACCAACTGCCTCGCTCCCATGGCGAAAGCGTTGAACGACCTCGCCCCCATCAAAGCGGGTATCATGACCACCGTTCACGCCTACACCGGCGACCAGATGCCTCTCGACGGACCGCAAAGAAAAGGCGATCTGCGCAGATCCAGAGCTTGCGCCTGCAACATCGTTCCTAACAGCACCGGCGCTGCGAAAGCCATCGGCCTCGTTATCCCCGAGCTCAACGGCAAACTCATCGGTTCCGCTCAGAGAGTTCCCACCCCTACCGGCTCGACCACCATTCTCGTGGCGCTCGTAGAAGGCAAAGTTACCAAGGATCAGATCAACGCCGCTATGAAAGCCGCCGCGACCGAGTCCTACGCTTACAATGAGGACGAAATCGTTTCCTCCGATATCATCGGCTCCACTTACGGCTCGATCTTCGACGCCACCCAGACGATGGTTATCCCCGTGGGCGACGACACTCAGGTTCAGGTCGTGTCCTGGTACGACAACGAGAACAGCTACACCAGCCAGATGGTCCGCACCATCAAATACTTCTCCGAGCTCAAATAATCGGATAAGAAGAAATTCAAAAAATTATCCCTTCCGTTCGCGGAAGGGATTTTTTTGTGTCCTGAACGGAATGCAACGAAAAATTCCGTAACGGTTACGAACGCGTTACGGATACGTATAAACAAGCGT
>CALVOD010000036.1 GCA_944350065.1 uncultured Clostridia bacterium
TCGTATTCGCTTATTACGAGATCTATATCCACGGACTTACTTACCTATCTCTTTACGAGCGAGCAATAAACTTCTTCCGCGTGCCCTGCCGCTTTCACGTCGGAGTAGATACGCTCGATAACTCCGTATTCGTCTATTACGAAAGTGGTGCGCTTAACGCCCATGACCGTTTTGCCGTACATTTTCTTTTCTTTGAAAACGCCGTAAAGATCTATGGCTTTCTTGTCCTCGTCGGCGAGTAGTATGAAGGGCAGAGAATATTTATCTGCAAACTTGCGGTGGGAATTGACGGAATCCTTGCTGACGCCGATGACCACCGCGTTATTGTCCGCGAATTTCTCCGCTATATCCCTGAAACCGACCGCTTCCGTCGTGCAACCGGAAGTATTGTCTTTGGGATAGAAATACAAAACCACTTTTTTGCCTCAAAAATCGGAAAGTTTACGCTCCCTGCCGTCCTGATCGGGTAAAGAGAAATCGGGCGCGGTATCGCCTACGTTTAACATATATGCCTCCTATGCCTCCGTATAAACAAAAATCGCTCCGAAAGCGCTTCGCTTTTCGGGAACGGAAACATTATATCACGCGGAAGCGCCGCCGTCAACGACGGCGGCGTAAGCGCAAACCGAATTAAGTCTTTCCGCCCGGCTTATGAGCGTCCTATCGGGAGCAAACATTCTCCCGATAGAAATCCGGATAACGCGAAAATCAGGTTTCGGCGAGCTCTTTGCGGAAAAATTCGACGTTTGCGCGTATTCTTTCGTTATTAGGCTCGAACGTAAGCGCGCGCTCGGAGGCTTCGAGCGCTTCCTTAATTCGCCCCGTCTTATAGAAAGCTATCGATCGGAGATCGTATGGTAAACTTCCCCAAGCCGCCGCTTCGCATATATAGCTCCGCGGTCTTTCCGCGATGGCGAGCGCGCGCGAGGTGAAATACAGCACGCCTTCCCACTCGTTCGCATTATATAGGAAAGTGGCGAAATCGGTATAAGGCTCCCTCAAATACGGCGCTTCCGCTATCGCGCGCATATACCAATTCTCCGCTTCCTTCTTATCCCCTTTCATCGCGTAAGAACGCGCGATGAATCTCATCGAAGCGGCGCGCTCGTCCCGCCACGTAGCCGAAGGTAACTCAAGGTGTTTCTTTAAGGTGGCTATACAGTCGTCCCATCTTCTGCGGAACATATATTCGCGTCCGAGATAGTGAACGTTCCTGTCGTCGGAGGGCTCCTCCTTGACCGACATCTCGAGAAGCGGAAGGTACTGCGCGCGGGATTTGGCGGGATCGGGCAGGTGATCGAGCTGCATACCCTCCACCGTAACGGTGAAGCCTTCCCGCCCTTCCCCCGTCCATTCGAGCACCTCGTGCACGGGGTGCTTCCAACGGTAGCCGTAGCGCGAATGTACTTTCGAGTACCAGAATACCACTCCCTCTTTCCCGTCCGGAGTAAAGCTCCAGGTATAACGGTAAGTGGCGAGCGTGGCGCCCGGCTTCCAAGCCTTGCGGAGAAGCTCCGCCCAGCCCGCGTGCAACACTTCGTCGAGATCGGTGCACACGCACACGTCAACGTCGGGCGAAACGAGCTCCAACGAACGGTTGCGCGCGACGTCGAAGCGCCACGGCGTGATCCTTTCCACGAATACGCGCGCTCCGCGAGCTCTGAGCTTTTCGACCGTATCATCTTCGGAGCCCGTGTCGAGTACGGTTATCTCGTCGGCTTCGGACATCGAATCCATCCAGCGATCGACGAATTTCGACTCGTTCTTACATATCGCATATACCGCTATTTTCACCCGACTTCCTCCATAATCACCTTAACGGTATCCTTAATCGGGATATGGGTTTCCCGTTCGCTCGGTTACCGTAACGGGGCGCGTCGCGCCGCCAATACATATTATGCTTTTATGCAAGCGGTTGTTAAAAAAATCCCCTCCTTGACGGAGGGGGAAAGCAGTTTTATTTATCGCTTCGCGAAAATTATTTTTTGTCGGTGAGTCCGAGGTAGCCTATGGCGTCGTGAATGTTCTTCTCGAGCGCTTCCTTGCCGTAGACGTCCACTTCCGACTTATTCTTAATGCCGTGGGTAAGGCAGCCCGCGCCGCCGATACAGCCGTCCACGCAAGCCATACCCTCGATAAAGTTATTGGGAAGAAGGTTCTTCGACTTCCTCAGCAACGCTATCTTGCATTGCTCTATTCCGTCGCACACGATGGGATTGAAGGGGAAACTTTCTTTGCCGTTTTCCTTGAGCGCCTGACGGACGGCGTCGGTAAGGCCGCCGCTTCTTGCGAATATCCTTCCGTAATAGGACGCGTTGTCGAGATGACCTTCTTCGAGCGAGGACATATCTATGTCCTTACTGTCGATGAGCGCCTGCAATTCCTCGAAAGTTATTACGGAATCGACGAGCTTATGTATCTCTTTCTTGCGGTACTCCGCTTTCTTCGCCGTGCACGGTCCTATGAATACCACTTTGCAGTTGCTCTCCATATTCTTAATGTATTGGGCGAGCATTGCCATAGGCGAAAGGTTACTGCTTATGTGCTTGGCGAGATCGGGGAACTGCTGCTCTACGTATTTGACGAAGGCGGGGCAACAGGAGCTCGTAAGGAATCCTTTCTCCGCAAGCTCGAGGCTCTCCTTGTTCGCCACCATATCGGCGCCCAAAGCCACCTCTATCACCGAATAGAAGCCGAGTTCCTTGATCGCGCTCACAACCTGTCCGAGACTTACGTCCTTGAACTGACCCGCTATCGAAGGCGCCACTATGGCGTATACCTTATATTTTTTGTTTTTATTGGATTTCTTTATGAGGTCGATGACGTCGAGTATGTAGGACTTGTCGGATATCGCGCCGAAGGGGCACTGATACACGCAGGCGCCGCAGTTGATGCACTTATCGTTGTCTATCTGCGCGCACATGTCCTCGCTCATCGTTATCGCCTTGACCTTGCAGGAATTCTCGCAGGGGCGCTTGAGATTGATGATCGCGGAATAAGGGCATACCTTGCTGCACATTCCGCATTCGATACATTTGGATTTGTCGATATGCGCTTTCTGGTTGTGGTCGAAGGTTATCGCTCCCCTCTTGCACGCCGCTTCGCATCTGTGCGCCAAACAACCTCTGCACGCCGAAGTCACTTCGTAACCGCCGGAAGGGCAGTCGTCGCAGGCAATATCGATGACCTCTATCACGTTGTGATTGGATTTATCGCCGCCCATCGCGAGTTTCACGCGCTCGTTCAATATCGCGCGCTCTTTATATACGCAACAACGCATCGTAGGCGTTTTGCCGGGAACGATCATCGCCGGAATGTCGAGCATCTTGTCGTACAACTTGTCTTTCCAGGCAAGACGCGCCACTTCGCGCAACACTCTGTATTTAAGATATTGCACTTTGGTATCAAATCTGTTCATAGTTCAATCCTCTCGATAATATTTCCTTTTAAATTCTTAATGAAAGCGAATCCGTCCTCTATAACGGCGTACGCGGGCTCCGAACCGCCTTTAGGAAGCGACAGCGACGACAGATTTACGAAGGTCACCCCGCCTACTCTCCAAACGGCGTTGACGTGGGTGTGCCCGTAAAAGACGGCGTCGTAGTGTTCGTCCGGAGGCGAATCGGGATTTATGCGGTGCCCGTGGGTGAAAAGAATTTTTTTACCGCCGCTCACCGCGGAATAGTATTCCGGGAACGGCTTGCCGATAACCGTTTCGTCCACTTCGCTGTCGCAGTTGCCTTTGACGAAAACGGAAGGCGTATTCAGTTCCTTGATAAGCGCGGTCACTTCCCGCGGAGAATACCCGTCCGTCAACGGGTTGCGCGCCCCGTTATAATTGAGGTCGCCCAAAAAGACGAACAGCGCGGGCTTCTCTCTCTCGATTGCCTGAACTAAGTCTTTTGCCCGCGCGAGCGAGCCGTGCAGGTCGGTAGCCACGAGTATTTCAGTCATAGTTGACCTCCACAACCTTGCCCATACGGCGCAGGTGATCGGAAATTGTGTCGACGAGTTTCAATTTCATCGTAATGTCGATGGGAAGTCCCTGATGGGCGGCGTTTATGCTCTGCCCCACGAAGAAAGTAACGTGCGTCGCCTGCTCGAAAAGAATGTCGGCAAGCAACGAAGCGCCGTCTTTTTTCGTAAAATATTTGGGGGTGAGGTCGCTCGTGCTCAAATATTTTTCGCTGAGCTCGACGAGCTTACGCAAAGTAAGCACTCCTTCCGTCGTAAGGTCTATCCCGTCTATGTGCCCTATCGGTGGGACGTCCTTGTCGGGAAAATCGAAATCGGTCTTGATCGTTTTGCCGAGATAACGCGCAACTATAGTGGAGCTCGTACCGCCGCAAACAACCTTTTTGCCGGGTCCTTCCATAAAACGCGCCACGTAGAAATCGTCCTTCGTTTTATCCACGGGCGGTCCCACCATTATATTGACGTGAAGCGCTTCGCGCACCCTTACCGCCGCCACGGTGGTGTCGTCTCCCGGAGAATCGAGATAAAGGTCGTTGCATGCGCTCGCGAGCAAACACGCCACGCACCTTGCGCTCATGGTGGGTTTAACGGCTTTGTCGAGGTAGGCTTTGACGTCCTTGCGGAGCCAGCCGAAATTGAGTATCATTCCGATACCCGCGTGAATAACGCCGTCGCTCATCATCACGATATAATCGCCGGGTTTCAGTTTAAGTTCGGTGATATATACGGTCTTGCCGCTGTAGTCGTGCGCTTTACGGTCGAAATCGGCGCATTTGCCGCCGGTAATATATATGGCTTCGGGGTTGTCGAATTCGAACAGATACCCTTCGCCCTGCTTGTTCATGTAAACTACGGAAAAAGTGGCGTAAGCCACTCCCCTTTCTTTGCACACGGGCAAAGTCTGTATAATGGTATTGACGCACTCGTCGAGGTCGATGCCGTTGGAAACCATGGTGCAAAGAATTTTGCTCGTGAGGGTGGCGAGAATATTGGCTTTTACGCCGCTTCCCAGTCCGTCCGCGAGCACCACGGTGGTATAATCGCCGTTATACGCTACTTCCACTTTGTCGCCGCACAGTTCTTCGTGCGCCTTGTTGAGCGAGGTGTATCCGTTCTCGAGATAAAGCTCCATACTTACTTCCCCGCCGTTCTAATCTTCTTCCTTCGAGTCGGACAAAGTCTTTTTCAGCTTGAGGAGAGCGACTTTCGTTTCCGCAGTCGTCTCGCCGAGCAGAGAAGCTATCTCCTGCGCTACGCGCATCTGCTTCTTGATGACTTCGTCGGTGGTCTCGAGCGTCTTGGCTTTCACTTCGTCGAGCTGCTTGTCGTACGCCACGCTGTCGGTGACGTCTTTGAGCACCGCGAAAAGTATCTTATGCTCGGGAAGCAATACGATATTCATATCCGCATACCGCTTGGTCTGCTCTATGAACATGTGTTTCTTGACCACGTTCTTGCCGCCGTTCAACGCCATAACGAAAGCGTCCGCATTGATACATTCGTAAATATACAAGCCTTTCGGATCGGTCTCGGTGATACCGAGTATCTTTCTCGCCAGCCCGTTGAGTTCGCTTATGCGCAGGTCGTAGTCGAGAATGAGTATGCCGTTGGGGCTGTTCTGAATTATTTCGTAGGACATACTCTCCGCACGGGTGCGCATATAAGGTATGCACATCTCGATATCGGCGTTTCCGCGCGCTACGGCGATGGCTTTCTCGCGGCAGGTGGAATATCCGCACGCACCGCAGTTAAGCTCGTCCTCGGGCTTGAATTTTCCGGTCCTTGCGAGTATGGCGCGAATATCCCTTTCGCCGGGTACTACTGAATTCACCGCGATGCGCGGGTGCCCTTCGATGAGGCTTACGCCTTCGGCGTCGATTTTAACGGGCACCGAACCCGATTCCCCGACGTATTTACGCACGGCTTCGTTGGCTTTGAGCGCCCCTCCCGAGCGCTTCAACGAGCAAGGTCCGTTGATACAGGCGTATTCGCAACAGTTGATTTCGATAAACATTCCCTCGAGATCTTCTATTCCTTCGAGCACGTCGAAGCTGCGGTGAACGCCGTCCACCGCCACGTATTCGTACCCGCCGGGAAGGCTCTCGAAAGATTTGATGATGCCGCGGCTTATGGGATAATAACGCGCTTTGTTCGCCTCGCCGTCCTTCTGGTTCCCTACCGAAGCAATCGCGTCGAGATCGATATTCTTCGCCGCAAACATTTCGGAAAGCTCCTCGAAGGTCAGTACCCCCGCTATAACGCCGCTCTCTCTGGCTTCGCGCTTTTTGGCGATGCACGGTCCGATGAACACCACTTCGGCTTCGGGATAACGCTTCTTGAGAAGCCTTGCGTGCGCCACCATGGGAGACGCCACGGGCGCGAGATATTTGAGCGCTTTGGGATAATACAGCTGTATCATCCTGTTAATGGCGGGACAGGCGGAGGTTATGAAATTCTTGTAATCGCCGCTTGCAAGTAATTTAGCGTATTCTTCCGTCACTATGTTGGCGCCGATCGCCGTTTCTTCCGCGCCGCGGAATCCGAGCTTTGCGAGCGCTATCGTGAATACGCTGAAATCGGATACGCCGAAACTGCTTACAAACGAAGGAGCGACGCTCGCTATTACCGGCTTACCGCCGCGTAACAACGCCTCGACGCTCTCCACTTCGCTGTGCACTTTTTTCGCGTTCTGAGGACAGACGGTGGTGCATTTTCCGCAGAGAATGCACCTGTCCTCTATGATCTTCGCCTGATGCGATTCGAATTTGATCGCTTTGACGGGACACTCGCGCAAGCACTTGTAACAGTCCTTGCAGCGGGCGGTCTTAAAATCGAGATATTCCATATCGAGAATGTATCGGTTTAGGCTTTCTTTTCCTCGTTGACCGCTTTCACGACGACGTCGTCGAAGAATTCGGTCACTTTGGCGGGATCGACTGCATAATATTTGTCGTTCACGGTCACGCTCACGCCTTCGGCGCCGCACTTGCCCATGCAAAACGCTCCGCCGAGCTCCACGTCGTCGTCGAGTTTGTTGGTCTTGACGAGATACTGGAGTTCTTCCACGACTTTGCGGGAACCCTTGAGGTGGCAGGAACTGCCGATACAAACGGTGATTTTAGCCATATTCGATTTCTCCTTATTCGTAATCGACTACGTCTACCCAGTGCATAAGGAATTCGCGTTCGTTCTTCTTTCCTTTGACCATCTGGGAAGCCGCGACGATAGGTATCCATTTCTGAACGTACTGCTTGGCGGTGTCGCTCGTCTTGCAGAAAAGGTCGAGATACTTCTCGGCGGTGGAGATGTCGCCGTCGAGCCAGAACAACAGATAAGTGCGCGCTACGTCAGCGGATGCGTTGCCCTGGGTGGCGTGCGCCCAGTCGATAATATAGGGCGTGCCGTCCTTCGAAATTATAATGTTGCTCGGGTTGAAATCGCCGTGGCACACTTTGTCGTGCTTGGGCATTCCGTCAAGCCTCGTGTGCAGATCGTAACGGGTGGTCGCGTCGAGATCCGCAGCGGATATCTTGCGGTTCATCTTATCTTTCAGCTTGTTGAGCAACGGGGCTTTTTTCGAGTGTACCTCCATCTGCAGGTCCACGAACAGCTTGAGATATTCGTCCTTCTTCTCGGGATTGGCTTTCATAAGCTGCTCGAGCGTTTTGCCTTCGATATATTGTAACACTATAGCCCATTTCCCGTCAATAGTGGTTACCTCGAGAAGTTTGGGAATATTGAGCCCGGTCTCCTCCACTCTCGCCTGATTGAGAGCTTCGTTGAGGATGTCCGCTTTGGAATAACTTTCGTCGAAAAGTTTAATGACTTTGTCGCCGCTGCGGTAAAGAGTCTTTGAATTGCGTACTGCTATGATCTTATCGAATTCCATTGCCGTTCTCCTTATTTTCCGTAATATGCGTTGAGGTACATTTGTTTGATCTCGCTCATCAGCGGATAGCGCGGGTTGGCGCCGGTGCACTGATCGTCGAATGCCTGTTCCACCATTTCGTCGAGTCTGTCAAGGAAGTTCTGTTCGTCAATGCCGTAATCCTTGATGGTCTTTCTGATACCCACTTTCTCTTTGAGTTCGTCGATGGCTTTGATGAGGTTCTCGAGCTTCTCTGAGTCGTTCTTGCCCTTAATTCCGAGATAATCTGCGACTTCGGCGTATCTCGCGAGGGTGTGCGGGTGATCGTACTGCGGGAAGGTACCCATCTTGGCGGGAACTTCAGCGGCGTTGAAACGCAGCACTTCGTCTATCATAAGCGCGTTGGCAACGCCGTGCGGCAGGTGATGGAAAGCGCCGAGCTTGTGAGCCATCGAGTGGCACACGCCGAGGAAGGCGTTGGCGAACGCCATACCCGCCATGGTGGCGGCGTTAGCCATCTTCTCGCGGGCGAGCGGATCGTTGGGACCGTTGTCGTAAGCGCGGGGCAGATACTCGAATATCATCTTGAGGCTCCTCATCGCAAGACCGTCGGTGTAATCGGTAGCCATCATGGAAGCGATAGCCTCGAGGTCGTGAGTAACCGCGTCGATACCGCTCGCGGAGGTAAGTCCCTTAGGCGCGTTCATCATCATATCCGCGTCAACGATAGCCATGTTAGGCATCAGCTCGTAGTCGGCAAGAGGATATTTTACGCCGCTTCTCTCGTCGGTTATAACCGCGAACGGCGTAACTTCGGAGCCGGTACCGGCAGAGGTGGGAACCGCGATGAAATAGGCTTTCTCGCCCATCTTCGGGAAGGTGTAAACACGTTTACGGATATCCATAAAGCGCATTGCGAGATCCATAAAGTCAACTTCGGGATGCTCGTACATTACCCACATTATCTTGCCGGCGTCCATGGCGGAGCCGCCGCCCACCGCGATGATGCAGTCCGGCTTGAAGGCGTTCATTGCGGCGGTACCCTCTTTCGCGCAAGCGAGCGTGGGATCGGGAGCGACGTTGAAGAACGTGGTGTGCGTGATACCCATCTCGTCGAGTTTGTCGGTTATCGCCTTGGTGTAACCGTTATTGTAAAGGAAGCTGTCGGTGACGATGAACGCTTTCTTCTTGCCCATTACGTTCTTGAGCTCGTCGAGCGCCACCGGGAGGCAACCTTTCTTGATGTATACTTTTTGCGGTGCTCTGAACCACAACATATTTTCTCTCCTTTCCGCTACTGTCTTGATATTGATAAGGTGTTTGACGCCGACGTTTTCGCTGACGCTGTTGCCGCCCCAGGAACCGCAGCCGAGCGTAAGGGAAGGCGTGAGTTTAAAGTTATATATATCGCCGATACCGCCCTGCGACGAAGGAGTGTTGACAAGCACGCGGCAGGTCTTCATTCTCGCATAGAACTTCTCCAGTTTTTCCTGCTGGGTGAGGCGGTCGATATATATCGAAGAAGTATGACCGAAGCCGCCGTCAGCGATAAGCCTTTCCGCTTTATCGAGCGCTTCGTCAAAGCTCTTGGCGCGATACATTGCGAGTACGGGGGAGAGCTTCTCGTGAGCGAATTCTTCGCTTATATCCACGGATTCCACTTCGCCGATAAGCACTTTCGCGGTCTCGGGTACGCTTACGCCCGCGAGCGCCGCGATCTTATAAGCGGACTGCCCTACTATCTTAGCGTTAAGCGCTCCGTTAATGATTATCGTCTTACGCACCTTTTCGGTTTCGTCGGGTTTGAGGAAATAAGCTCCGCGCGCGGCGAATTCCTTTTTGACGGCGTTGTATACCTTATCGAGCACGATAACGGACTGCTCGGACGCGCATATCATACCGTTATCGAAAGTCTTACTGTGAATTATGGAATTGACCGCAAGCAGTATATCCGCGGTGTCGTCGATTATCGCGGGAGTATTGCCCGCGCCCACGCCCACTGCGGGTTTCCCGGACGAATAAGCCGATTTGACCATTCCGGGACCACCGGTAGCAAGGATTATGTCCGCTTCCTTCATAAGAAGATTGGTCATCTCGAGGCTCGGAACGTCTATCCAGCCGATGATGCCCTCGGGTGCGCCCGCTTTGACCGCCGCTTCGAGCACTATTTTCGCCGCTTCGATGGTCGATTTCTTCGCTCTCGGATGGGGGCTGATGATTATGCCGTTACGCGTCTTCAACGCGATAAGCGTTTTGAATATCGCGGTGGAAGTGGGGTTCGTCGTAGGTATAACGGCGCAGATAACGCCCACGGGCTCCGCTATCTTTTTGATACCGAACGCCTTGTCTTCTTCGAGGACGCCCACCGTCTTGGTGTTTTTATAGGCGTTATAAATGTATTCCGAAGCGTAATGGTTCTTGATGACCTTGTCTTCGACGACGCCCATTCCGGTCTCCTCTACCGCCATTTTGGCAAGAGGAATACGCATCTTGTTAGCCGCCATAGCCGCTTCGAAGAAGATTTTGTCTACCTGCTCCTGGGTATAAGAAGCGAATTTAGCTTGCGCTTCGCGCACTCTCGCGATTTCCCTTTCGAGCTTTTCGACACAGTCAACCGTTTCTCTTTGCAATGCCATAAATGTATATCTCCTAATTTTGGTTTTCTTTTCTCAATATTTCCTGCAGCTGCGCGGAAAGTACCGCCAGCGACGCAGCCATATTTTCGTTTTTCAGCGCCACGCTCTCGGGCACAACTATGTGCTCCTGCGTGAAATTCCATATCCCGCGTATGCCCGCTTGCACGAGAAGATCCGCCATAGCCTGCGCGTGCTCCTGCGGCACGGTAAGAACGGCTATTTTGATATCCAGCTTCTCGATAGCGCTCGCGAGCTTGCCGGTGGGAAGTATTTTCTTACCGTGAATGCTCTTACCGATTATCGCGTCGTCCACGTCGAAACCGGCTATGATATTCAATCCGTATTCTTCGAAGCCGCCGTATCCGAGAAGCGCCTGTCCGAGCTTTCCCGCGCCCACGAGCACGGCGTCCTTGACGTTGTTGCAGCCGAGGAACTCCTCGAGATCGGATATAAGGTCCGATACGACGTAACCGACTTTGGGTTTACCGTCCAGAACTTTCGCCGCGGAAAGATCTTTTTTTACAATCGACGGAGACAAAGAAAGCACTTCCGCGAGCGCCACGCTGGACACGGTCTCCCTGCCCTCTTTGCGCATCTCGTAAAGTGCCTTGAGATATTGCGGTAGCCTGTGATAGGTCGCCAGCGATACTTCGTTATCTGCCAT
>CALVOD010000037.1 GCA_944350065.1 uncultured Clostridia bacterium
ATCGCCGCGAAATACGGTAAAAGCGTTGCGGCGGTGATACTGCGCGCGGACGTCGAGGAGGGTATCGCGGTGATACCCAAGACGGTGTCGCCGGAGAGGATGAGCGAAAACATAGGGATATTCGATTTTTCGCTTACGGCGGACGAGCTTGCGGCGATAGCCGCGCTCGACAGAGGCGCGCGGCAGTACCGCGATCCCGACAATCACGGATTTTAAAAATAACGCAGACCGCCTAAGAGCGTTCGAGGAGGGAACAGCCATGTTGATAAAAGCCGATTTCAATGCAAAGAAAGCGATAAGCCCCCGTTTTTACGGAATATTTTTCGAGGACATAAACTTTTCGATAGACGGCGGCATGAACAACAACCAAATAATAAACAAATCCCTTGCGGCGACGAGAATGGATTTCAAGAAGAATTTCGCATATCTCTACACGGAGATATTCCACGCGAGAAGACGTTACCGCACCCGCATAGAGCGCGCCGAACCGCTGAAGTATTGGGAGATGACGGGAGAGGGCGAACTTGACTGCGCGTCCGACGCGCCGATAGCCCCCGAAAACCCGTTCTATATGAAGATAAGCGTCGAGGGAAAAGCCTTCCTGCGCAACAAAGGCTATAACGGCGGCGACAGCACGGAGAAGAAGGGCAGATACCTGCGCAGGAATTCCGTAAAGCCCGCAGTGGGCGTGGCGGAGGGCGCGGGCTACGACGTCGCTCTCTTTATCCGCAACGCGAATTACACGGGAACGCTCCGCTGTTACGTCGAGGGCGCTTCGGGCGAGAAGCTCACCACGGAAGCGGAGATCAGGATAACGCCCTCGGGTACCGAGTGGACGAAGGTCTCCGCTTCGTGCCGCGCGATTAAAACGGGAATAGGAACTTTCGTCGCCCGTTTTGAGGGTAACGGAACCCTTAACGCTACTGAATGGTATTTCGGCGCTGCCGAGTATTGGGGCAAGGGCGACACCAAATGGACGGGCGGCAGGCTGCGCAAGGATCTCGTGGAGGCGCTGCGCGAGCTGAAGCCGAAGTTTATGCGTTTCCCGGGCGGCTGTCTCGTCGAAGGCTGTTCGCTCGACAACTCTTACGACTGGAAGCTCACCGTGGGACCGGTGGAAAGGCGCAAAGCGAAATTCAATCTCTGGGGCGAAGCGCAGCGCGACCGCACCTACATACAGAGCAACGAGATAGGCTTCTACGAATATTTCCTGTTGAGCGAAGATCTCGGAGCGGAGCCGCTGCCGATATTGAACGCGGGGCTCGCGTGTCAGGGAAGGTGCTTCGAGACGGTGACGGAGGGTGACGCCGAATTCGAGCGGCGCAAGCAAAACGTGCTCGATCTTATCGAGTACGCTAACGGCGATCCCTCGACGAGCAAGTGGGCGAAGCTGCGCGCGGAGTCGGGGCATCCCGCGCCCTTCGATCTTAAAATGATAGGCATAGGCAACGAAAACTTCGGGGAGCTTTACAATAAGAATTTCGATATAATGGCGCGCGCCGTCAAGGAAAAATATCCGGAAATAGAGATAGTATGGAGCGCGGGCTTCGATTGCTACAAGCACGTCAATTACGAGAACACCCGTTCTTATTTCGACGGCAAGCACCCCGACGCCATAGTGGACGATCACTTCTACCGCACCCCGCAGTGGACGATAGAGAACGCGGGGCTGTACGACGATTATCCGCGGGACCGCAACCGCATATTCCTCGGCGAATACGCCGCCAACGAGCCGTGGAACTCGGAGGTATTGTGGAACAACTATTATTCCGCGCTTGCGGAAGCGGCGTTCCTTACGGGACTCGAAAGAAACGCCGACATAGTGGTGATGAGCTCGTACGCGCCGCTTTTCTCGAGGGTGGGAGGCGAGCAGTGGAAGCACAACCTCATCAACTACAACAGCCTTTATCTGATGAAAACGGCTAATTATTTCGTACAGCAATGCTATTCGTCGAATTACGGCGCGGAATACGTGCCCGTGGACGCGGCGGTCAAAGACGGCGTGTACACTTCGGTCACGACGGACGGGAAATACGCCTACGTGAAAGCGGTCAACATCAATCGCGCCGAAATGAATTACGCGCTCGAGCCGGTAGGCGCGGCGTTCGGGGAGCGGGCGGAATACACGCTCATACAGTGCGACGACGACGAAGCGCGCAACGAGCTCGGATACGACGGCGAACCGGTGTACAAAATAGCGCCGATAACCACGCAGACGGAGGTTTCGGGAGCGCTCGAGGTGACTCTTCCCGCGCGTTCGGTGTGCGTATTCCGCCTGCCGCTCGCGTGAACGGTAAAGACGGCGTACAGCATAATTCGGTAACGAAAAAGAAGCGGTTTACGCCGCTTCTTCCTTTTTGTCGATAACGAAAATATCCGCTCAGGGATTCGCTTCTATCTCTTTCAGCGCGGGATATTCGTAATAGAGCGAAGCCGTCTTTTTCTTCCAGAAATACTTGTAATAAGCGCTTCCTTCAAAACGGAAGGGCTGTTCCTTGAGGCGACGGAGATATTTTTTGACCAGTTCTTCTTCCGCAGCGAACGCTTCGAGCGAGATTTTGTCGAGAGCAAGGTCGTTGTCCGCGCAGAGCGCGCGATCGATATATTTCTTTTCGAGCTCGGCGGCTTTTTCGAGATACTCTCCGCGTATTTCCTTATAGCCCATCAGCTTTCTCGCGAGAAGCTCCCGTTTCAGCCAGAAGAAAAGCGCTTCCTTTTCGCTTTCGCCTATCGCGGTGGCGCGTACGGAAAGGGGTTTGAATACCGACATGCAGGGGAAGGAGCTGCCCGTCACGAAATAGCGTTTGCCCACCTCCGCGGCGTAGCTTCCCGTGGTCTGATCCCCGAACAGGTTGCCCGCGTGCATGCACACGCTTGCCGTGGAAGCCTTCGATACCCCCACGTCCGGAGTGGCGTGGGTGCGTAACGCGCCAAGCATAGCGCTTATCGGCTCCCTGCGCGCCGCGAGCGCGGAATAACTCATACGCTTTCTTTGCTCCGCGCCCGCTATTTTCGTTATGAGGGCGTTTTCGTAGCGCGCCTTGAAGTCACCTTTGGTCTTCTCGTCCGCGTCGTCGTAGTCGTCGGTTATGGAAATGCAGTTCGATATGGTGGCGCGGTTGTCGCGTATCTCCTTCACCGCCCAGTGCCTGCCCGCCGTCTCGAGTACGAACGCCCGCTTGCCGTCGGCGATGAGATAACCGTTGTGATAACGGAAGTTCTTCCCGTAACCGCAATTCCCTTCCTGACCGTATTCTACGGTGAGCTCCGCGATGAGCTTCCACGCTTCCTCCGCCGTGGCGCAGCGCTCGAGCGCTATTCTCAGAAGATCCATTCCGATGAGCCCCGGCTTTCCGCCGTGGCGTACGTTTGTGAACAGCGCTTCGTTTCCGATATTCAGGTTGCAATCGTTGTACCCCATTTCCGCGCCCCATATCCAGAAGGGTTTGAGGAGCACTACAGGGCGTGTTTCGGTAGCCTGCGCTACCGAAATGTACGTAGCTTTGAGCTCCGCGCCCGTCGCGTACCGCTTGCCCGCGAGCCTTATCATTAGGTGAGCTTCGTTGGGCGAGCGGTCGGAGTTCTTGCCGAAAAAAGTTCTGTTGTCTCTTTTAAGATATAGCGTATCGCACATACCGACCTCCGATCGGGTACGGATTTTTCCGCAGTATATTTATATTATACCACGATTATACCACGCTCCGCCGTCGCGGCGCGAAGATTGAAGAATTTAAGAAAAAATTTTCACGGCTTTGACAAATCCTTTTGCGCGCGCTATAATAGCGCCATTCATTCGGTAGGCGGTGCGTTATGCGTATTATAGACGTGCATTCACATATTTATCCCGATAAGATCGCGGAGAAGGCTTCCCGCTCGATAGCCGATTTCTACCATATCGCCGCCCGCACCCGCGGCACTGCGGAAGTTTTGCTCGAGGAAGGGCGAGAAGCGGGCGTCACGGCTTACGTCGTCAACTCCGTCGCAACCAACGTAAAACAGGTAAGGCATATCAACGAGTTCATTCTTGCCGAAACGAAGGCGCATCCCGAATTTTACGGGCTCATCGCCCTTCATCCCGATATGGACGAGGGGGAGATTCGCGACGAAATAGAATGGGGCGTCCTTAACGGCTTCAAGGGTATTAAACTCCATCCCGATTTTCAACATTTTTACCTCGACGAGGACAGGGCGAAAAAGATTTACCGCGCGGCTTCGGGGAAACTCCCCGTGCTTTTCCATACCGGCGACAGCAGATTCAATTTTTCTTCGCCGCGCCGTATGGCGAAAGTCGCCGCCGAATTTCCGGACCTTATCTGTATCGCCGCCCATTTCGGCGGCTGGTCGGAATGGAATCAAGTGGGCGTTTATAAGGGACTCGGCAACGTCTACGTGGACACTTCTTCCACGCTCGCGTTCATTTCCCCGGAAGAAGCCGAGAGATTTATCGATTATTTCGGCGCCGAATGGTTCCTTTTCGGAGTGGATTTCCCGATGTGGAACGCTTCCGAGGAGCTCGAACGCTTCATGAAAGTAAATATTTCCGCCGAAGAAAGGGAAATGATTCTTTGGAAAAACGCTTCCGCGTTGCTCCAAATCGAGCTTTAACGCCTCGGGCGCGCGGATATTGCGCGCATATTGACTTTTGCGCGCGCGAAATGTTAAAATAAACGACGCGGGCCGCTTCTCCGGTCCGATAGCGGTCAAGGAGCGAAGGACAGTGTTCGAACCGAAAAAATTCTTCGAAAAATTTTTGTCGCGGAAAACGGCCCCCAAAGAAGAACGGGACGGCGCGCGGGACGTCGTGCGCCGCAAAAACGTCTCTTACGGCGACGGCAAACGCTTTTACGACCTTTTCGCCCCCAACGCGAAAAGGGCGTCCCTCGTCAAGAGCGGTATTCCGGTGATATATCTTCACGGCGAGCTTTTCTCCGACGCTCAGCGTAAGTCGAGAGAGGAGTTCTGCTCCCGCCTCGCTAAGGAAGGCTTCGGCGTCATCAACGCAGGCTTCGGCGTGTGCGAGGACGGAGCGGCGAGCGCTTCCGCCGCGCTCGACGCCCTCACCGATCACCTCGTCACCGAGGTGGCGGGCTTCGCGCCCGACGGCAGAGTCATTTTCTGCGCGGACGGTTCGGGCGTCTGGCTTGCGATCGATTTCATCGCTCGCGCCATAAGCGATCCCCGCTCTTTCAGAGTGCGCCCGGCGGCGCTCGTGGCTTTTTCGGGACTGTACGACCTCAGCTATTTCGCCGAAGCGCATACGCGTAAAGGCTTCAAATCGGAAGCGATACGCGCTTTCTGCGGTCTCGACGCAAGGATAGGATTCACGCGCGAGGAGCGCGATATCCTCTCCGGATACGACGTCACGCCGCGCGTAAACGAGGATTTTCCGCCCGTTTTCGCGGCTTATACCGAGCGGGACGAATATTACCCCGGACAGGGGGAACGCTTCGTTAAGGCTTGCGTGAAAAACGGAGTGACTTTAAGAGAATACAAGGCGCGTCACGCTTACTGCCGCCATAACTGGCAGCTCGACGGCGACGACGTATACGCAGCCGCCGTCACCGCGAGCGCGGTGAGATTTATGCGCGACGCGGCTTCCGGCGCCCCCGTGAGGGGAGAATATACCGAGGTGTGAGCGATTTCTTCGGCGGGCGCACCTGAGGCTTACCTTCCGCGGATAGGGCGGTTAAGCGTATTCGGCGGGCGCGGGGAAAAGTAAACCGATACCGAATAACCGAATATTCAACATATTCAATCGCGCGCGTAAGCGCGTAAGAGAAGACGGGATTATGCTTCCGAATAAACTTTTACCGGAACGGATAGGCGGCGATTACGCCGCCATGAAGGCCGCCATAGTGTCGGGTAAGTCGACGGCGGTTTTTTACGCTACCCAGAACGCGAGATACTGGCTTGCCGCTACCTGCGGCAGGTTTTTCCTGTACGTCGTCCCCGACAGAATGAGCGCTCGCGCCGCGCGCGACGCGCTTGCAAGCTACGTCGGAGGAGAAGTGGCGCTCGTAGCGGAGCGCGACGACGTGCTCGTGGACGTCAAGGTCAATACCTCCGCAAGCGTTGCCGAGAGGACGGCGGCGCTTGCGGACATACTGCTCGGGAAGGTTGCGGGCGCGGTCGTATCGGCGGAAGCGCTGCTGCAAAGATATCCCTCGCGCGAGCTGTTCGCGAACGCGCTCACCACCCTCGTCAAAGGCGGCGACATAGCGCCCGACGCGCTTTCCGAGCGCCTCGTCACGGGCGGTTACCGCCCCGTCGAACAGGTACAGAAGGAGGGCGAATTCGCCGTAAGAGGGGACGTGTTCGACGTCTGGAATGCGGGAGCCGAGCTCCCCGCGAGGTTGGAATTTTTCGGAGACGAGATAGAGAGTATCAGGCTTTTCGCTCCCGAGACCATGCTTTCCGTGCGCGCCGTGGACGAAGTGACGATTGCGCCGATAAGCGATATTTTGGTGTCCCGTACTGCAGCTGAAAGAGCCCTGAAGCGCCTTAACGCGTTAAGGAAGAAAGCGTTTCGGGAACTCAGCGAGCATATAGATTCGGTTTCGGAGCGGCTCGAAGCCGATCCCAACGATCCTTCTCTCGTGTGGGCGCTTCCCTTCCTCAAAGAGTGTACCGACGACATAGTTAGCTATCTTCCGGAGAACGCGGCGGTAGTCGTCGACGAGCCGCGGGCGGTGGAGGAAAAACTTAATCTGTACCGCAACGCCCATCAGGTAAGGGTAAAGAGCCTTGCCGACGCGGGCGCCGTTACCGCAGAGCACGCGTCGAGCCTGTTCACCGCGGAGGAAGCCGTTGCCGCCCTGTCGAGGCGCACGATACTCGGCTTCCAACAGATATCCTCTTACAATCCGATTTTCGAGCCCGCGGCGATATTCAGTCTGAAGTCGCTTCCGCTTACCCGTTACAGCTCCAATTACGAGGCGCTCGCCACGGACGTAAGGAACCTTTGCATAGGCGGCTCGCAGACCATCGTTTACGCCGGCGACGCGGGCACGGCGGAGACTCTCGGCGAGTTTTTCCGCGAGCGCGACATCGGGGTAAGGATCACCTCCGACACCGAGGACGATTATCCCGTTCTTATAGTTCCCGAACGGTTGGCGCGCGGATTCGTTCTGCCTGCCGCCAAGCTGTGTCTTATCGGTACCGACGACGTGGTGCGCCGCACTTACTCGCCGAGAAAGAGCGCGGCGCGCAAGCGGCAGGCGTTCGTCATGCCCGAAAAAGGGGATTACGTCGTCCACGAACGGCACGGAATAGGTATGAGCGAGGGGCTCGTAACGCTCACCACGTCGATGGGGACGAAAGATTATTACTGTATACTTTACAGGGGCGGAGACAGGCTGTACCTGCCTACCGACCGTCTCGACGAAGTCGACAAATACACCGGCGGGGGCACGCCGCAGCTCAATAAACTTGGCAGTAAGGAATTCGAACGCGTCAAGGAGCGGGTGCGCGGTTCGGTGAGGCAGATGGCCACCGACCTCGTCGCGCTTTACGAGAAGCGCCTTCGCGCCAAAGGCTACAAATACGCGCCAGACACCGTCTGGCAAAAGGAGCTCGAGGACAATTTCCCTTACGAGGAGACCGACGACCAGCTCGTCGCGATAGCCGAGATAAAAGAGGATATGGAAAAGGGCAAGGTGATGGATCGGCTTCTGTGCGGAGACGTGGGTTTCGGCAAGACCGAAGTGGCGGTGCGCGCCATATTCAAAACCATCATCGAAGGCAAGCAGGCGGCGTTCCTTTCGCCCACCACGATACTTGCCGCGCAGCATTACAACACGCTGTCCGAGCGCTTCGCTCCGTTCGGAATCAAAATCGACCTTTTGTCGCGTTTGGTATCCCGAGAAGGAATTAAGAGCGCCCTCGAACGCATTAAATCGGGCGAAACGAGCGTCGTCGTCGCTACGCACAGACTGCTCGGGAAAGACGTTGTTTTCAAAGATCTCGGGCTGCTCGTTCTGGACGAGGAACAGCGTTTCGGGGTGGAGCACAAGGAGAAAATAAAGGTACTCAAAAACAACGTCAACGTGTTGAGCATGTCGGCGACTCCGATACCGCGCACGCTTCACATGGCGCTCAGCGGGATACGCGATATATCCACGTTGGAGACGCCGCCTGCGGCGCGGCTTCCCGTAGAAACCTACGTCGTTGAGTGTACCGACGCGCTCATCAAAGACGCCTGCGCCCGCGAACTGAGCCGCGGCGGACAGGTATTCATACTTTTCAACAGGGTGCAGGGCATAGAGAAATTTCATCGCGAGGTGTGCGAGCTTCTCGGCGAAGAAGCGCGTGTGATTTACGCGCACGGACAGATGGACGACGCGTTGCTCGAGGAGAGAATACGCGCATTTTACAACAAGGAAGCGGACGTGCTGATAGCCACCACCATCATAGAGAACGGCATAGACATTCCCGACGCGAACACGCTGATAGTGATAGACGCCGACAGGCTGGGGCTTGCGGAGCTGTATCAGTTGCGCGGCAGGGTGGGGAGAAGTCACAACCTCGCATACGCCTATTTCACGGTGCGCGAAGGTAAGGTGCTTACCGAAAACGCCGGCAAGCGGTTGGACGCGCTGATGAGGTATACGGAGCTCGGCAGCGGGTTCAAGATAGCCATGCAGGACCTCGAGATACGCGGCGCGGGCAACGTGCTCGGCAGGGAGCAGCACGGCAATATGGAGAAAGTGGGGTACGATCTTTACTGCAAGATCCTGCGCGAATGCGTGGGCGAAATGCGCGGCGAGAAGACGAACGCCCTCAACGAAGTGGAAATAGTTGTCGAAGGCGATACCGCGCTTCCCGCCGATTACATTACGGACGGAAGCGGAAGGGTGGCGTTTTATAAGCGTATATCCTCGCTCGGCGGGGTGGGCGAGTACGAAGATTATCTGAAAGAAGTGCGCGACGTATACGGCGCGCTTCCGCAGGCGGCGGAAAATCTCGTCAAGGTGGGACTTATCAAAAACCTCGCCCGCAATCTCGGCGTGAAGAAGGTTACCGTAGCCGAAAGGGGGTACGGGATAGTGTTTTACGAGGACGTTTCTTTGAAGAACGCGGGGCTTCTGAACGCGCTCGACAAATACCGCGAAAGCGCGGTGCTCGTGCCCGTATCGCCGCCGCAGGTGATATTCACGCCGCGCGTGCACGGCGTGAGCTCGCGGCTCGATTTCGTTATAAGTTTTCTCACGGCGGCTACGCCGCCGAAGGGCGGCGCGGACGCGTCCGCGCCGTAAACCGTTTTTAATTTGCGGGCGCGTTGCGCCCGTGAGAGCGCCCGCGAGGCGCTTTTTTTAACGCCTTCACGCGTCCGCACGTAAAAATTCACCTTATATACACGCGCCCGTATAAAAATTTACTGTTATTTCCTTGTCTTTTGCTGCCTCATAGGGTATAATGCTTATTACTTATGGGAACTTTCCGAAGAAGGTTCCGCTGGATAAGGAGTTAAACCCGGATGTTTAAGAAAAGAATTTTCAGCTTACTTGCTGTTCTTCTGATCGCGGCGATGCTCACCGCTTGCGCGGTGGGATGCACTTTCGTCAAGAAGAACGACGACAGGGCGGCTAACGAAAACTACGTCACGATCACCAATCAAGGTATCACGCTTACCGTATCCTATAACGAGTTGATGGATTATTTCAACAGTATGGGTTACTATTACATCAATTATTACGGTTACAGCGTGGCTGAAACGCTCGACGTTTGCATCAGCACCAAGATACAGACCAAATATCTCCTCACCGAAGCCATGGTATATCTTACGGGCGACGCGGTGAGTTCCGCGCGCAAGAGCGTGCTCGTGGGCGGCGGAGCGAAAGTCAATCCCGTGGACGTATTGACGATCGCGGAGAAATACGCAGCGATTTACGCGGTGAATTCGAGCATAGATTCCAGTCTCGAGACCGCCGAAGAAGAAGCGTATCAAGCCGATCTTAACCGCATAATGAATGCTATCGACTCGGAAAACGTGGCGGAAATAGTATTCGCGGAGGAAACGGAAGCCTATTTCGAGAAGTTTTTCCATAGCGGCGAAGGCTGCTACGTAGGCAACGAGCTGGACACCGACCGCGTGAAGATACAGGTGGTATACGATAACGGCGAGAAATCCGAAGCGTTTATCGTTCCTACGGGAGCGTACACGACGGCGTTCAGTTCGGAAGCCGCCGAAGACAACAGCGAGAGCACGGAGGACAAGAATTTCGTAATTTCTTTCACCGAGAACGTCACCGACAAAGACGGGAACGTGACGGAAGAAGCGCACACGCTCACATACGATTACAAATTGGTATATCCGCGCGAAACGCGCGAGGAGGCAACGGAGCCTACCGATTACGCGGAGATAACGATAGGGGAATTCGATCCCATATCGAGGTATGCCACCGAAGCGGAGATCCCCGACGAAATCAAAGCGGCTTGCAGTATCCGCGATCTCGATAAGGAATATGCCGACGCCGAAAAGGGCGGCAACAAATACAAAATCGAAGCGTATCGCGTGACCGTGGAAAACATCAAAAACGCGTACAAGACGATGGAATATTTCTACAAAGCGCAATACGAAAGCGCGGTTTTGAGCGCGCTTCAGGCGGAGCTGTATCTTGCTGCGGACAATACCGCGGAAGCGGACGGAGATATTTCGGACGCGAAGATCGCGGAGGAATACCGTTATCTTTACACCACGGGCAAGAATTCTTACGGTAAGGACGCCGATGCGAATAAGGACGCTTTCGTCACCGCTATAAAGAACGGTCTTGACACCGTGTATTATTATCCTTCGATAACGGATATTTCCGATTATTATTACGTATATCAGATTTTGTTCTCATTCACCGACGAAATGGAGGACTTCCTTACTTCTGAAGCGGGCGACGACGAGGAGACGATCAAGGAATTCACCGATTATTTCCTTACGATACTGACGACGGAGCCTTCGAACGCGGACTATGACGCGGAGAAGTACGATCCCGAGGACGCCGAAACCGTCGAGCCTTTCGGAGACGAAGTGCTTGTGAAGGACGTTATCGCGGAGCT
>CALVOD010000038.1 GCA_944350065.1 uncultured Clostridia bacterium
AGCCAATTCAGACTGAAAATGTTGTCGCCGCCGAGTACGACGAGATCGGGCTTGTATTCGTCGAGCGCGGCGTTCACGTATTCGAGCAGCAGGGGTTTTAACTCGTCCTGAATTTCGATATTCAACAAGCCTTCCTTTTCAATCCCCATCTATTCGTGGAAATCGCTCAGATGCAGTATGCGGAAATCGCCCGCTTCGTCGAAACGCAGCACGGGCGGTTCGGTTGCGTTTTGCGGGGCGGGGGAGTCGGACAGCGTTTTGACGACGCTTACGGAGACTACCGCTACGGTCAGCACGGTAAGAATTACCGCTACGAATACGTTGAATTTTTTCATTTTAGAAGAATCCTCTCGCTTTACGCGCTTTTACGAGTCTGTCAAGGGCGACTATATACGCGGCGGTACGCATATCCACGGAATACTTCTCCGCCGCGTGCACCACGTTCAAGAAAGCGCGCACCATTATTTCACGCATTTTGCCGTTGACTTCTTCTTTGCTCCAGTAGTAATTCATATTGTTCTGGACCCATTCGAAATAGGATACCACCACGCCTCCGGCATTGGCGAGTATGTCGGGGAAGATCTTTATCCCGCGCCCGTTGAGTATGGCGTCCGCTTCCACGGTGGTGGGGCCGTTGGCGGCTTCCACAATAAAACGCGCTTTTACGTCCTTTGCGTTGGCGGCGGTTATCTGGTTCTCGAGGGCGGCGGGTATAAGCACGTCGCATTCCGAGGTGAGCAATTCGTCGTTGGTAATGTGTTGCACTCCTTCGCGCGAATAGTCTTTCAGCAATCCGCCTCCGTTAACGAAAGAGAGTATTTCTTTCACGTCGAGACCTTGCTTGCGGTAAACGCCGCCGGAAACGTCGCTCATCGCGGCAACGGTGGAGCCGAGCTCCGCAGCGATCAGCGCGGCGCTTACTCCTCCTACGTTCCCCGTGCCCTGTATATTGACTACCGCTTCTTTGGGATTTATTCCGTACCGCTTGAATATTTCTCCCACGACGGTGCGCACGCCTCTGCCGGTAGCTTCTTTTCTGCCGAGGGAACCGCCCAGAATAATGTCTTTACCCGTCACCGTTCCCGGGACGAAACTTCCGCCGGCAAGCACCGAGCAGGTGTCCATAAACCAGTTCATTATCTGCGCGTTCGTGCCTACGTCTGGAGCGGGTATATCGCGTTGCGCTCCGATAATGGGGGAGATCGCCGCGGCATACGCGCGCGTCAGTCTTTCGAGTTCGCCCGAGCTCAGCTTTGCAGGATCTACGGCTACGCCGCCTTTTCCTCCGCCGTAAGGGATATTCACCACGGCGCATTTGAAGGTCATCCAGCCCGCGAGCGCTTTGACTTCGTCCGCGTTGACGTCGCGATGATAACGTATGCCGCCTTTACACGGTCCGCACAGGGAGCTGTGCTGAACGCGGTAGCCGTCGTAATACGACACCGTGCCGTCGTCGCGCCGTAACGACAACGCCACTTTCAATTCGCGTTCGGGGTGTTTGAGGAATTCGCAATCCTCTTTTTTAAGCCCGCACGCCGTGGCGGCTTTGTCGATGGTAAGACAAAGCTCGTTAAAAGGATTATACTTTTCGTCGCGCATACGCACCTCCGCATTTGATCCGTACTGTCCGTACGGTATCCGTATCTATTATACTTGACCGCGCGCACGAATTCAAGACGGAATCTCGTAAATGTATTCGCTCGTTCGGGGCAAAGCACAGTAAAAAACTCCTGCAAATTAAAAAACGCGCCGAGGGTATTGAATAAGAAAGCGTCGGATGTTAAAATAAACCTATGTTAGTCAAAGTCAACGGTGTGGAACTTTATTACGAAAAATGCGGTAACGGGCGTCCGTTAATTCTGCTGCACGGCAACGGTGAAGATCACACGGTATTCGATTCCTTCCTGCCGTACGTTTCGGAGCGTTTCACGGTATACGCGTTGGACTCGAGAAGTCACGGCAAAAGCTCGCGGGCAAGGCTCGGTTACCGCGAAATGGCTGAAGACGTAGAGCGCTTCATCGAAGTTTTAGGGCTCGAGGAGCCTGCGGTCGTAGGCTTTTCCGACGGCGGGATAATCGCGCTCATGCTTGCCGCGGCAGAAAGGGCGCGCCTTAAAGCCGTCGTCGCCCTCGGCGCGAACGCCGCTCCCTGCGGCATAAAGCGCTTTTGGTTAAATTTATTCAGAATAGGATACTTTTTCACGCGTTCAGAGTACCTTAAACTTATGATTAAGGAACCGGACATCTCCGATGAAGAACTCGCTTCCATAGGCGTTCCGACGTTGCTTACCGTGGGAGAAAAGGATATGATTTATCCCGCGCACGTAGCGCGGACGGCGGCGCTTATTCCGGGCGCGGAGTTCTACGAGGTAGCGGGCGAAGGGCATATTTCCTATGTTACCGCCGGGAAAAAACTGTATTCCGTTATAGGCGATTTTCTCGAAAGGAGGGCGATATGATATGAACGGACAGCACGAGATAAACAAACCTACCCCGCTTCTCGACGAGTACGGCGCGCTCAAAGAGCCGGGCTACTGCAAACGCAATCTTTTCGTCTACGACCGCTCCGCCGTAACCGCGCCTTCGTGGCGGTTGAAGGAATGGGATTTTTATCAGATATCCGACGGGAAATTTATGGTACAGGTCAATTTTGCGGATATTTCGATAGGCGCCGCGGCTACTGCGGACGCGCTGGACTTTTCGAGCGGAAGGAAAATTTCTTCCGCAAAAGCGGTGCTTTTCCCGCGTAAAAGGCTCCTGCCCCTCAACGGCGACGTCGAACACCGTTTCGGGTTCTCGAAGGGGAAGACGGAGCTTCTTTTCGACGTGACGGAGAGGGAGCGCAGGATTTGTTTTTCGGACGGAAAACTCGAAATAGACGTTACGGCGCTTCGCGACCCCGACGCCGAATCGATAACGATTGCCACGCCTTTCAAGAAGCGTAACCGCTTTTTCTATACCAATAAAATAAACTGTATGCCCGCGCGCGGCTTCGTAAAGCACTGCGGCGAAACGGTTAAAGAGTTTCGTGAGGAAGATACTTTCGCCGTTCTCGACTGGGGCAGAGGGGTTTGGCCTTACAGCAATTACTGGTACTGGGCTAACGGTTCCGCCCGCCTTGAGGACGGTAAACTGTTCGGCTTCGAAATCACCTTCGGGATAGGCGACGAATCTCACGCAACGGAAACGATGCTTTTTTACGACGGCAAAGCGCACAAAATAGGCGCCGTCAACGTCGAAACGCCGCCCGACGGCAGGTGGATGCAGCCTTGGCATTTTATTTCCGAGGACGGAAGGCTCGACCTTACAATGACGCCTTTTTACGATAATTGCAATCCGTTTAATCTCGGCGTGGTGAAATTCAGCTGTCATCAGGTGCACGGGTTGTGGTCCGGGCGCGCGGTGCTCGACGACGGCAAAATCGTGGAGGTGCGCGATATGTACGCTTTCGCCGAGAAAATGTACAACAGATGGTAAAATCGAGCGTTGCGGGTTGCAAGTTTTACCTTTAAATCTTTACATTAAATTATTGACAAAGCCTTTTGCGCAGCGTTATACTTGTGCTATGAAAAAACAAAATCTTTCCGTTTACGCATATTACTTTTACTTTAGCTACGAAGTGGCTTAGTTTTGCGTGGACGGTAAGGTCATAATTCAAAGTATACGGAAACCGCCTCGCAAGAAGCGGTTTTTTGATAAATCCTATAAAAAATATCAACGCGAGGGCGTAAAGAGGTAAATATGATAGTCACCATCAAACAGAACAGCAATCCCGTACAAATCGAAAGACTTACGCGCTGGATAAAGAATCTCGGGCTCGAATGCCACATGAGCGAGGGCGAAAAATCCACCGTTATCGGACTTGTCGGAGACACGAGCAAAGTGGATATAGATCTGCTGCGTTCGCTCGATATCGTCGAAGCGGTCACGCGCATACAGGAGCCGTACAAAAACGCCAACCGTAAATTTCATCCCGACGACACGATAGTGGACGTGAAAGGGGTGAAATTCGGCGGAAGTCACTTTCAGATAATAGCGGGCCCCTGCTCCGTAGAGACCGAAAAGCAGGTAATAGGTATCGCGGAAGCGGTTAAGGCGGCGGGCGCGTCGGTATTGCGCGGGGGCGCTTTCAAGCCGCGCACTTCGCCGTACGCGTTCCAAGGGCTGGGGCTTAAAGGACTCGAGATATTGAAGAAGGCTTCGCGCGAGACGGGGCTTCCCGTCGTGACGGAGATAATGAGCGAAAAATACATAGACGCATTCGCGGACGTCGATATCATACAGATAGGCGCGCGCAATATGCAGAATTTCGATCTGCTGAAAGCGGTCGGCAAATTGCGTAAGCCGATACTTCTGAAGCGCGGTCTCGCCAACACCATCGAGGAATGGCTTATGAGCGCCGAATACATTATGTCGGAAGGCAATAACGAAATAATTCTTTGCGAACGTGGCATAAGGACCTTCGAACCGTACACGAGGAACACGCTCGATCTTTCGGCGATACCGCTTCTGAAGGAAAAAACGCATCTTCCCATCATCGTGGATCCTTCGCATGCGTCGGGGCTTTCCCGTCTCGTGAAGCCGTTGTCGCTCGCTTCCGTGGGCGTAGGCGCGGACGGGCTTATGATAGAAGTGCATAACGACCCGCAGCACGCGTTGTGCGACGGCGCGCAGTCGCTTCGCCCCGAGCAGTTTGCGGACGTGGTCAAAGCCATAGACATCATGCTTCCGCTCGTCAATAAGGAGAGAGACAAGTGAAAATTGGTATCGTAGGGCTCGGACTGATAGGGGGCTCGCTGGGAAGACAGATCATACGCAATACTTCGCATACCGTTTACGGTTACGACGTCAGCGAAGACGCCATGCTTAAAGCGCAGATGCTGAACGCCTGTCACGAGCGTCTCGACGTCGAAGCGGAAAAAACGGACGTCGACATACTGATTGTCGCGCTTTGTCCCGAAGCCGCCATAAAAGTTATGCGTGAATTCGCTCCGCGTATGAAAAAAGGCTCGATAATCATCGACACCTGCGGCACCAAGCGTAAGGTGGTTGCGGCGATGGGCGAGCTTAAAGAGGAATATCCCGACGTGGGCTTCGTCGGAGTTCATCCGATGGCGGGAAGGGAATACAGCGGTATTTCGCATTCAACCGCCACCCTGTTCGAACACGCGTACATAATACTTACTCCGGTGCAGACCGATCTCGAAGCGGAGGAAAGGATAAGGGCGTTTTTCCTCGAAATCGGGTGCGAAGGCATAACCACGGCGAGCGCCGCAACGCACGACAAAATGATAGCGTACACTTCGCAACTCGCTCACGTCGTGTCCTCCGCATATATCCGTAACCCGCTGTCCGAGACCTATATCGGCTTTTCGGCGGGAAGTTTCAGGGATTTGACGAGGGTGGCTAAACTCAATCCCGATATGTGGACGGAACTGTTTACCGAAAACAAAGACAATCTCGTCGAATGTATCGACGTATTGCAGAAAAAATTATCCGAATACCGCGACGCGCTCGTCGCCGGCAACAGCGTAAAACTACGCTCCGCGCTCGAAGAAGGAACGCGAATGAAAGAAGCGGCGGAGAAATTGAGGAGAGACAGGAAATGAGCGTGAAAGCCGTTCGTCCGCACCGTATAGCGGGTGTCGTAAATATCCCCGCGTCCAAGTCGTACGGACACAGACTTTTAATAGAAAGTTTAGCTTCGGGTAACCCCGTTACGGTAAAAGGTAACCTTATCGGCGACGATATAGACGCTACTGTCGGTTGTCTCGAAGCGGTCGGCGCAAGAACGGAGCGCACGGCGCGCGGCATAAAAGTGACGCCGCCCGTTAATCCTACAAAGCGTTGCGAGGTGTTCTGCGGCGAGTCGGGCTCAACGCTTCGGTTCCTTATATCGGTGCTTCCCGCAATGGGCGTGGAAGCGACTTTTAAGGGAGCGGGGGAGCTTCCTTCGCGCCCCGTAGGCGCGCTGCTCGATTGCCTTGCCGCGGCGGGAGTTACCGCAAACAAACCGCGGCTTCCGTTTACGTTGAGCGGCGGTTTTGCAAGCGGAACGCGATTCAATTTAAAAAATCTTAAAAGCTCGCAGGACGTAAGCGGATTATTGATGGCGATGCCGCTTATCGAAGGAGCTTCGCTCGAGATAGACGGAGCGCTCCCGTCCGAAGGCTACGTCGCCGTCACTCTCGAGACGCTCGAAGCCTTCGGCGTGCGCTACGAGCGTAAAGGTAACGTATACCGCCCGTTGAGCTCTTACGGCGTGCCGGGCGTTACGGAAGCGGAAGGGGACTGGAGCAGCGCCGCATTCATTGCGGTAGCCGGAGTGCTCGCGGGAGAAACTGAAACGCGGGGATTGAAGTATCCTTCGCTTCAGCCCGATTCCGTAATCTTGGAACTTCTAAAAAAGGCGGGCGCGGACGTCGAGTTTACCGACGGCGCGCTCGTTGCGCGAAAATCCGATTTGCGCGCGATCGAATTTAATGCAGACGGCTGCCCCGACCTCGTGCCCGCCATGTCGGTTGCGCTTGCCGCCGCAAAAGGGACGTCGGTAATCAAAGGCGTGGACAGACTGCGTTTCAAGGAGTCGGACAGGATAGCTTCCGTCATAAAGATGCTTGCGGCGTTCGGAATAGCCGCGGAATACGCGGACAACGCGCTGATTATACGCGGAGGCGAACTCAAGAGCGGCGCGGCGGTGGACGGCGCAGGCGACCACAGGATCGCGATGAGCGCCGCGGTGGCGGCTTCGGCGGCTTACGGCGAGAACGAGAGCGTTATTTACGGCGCGGAATGCGTTTCCAAGTCATACGCCGATTTTTACGTAGATTTGATAAGTCTCGGAGGACTCGTATATGAAAGGTGAGGTTCTTAACGTCGAAGTATACGGCGCTTCCCACGCGAGCGCGATAGGGGTGAAGTTATCCGGTCTGCCTGCCGGTACGGAAATAGACAGGGCGGCAATAGACGCGCTTCTCGCAAGAAGGCGCGCCGTCAGGGCGCCTTGGTCCACTTCGCGTATCGAAAAAGACGAATACGTTTTCCTCGAAGGAGTGAACGGTTGCGTTACGGACGGCGGTACGGTTCTTGCGGAAATTAAGAATACTGATACGAGAAGCTCCGACTACGGCGAATTCAGGCACGTTCCCCGTCCCTCTCACGCCGATTACGCGGCGATGGTAAAGGACGGAATTGACGAAGTAACCCCGGGAGGCGGCAGATTTTCGGGACGGCTTACCGCGCCCCTTTGCATAGCGGGCGGCATAGCGGAAGGCATTTTACTTAAAAAAGGCGTTTACGTATGCGCATACGTTTCTTCGATAGGCAACGTCGAAGGCAGAAGCTACAAGGACGGCGTTCCCGCGCGGGAAGAAGCGTCGAGGGCGACAAGCGACCCGTTACCCGCGCTCGACAAGCGTGAGGAGATGCTCGCGGAGATACTTGCCGCAGCTTCCTCGGGCGACAGCGTGGGCGGAACGGTGGAATGCGTGGTTTACGGACTCAAAGCGGGGATAGGCGACTATATGACCTACGGTATGGAATCGGCTATAGCGGCGAGCGTTTACGGCGTTCCCGCAGTCAAGGGCGTGGAATTCGGAGACGGTTTTTCTCTTACGCGCATGCGCGGAAGCGAAGCCAACGATCCTTTCGCTTACGAGGACGGCAAGATAGTCACGCTCACCAACAGGAGCGGCGGTATCAACGGCGGTATAACCAACGGAATGCCGCTTACTTTGCGCGTGGCGATCAGACCTACGCCGTCGATAGCGAAGAAACAGCACAGCGTGAACGTATTAACCCGCGAAAACGTAATTCTCGAGATAAAAGGGCGGCACGACGCCTGCATCGTACCGCGTGCGGCGGCGGCGGTGGAAAGCGCGGTCGCGCTCGCCGTGCTCGACAAAATTCTTGCCGAAGAAGCGAAACAAGCGAGGTAACGGTATGGACATCAAAGATTACAGGGACAGGTTGGACGTAATTGACGACAAAATAGCCGCACTGTTTAAAGAGCGGCTCGCAGTGGTTAGAGAAATAGGGCTTTGGAAAAAAGCAAGCGACGTGCCGACCGCGCACGGCGACCGCGAAAAAGCCATTCTCGCGAGGCTTCTTCCCCGCTTTGACGAAGGGGTGAAGGGCTACGCCGAAAAGCTGTATCTCGAGATTTTCCGCTCGAGCAAAGAATATCAGCGCGGTCTGCTCGGCACCTATTACGTAGTGGGCAAAAGTCTCAAGCACACCTGGTCTCCTGACATTTACGTGCCGCTCGGGCTCGATTACCGGGTGAAGGAATTCGCAAGCGAGAACGAATTGAAGGAATTTGTTTTAAAACGAGAATATTCCGGCTTTAACGTGACTATTCCGTACAAGAAAGCGGTTATCGGAATGTTGGACGAAGTTTCCGACGAGGCGAAAGAGATAGGGGCGGTCAATACCGTAGTGGACCGTAACGGCAGGCTTTACGGCTACAATACCGATATAGGCGGAATGCGCTACGCTCTGAAGGCGGCGGGCATAGAGGTGAAGGGCAAAGTCGCGGCTATTCTCGGAAGCGGCGGGACGGCGCTTACCGCGGAATATCTTTTGCGCACGGGCGGCGCCCGCGAGATAATCAAGGTTTCGCGGAGAGGTCCCGTCGATTATATCGCCGTATACGGGCGTAAGGATATAGAAGTTATCGTGAATACCACTCCGGTGGGAATGTTCCCCGAAGCGGAAGCGGCGCCGATAGACGTAACGCGGTTTCCCGCGCTTGAAGGCGTTTTCGACGCGATATACAATCCGTTGAGGACGGCGCTTGTCGCTCAGGCAAGGGCTGCGGGTATCGCCGCAAGCGGCGGACTTCCCATGCTCGTCGAACAGGGAAGACTTGCGTATAATTTATATAGGGATACCGAAACCGAATTATCAGTTACCGAAAACTTAATAAAGCAAATCGAATTGAAAAAATCGAATATCGTTCTGTGCGGTATGCCTTCGTCGGGTAAAACTACGATAGGCAGGCTTTTTGCGGAAGTTTCCGGGAGGGAGTTTTTCGACGCGGACGAGCTTATAGAACAAGCCGCAGGGATGAGCATACCCGATATGTTCGGGCGTTTCGGCGAGGAATATTTCCGCAAGGAGGAAGCAAAAGTCATAGCTTCTCTTTCCGCGCTTAACGGCGCGGTGATAGCGACGGGCGGCGGCGCGGTGATGAACGAGGTCAACCGCATGCGGCTCAAGCGCAACGGAATAGCGGTGCTTATCGAGCGCGACAACGCCGAGCTCGTTACTGACGGCAGACCGGTAAGTATGCGCGAAGGTATAGAAGCGTTATACAATAAGCGTATGCCCGTATACAGAGAGTTTGCGGATATCGCGGTACGTAACGACGCTACGCCCGAAGATACCGTCGCGAGCATTACGGAAAAACTGCTTCGCCTTTAACCGCGCGCTCCGAAGAACGTACTTGACATTTTCTCCCGTCGGTTTTAGAGTATAAAAGTAGGGTGCGCGGCGTTCGCGCGAACGAATATTTACGCGCGTTTCCGAATAGACGTTTACGGGAGGTTTTTTTCAATGGACGAATTTAAAGATCTGCGCATAGTGGACAATTTTTATCAGACTTCGGCTTTCTTCCCGATGCCTACCGTGCTCGTGGGTACGATTTCCGAAAACGGTATGACCAATCTCGGCTCGTATTCGCTGTGCTTCCCTTATTATATCGCCGGTAAAGACTATTACGCGATGCTTCTCGAGTGCCGCAACAGCTCGAATACCGCGCAGAATATTTTGAGAAACAAGACCGTTTCTCTCAATTTCATACCCGATAAACGCAAATATTTCCGCGAAGCGGTGAGACTCGGCTTCCCCGGAGAAACCACCGAACAGAAAATGAAGGACTGCCTCTTTACTCTGCGTAAAGGCGAAGCGGAAGGCAGACGTCCCGAAATAGTCGCGGAAGCGTTTCAGGTTTTCGAATGTACCTGGGACGATTCTCTCGAGGACGCTTTCGAGGACAAGGCGGGCAATCTCGAAGGCTACGAGCCGCCGTACCGCAATTTCAACGGTATCACCAGCAAATTCGGTGCGCATTTCATATTGAAGATAGACAAAATCCTTATGAAAGACAAGTACCGTAACGCGATAATCGACGGCGTGAAGGCGGGGGCGTTCCCCGCGGTGCCTGTGGATTACGGTTATCGCGACAGCACCAATTTCTGGTACACGAAATTCCGTCGCCCGATACCCGAGAAGATACAGGCGAAAGAAGGGGACGTGCAATCGGTTATATACGCGGCTTCGAGGATAGACCCCGCGGTGAAATTCACCGACGAAGCCTGCGCCAAACTTACCAAGATACCGCGCGTGTTCCTTAAAGCGGCTTTGACGCAGATGGTGGAGATAGCGAAAAGCGAAGGCATAAGCGTGATAGACGAAGCGGCGCTTACGGTTATCAACGACAAGCGCAGAGAGGAGAAGAAGCGCAAGTAAGAGATTTACCGGTCAGAGATGTACAAAAAAGATAGAAAAAAATGAACGCAGAAGAAGTCAAAAGACACATAGCGGAAACTTACGGAGTGGAAGGCGATTTGCCGTGGGCTGACGACGACAGCACGGTATTCCGGCACAAAGACAACCGCAAGTGGTTCGCGCTGATAATGTTCGACGTGGACAGATCGCGGCTGAGGACGGCGGGCGAGGGCGCTGCGGACGCGCTCAATCTGAAGTGCGAGCCTGAGCTCGCGATGATGGTACGTGACGGGAAGGGGATACTTCCCGCATACCACATGAATAAGGAAAAGTGGATAACGGTAGTGCTCGACGGTTCCGTACCGGCGGAGCAGATCAAAGCGCTTATCGACGTGAGCTACGAACTTACGGTAAACGCCAAACCCGTGAAAAATTCCAAGCCGCGCGCCCGAAGGAAAGGGAAAGAGGGTTAGCCGTAACGCTCGCACGGCGAGACCGCAAAACGGAGTAACGGAGCAGAAGAATAAGCATAGACGGAGCAGAAGAATAAGCATGGGAGGAATCGCGGTATGCGC
>CALVOD010000039.1 GCA_944350065.1 uncultured Clostridia bacterium
TCGAACACGAAGTCGGTATCGCCGTCGGAATAGACGAGGGTATCGGAAGTATTGTTGTCGAAATTACGCTGAATGACGAGTCCGGTGGGGTCGAGCGCGCCCTCGCTCTCCTCGGCGGTCATGACGAAATAGCTGTTTATGGAAGGCTCGCTGATAATGTCGATCGAAATGACGGTCTTGGCTACCACTTCTATTTCGAGCGCCACGGAGTAACCGGAATAATCTATGAAAACGTCGTGCATACCGGGCGCGAGGTCGGGGCTGTAGCCGCGCACCATAACGTCGGTTATCTGCGAGACGGTAACGGTCTTGCCGTTCTGATAAGTGACTTTGAGTGTAACGCCGGCGAGGTTGAGTTCGCTGCCCTGCACCACGCTGATTTCCTCGGGGCGCGAAGCGATGTCGATACGGCTGACGGCGAGTTCTTTGACGTTAATTTCTATGGAAGCGGAATGTCCTTCGTAAGAGACGGTGATAAGCTGCTTACCGGTAGCGAGTTTATTATAGCCGGAAACCATGTCGGCGGTGATATCCACAACAGAGGAACCGCCTTTGCGCACGACGAGCAAAGTAGCGCCTTCGAGGTCGATGTCGTCGCCGTAGAAAACTTCCGTGGACGCAAACGGGAAGGAATTGATACGCACTGACATAACGTCGCTCGCCGTACCGGAAGAATCGGTACCGCTGCACGCGGTAAGCAACGCCACAGCGAGGCTTAAAACGAGTATCAGCAAAATTATTGGACGTATGAATTTCCGCATTGCGTTCTCCGGAGCGTAATAATTGATTTAATTATAAATTAAAAGTTGCGAATATGCAATACCTTTATTTAAGAAATATGCGGGCGCGCGTAAAAAATACGCCCGCGCACCCGTTAAGAAGGCATGCGCGAGCGTATATTTTACCGTAATTTAACTGCGAGTCAGCCGAAAAACTTTCCGTCGGGGTAGCTGAGCACGAAAGCGCCCACGCTCGACCACGCCTGAAGCAGGGAGCCGTCCGCGTGCGGCGGAGCGTAAAATTCGACGGGAGTGAAGTTGTTTTTCGCGACGTTGTACTCGAACCAACGGGTGAGCGGATAGACGTAATCCATTCCGTACATCAGCTTGGCGTAAGCGTATGCCGCCGACCAGTAAGGCCAGTCGCCGCCGTTGTGATAATAATACGGCAGACTGGATTTAAGCACCACCGAACGGTTGTCTTTATAGAACGGATATACCGAAAGCACGCCGTAATCGCCCGCCTTCTGCTCCTTGTTGTTGCGTGACTCGAGCAGGCTCTCCATCTTCTTCAGCACCGAACGCGCCCTGTCCTCGGGAGCAAGTCCGAACAACACCATTGTGACCGTATCCACCGAAAGGTTGTCTTCGGTGAATGTTTCGTTTTTATAGTTGACGTAATATCCGAGTTCGGAATCCCAAAGTATATCGTTAATGGCTTTACGAACCTTCTCGTATTTCGCCGCGTACGCCGTCGCGGCGGCAGCGTTTCTCGGACGCAGCATTTCGCTCAGCGCGTACAACGCCCGTGCGTAGAAGGCTTCGTCGTAGGTACAATATCCGCTGCGGAATACGTTGTCGCACCAGTCTCTGCGGTTATATTCGCCGCCTTTGTACAGAAGTCCCGTATCGTCTGCGTATTCGGAGAGTTTATCCACGACTTTTACCGCCGCGTCGAGTATCGTGCCACCGCGCCAGCGTTCGTCCAATATCGATTCGTCGCCCGAGGCGCGCACGTAATCGTACAGCATCGCCGCGAAGCAGGACGGACTGTCGTAGTGGTTGCCCCACCAGTTCTTGAAATTGTATTTGACCGCGGAGGGGCATTTGCCGTCCTTGTCTATTCCGGCAGCGAGCGTTATTATCTCGTTTCTTACGAGATCGGGGCGGTACGGCAACACGCTTAATACCGTCCAGTATCCGTCGCGGAAATATGTTCTCGCGGGCGACTGATACACTATTCCCGCGAGGAAGCCGCGGAATCTGCCCACCTCTTTATACATGGTCAGCGAGCAGTTGTACAAGCTCTTGAAATAGGCTTCGAGGAAGGCGTTCCCCTTGCAGCTTTCGGGACAGGGAAGCTCCGCGATATACTTTTCGGCGGCTTTTTTGTGGGCGTCGAAATTGCGGTAGCATTCCGCCACGTCCGTATAACTGAAATCCTTTTTCGTACCCGCGCTCAGAACTATGCGCATTCTGCGCGTCTCCCCTGCGGGGACCTCGATCGTCGCCGCAAACTGGTTGGTATAAAGATGATTGGTTTCGAGCGGCTCGCAACGGTCGCTCACCGCAAAATCGAAATAAAAATTCTCGATGACGGTATTGCGTATCGCCGTGAAACCATCGTAAACTTCGTTCTTGCGGTGCCCTTTTATTTCGGAGCCGAGCGTGCCGAAAATAAGCCGCATAAGATTGCGGAAAGTGAATCTCGTGGAGAAAAAGTTTTTCATCCACGAAGTGATATTCAACCCGAAATTGACCACTTTTTCGAATTTAACGTCCTTTTTCGCGGTAATCTCGTACTCCTCGAAAAGCGCGTTCGTTTCGCCGTCGGCAAATTGCGTTATTTTGAGTACGGCGTCCTCCGTCTCCGTTTCCGTTATCTGCGTGCGCCCCGCCATCGTCACCGTTTTCGGCGTGTATATATCGAAAACCTTCCCGTTGAACGCGAGTTGGCTGTAATAACATTCGATGAAATCCCATTTGTTGATGACGGCGTATCTCGATATCGCCCCCGTTCCGTCGAACTGCGCCGTCAACAGATTGTTGGAAATATCGTACAACGCCTTTTTATGGAAAGCGTCGGCGTATACTATAGCGCCGTTTTTATAGGTTACGGACATGTTTTTTCTCCTCCTCTTTGAGTTTTCCGAGTAATTCGTCGTATTCTCCCGAGTCTACGGGGAAAGTAACTTCCTTGCCGCCGTAAGCGGACAGATATACCGCGTTGATGAATTCGAGCGCTCTCGCGCCTTCGGCGCCGTACGCCGTGGGCTCCTTGGCTTTACCGTTCAACACGTCCGCGAAACGCCGGACCACGCGCATCTGCTGACCGTAAATAAGGTCCCTCAACTTCCTTACGCAACCGTATGAAACGCGCTTCTTTTTCACGCGTGTGCTGCCGTAGCCCTTCGTCACGCCGGCGTTTATCTCGCGCTCCGATTTCTCGTAGGCGATATAAGTCATTTTGTTTTTGTCGATGACGATTTTCCCTTTGTCGCCCGCTATCTCCAGTCGGTTGGTGCCGCGCGGCTCGTGCCCGCACGCCACGAATTCGCCCGTCGCTCCGCCCGGATAACGCATTATGACCGCTACGTCGTTCTCCACGGTGATATTGCGGTTCACCGTCCTCGCCACCGCTCTCAACGACTCGGGCAAGCCCACCAGCCATTGCAATATATCGAGCTGATGCACGCATTGATTGATGAGTAAACCGCCGCCTTCGCCGTTCCAGCTCGCGCGCCAGCCGCCCATATCGTAATAGAATTGCGAACGGTACCAGTCCGTCACGATAAGCGTCACCCTTCTCAATTCGCCGAGCGCGCCCGTTTCCATCAACTTTTTCGCGTAAGCGTACATTCTGTTGGTGCGCTGATTATACATTATCCCGTATAAAACTTCGGGATGAGCTTTCGCCACGGCGTTCATTCTGCGCGCTTCGCCTATCGTCACCGTTTCGGGCTTTTCGGACAGCACGTTCACGCCGTGCAATATGCAATACTCCGCTATCTCCGTATGCGAATAATGCGGCGTGGCTATAATCGCCGCGCAGGCGCCCGATTTTTCGACGGCTTCGCGGTAATCCTTGTACAAAGCCACGCCTCGATGAGCGGCGCCGAAAGCGTTAAGCGCCTTCTCGTCTGTGTCGCAAACGGCGGTAAGGCGCGCTCCGCGCACCCTGCCCTTGTAAAGATTTTTGGCGTGGATACTTCCCATACGCCCTATGCCTATCACAAGAAAATCCGTCATTTCCCGTTCTTCATAAACGCGAGCGCCTTGTCGGGTTTGTTGGTCGTCACGTTGTCGTATCCTTTGTTTACTATCTCCGCAAGCACCGCCTCGTCGTCCACCGTGAATACCGAAAGCCCCATACCCGCAGACACTATAGCGTCGCGCAGATCCTCAGGCGTGAAACGGTAATTCACGTTAAGACCTTTTATCCCCGGAGCGCGGAAGGAATCGAGATATTTCTTTATCTCCGCAAGATTGCCTTCCTTGAGCGAATAAGGATAAAATCCGTTATTCATATACGCTTCGCATTTGCCGAGATAAGCTATGTCCTCGCCGCATACCGATCCCGTGAAATAAACGTAACGCGTGGCGTTCATATCGGCGGCGAGTTTGGCTACCGGCGCTACGAGCCCCTTGCGCTTGACGTCGCAATTCACTTTGAGGTCGTGCGCTTTACAATATTCGAAAACATATTCGAGCGGTATTCTTTTGGATTTGAAGAAAGGCACGACTACGTGCCCGAGATAAAGTTTGCCCCCGAGACTGCGTATATCCACTTCGATAGCGTCCATTCCGCAATCCGCGACAGCTTCAAAATATTCGTAACTGTTGCGCTCCGTTCCGAGCGAGCCGCCGTGCGCGGTAATCATATATAAGCTCCTCCCGTTAAGCCGTAAAAGGCGTTTTGACGATTATATTGCCGTTGCAATCGGCTACCGCGGTGCGTCCCGCTCTTATAGCCTCGAGCGCGTTTTCCGCATTCGGGGTTCCCGATATGCCGAGCAACGTCACCCCGTAACCGATATCCGTTCCCTGACCGTGCCAGTCCCTGCCGTAGACGGCGGCAAGTTTTTTACCCGCCGACGTAAGCGAAAGATATTCGTCGCGAGCCCTCAGGTTGGTGGGATCGCTCAGCACGCCGGAATATACTTCGTATCCCGTCAGCACGTCGAATATCTCGTCGGGAAATTCCGATTTTCCGCCGGTGCACACAGGATACCCCACTCTGTAAGGATGGGCGAGTATCGCGACGTCGCCGAGCGAAACGGCGCGTCTTATTTTTTCCGCCGCCGTAGCGGGCGAGACGGTGCGCCAGTCCACGTCGGAATGCCCGCCGAGTACGGTAATATGTCCGTAGAACGTCGTCCACTCGATACCCGGTATCACCGTTATGCCCAGTTCGCGCCCGACGCGCACCGCTTCCGCAACACCTGTAGAAGTATTGTGGTCGGTAAGCGCTATTCCTTTCAGACCGCGCGCTTTGGCGGCTTCCGCCAGCTCACGCGGCGTAAAAGCGCCGTCGCTGTGCAACGTGTGACAATGCAGTTCAAAAGGATAATATACCGCCTTATCGTTGCCGTTCATTCCGCTTCGACCTCTATACGGGCCGTTATCTTCTCGTCGAGCACCGCATGCGCGGACAACACGACAGCCCATTCGCCTTTTGCCGCGGCTACGGGAGTGAAGCCGGGGCTTGCGCTCAAAGCGGATACGCGGTATTCCGCATTATTCGCGTGTCTGTGAGCCGTCCCTATTAGAACGCCCTCTCTTTCGAGCGACAAAGCGACGTGATTGTTGAGCGGCAATTCCGCTTTTATTTCCTCTACGGAAGGCGCTATGCCCTCGGGATACGACGCCTCGAAAGCCGCGCGCGCCAGCGCGTAAGAGTCCGCCCCCTCGTACTTCTTGGGAGAATACGAATACCTAACGGTTAGCCCTTCCGCGTCGCTTGCCAGCGTGAAAGGAAATTTCAGATGTTTATGCAGATCGTCGCGCGTAACGCAGACTTCCGCAGAAAAGACCTTCATTAGACGCGGTATCTTCTTCTCTTCTTAATGACCATCGCCCTGTTATATTCCACGTGGGCGTTCTTGCGTTGGAAAGTATTGATTATTTTAAGGCGTTTGAAGGGATTACGCACATTAACCATGGAAAGCGGGCAATATTCGAGACGCGCTTTCTCGAGTATGGGCATAAACTTTTTAAGCCGCGCCATAAAATCTTTATAATTGCGTTCCGATTCCGGAGTCCACGCCACTTCCGCGAGAGCTTCCATTCTGGGGAACAACTGATATTCCACCCTTTCTTCGGTGGGCATCCATTCCGTCCAGAGAGTGCCCTCCACGCCGAGAATACCCGCGGGATATTCGTTGAGATTATATTTTGCGAGGTTGAATTCGTAAGTGGTCTTGAGCCCGTTCTGCGCGTAAGGCATATCGAAATAGAACGCCTGATGCTTGCTTACGATAACGTCGCGACCGCTCATCAGATAATTTTCCACGCGGACGTCGCGGCGGTAAGTCCAATACTGCGCTATAACGGAATTGTCGAGCTTTTTCGAGGTGAGGATCTCGTTCCAGCCTATCAACCGTTTACCTTTGCGTTTGAGATAAACGGCTATTTTGTTGTTCATGTACCCCTGCAGCTGCTCCTCGTTCTCGAGCCCGTATTTGCGCATGGTTTCCTGACAATGCGGACACTTTTTCCATTCGCCTTTGGGCGCCTCGTCGCCGCCTATGTGGAAGTACGGCGCGGGGAATATCGCGGCAAGCTCGTCAATCACGTCGTAAATGAAATCGTACGTGAATTCCTTGCCCGCGCAACCTATTATTTCCCCTATTCCGTTGTTCTCGGGCGTGCCGCCGTGAATGATCGGCACGTCGGTCAGCACGTTGCGACAGCTGAGCTCGGGATACGCCGCGATAGCCGCGCCGAGATGGGCGGGCATATCTATTTCGGGCACAATCATTATGTTGCGCCTTGCGGCGTAAGCCACTATTTCCTTGAGCTCCTGCTGCGTATAATAGCCTTCGTGCGGAGTCTTGTCTATCGATTTGTTACCCCATGCCAAATACTGACTTCCCTTGCGGTAGGCTCCCACTTCGGTGAGTTTGGGATACTTTTTAATCTCTACGCGCCAACCTTCGTTGTCGGAAAGATGCCAGTGGAAGACGTTGAGCTTGTGATACGCCATCATATCCAGAATGGTTTTGACGGTATCCGCGCCGTGGAAGTATCTCGCTTCGTCGAACATCAGTCCGCGGTAGGCGTAGGCGGGTTCGTCCTTGATGACCACGGCGTGCATCGTGAGCACCGTGGGATTGTCTATAAGATCCGCCATCGTCAGCTGTCTAATGGTCTGCACGGCGTAAAAAGCCCCCGCTATGGCCGAAGCGCGCACGACGAGGCTGTCGGTAGTCGCTTCGAGATCGTATCCCTCGCGGGCTACGTGCCTGTCGTACAAAAACTGTATTTTCGCTTTGCGGCTGACTACCACCTGCATACGGTAGCCGCACGCTTTTTCAACGCAGTTGAGCAGAGCGTCGCGCGCGTACGCAAGCTGGTCGTCGGCGTACACGGTAGTGTCCGAATTGATGACGAATTCGCCGAATTTCTCCTCGGCGTAAGCCGGTCTGGGGATAACGTTAAGCATATAACCTCGCAGGAATTATTATGTGGGTTTTGATCGTTCGCTATTTTCTTTCGCTGAGTTTGACGTAAGGGCTGTGCTCCGCGACGGCGTCGTATGCGGGACGGATGATCTTGCCGCCGTTAGCGAGTTCTTCTATGCGGTGCGCGCTCCAGCCCGACATACGCGCCATAGCGAATATGGGCGTGAACAATTCGGTCGGTATCCCGAGCAAACGGTATATCAGACCCGAATAAAAGTCGATGTTGGCGGATACGCCCTTATACATTTTGCGCTTCGCGGCTATTACCTGCGGCGCTATCGTTTCTATCTTACGATAGAATTTGTATTCGTCCTCGAGCCCCTTCTCTATAGCGAGCGGCTTGATGAAACTCTTGAGGATTTTCGCACGCGGGTCGGAAAGCGAATATACCGCGTGCCCCATTCCGTATATGAGTCCCGAATTGTCGAACGCTTTTTTGTCGAGAATCTGATTGAGGTAATTCTCGATGCTGGAGTCGGAATCGGGATTGACGTGCTCGCGTATGTCTTCCATCATCTTGATGACTTTGACGTTGGCGCCGCCGTGACGGGGACCTTTAAGGGAGCCGAGAGATGCGGCTATAGCGGAATAAGTATCCGTACCGGAGCTGCTGACCACGTGATCGGTGAACGTGGAGTTGTTACCGCCGCCGTGCTCGGCGTGCAGCACGAGGCACAGATCAAGGAGTTTGGCTTCGAGCGCGCTGTATTCGCCGTCCGGACGGAGCATACGCAAAATATTCTCCGCAGTGCTCATCGAAGGATCGGGATTGTGTATTATAAGGCTGCCGTCGTCGTAATAATGTTTGAATACCTGATAGCCGTAAACCGAAAGCATCGGGAATTTGGCGATGAGGTCCATACATTGAAGCAGTACGTTTTCAATGGAAATATCGTCCGCGTTATCGTCGTACGCATACAGCGTAAGCACACTGCGTTGCAGCACGTTCATCATATCGACGGAAGGTCTTTTCATTATGACGTCGCGCAGGAAACCGGAAGGCAGCGCTCTGAGTTCGGCGAGCATACCGTTGAAAGACGCGAGTTCTTCCGCATTGGGAAGTTTGCCGAAAAGCAACAGATACGTGACTTCTTCGAAGCCGAAGCGCTTCTCGCGAATAAACCCTTTGACGATATCGTCGAGCAGTATGCCGCGATAATAAAGTTCGCCGTTGCAAGGTTCTCTGACGCCTTTATCGTTGACTTTGGAAGCGATGATCTCGCTTATCTCCGTAAGACCGACTACTACGCCTTTACCGTTAAGGTCACGCAGACCGCGTTTGCAGTCGTGTTGCTCGTAGTATTCCTCTTTGATAATGGTGCTTTTCCTCGCTATGTTCGCCAATCCTTTGATACGTTTAGCGACGCGCTGTTTGGGATTTTCCGTTTTGGACATTACGCACCTCCTTACTGAAAAATATTTGTATGTTAAATATATTACTATAAAACACGCAAAAAGTCAAATGTATTATAAGGTACACGCGCCGCGCGCAGGCGCAATCGCGCGAAAGCGTAATTTTTAAAAAATGAAATTAAAATATTTTGCTGTTTCGGGCAACCGTCACGCAAGTTTTAGTAGCCTATAAACGCGCTACTTGTCCGTAGCAAAAATAAAACTCTCCCGCCGAAGCGGGAGAGTGAGAGAAGATATTTCCGTTAAATCAGTCTTCTATGTCGTCGCGGTACTTGATGAAACGCGCATCGCGTTTACGTTTGAGTTTTACGACTATGGCTATCACTATTATCAGCACGACCGCGGCGCCCGCTCCGATACCCGCGTAGAGAAGGATATTGCTTTCCTCTCCCGTCGCGTAAGACACCGCTATATATTCGGCGTTCTCGACTTCCAGCACAGCCCTGCCGTCAAGGTAGGTCACGTCCCTTACGTAAACCATTTCGCCGTCGTAGGTCATTGCGACGAAAGCGAGTTTAGAGGTATCCTCGTATTTTTCGTCGAGCATCATGGATATCTTGACTTTGTCGCCGTTGGCGTATGCTTCGCCGTCGTCGGTGTATTCCAGTTTGAATACCTCGCTCAAAGTCTTGTCCGCAAGATCTTTATACGCCGCTTTCATCTCCGAGAATTTAGCGTCGATACCGTTAGCGTTGTTCTCCGCAACGGACACGGACACTTTGAGAGACGGAGAAAAACTTCCTTCGAAAATCACGTCGGAATTTTCGGAGTAAATGAATTCTCTGTTTACGCGCAACACGCTCACTCCGTATTTTACGGTATAGTTAGCCGCCGAAACGCCTTCGGGCGAAATATCGTACACGCCGGGCTCTGTGGGTATGTCTACCGTCGCCAAGGACTTCAAAACGCTCTCGTCGTCGGAGCCCACAAACCCGAAATAATATATTTCGTAGTCCACGCTCTCGCCTTCGAGTACGGTTATCTCGCTCTCCGTCAACGCTACGTTGAGCACAGCCTTTTCGATAGTTACGGTGCGGGTGGCGTTTCCTGAAATAACGTAATTTTTATTTGCAATCGACACGGTTGCTTTGAAGCTGCCCGCATTGATGCGGTCGCCGCTGTAAGTCACGCTTACGCCGAGCTCGTCGCCCTCGTCCGCTCCGTTCACGGTGAATTGAACGTCGGGCTGCATCTCTCCGGTATAGGTGGTCTTGGTGCTGCCGGTAAACGTCACGGTCACCTGTTTGGGAATAACGCTTACTCTCACCGTATATTCCGTCGTCGCATAGTTGAGGTCGACAGGAGTAAACACCGCTATGCATTCCACTGTCGCGCTATCGGTGAAATCGGGAATTTCCGCTGCGTTCTTCCATGCGTACGTACCGTCGAGCGCAACGCCTCCGACGCCCGTGAAGTTCGCCTGCGGCGCGTCGGTAGCCGAAAGAGAGCACTTGGCGTCGAGCTTAACCAAAGGCTTGTCCGCGGTGGCGGGCACGGCGGGAAGAATGGTAAGCGACGCTTTCTCGAACGCGACTTCGGCTTCGTAATTTTTACTTTTGTCGGAGTCGTGAGTAATGACTGCGCCCTGCTTGAGCACGTATTCGTAACTGATACCGATCACGTCTCCTATCGCGGCGTCTTCGCCCTGCACGCGATCGACGACGGTCGCAACGTCGATAAGCCCGATACTTTCTTCGGTATCATCGTAAGCAAGTCCTTCCACGACGTATTTTACGGCGGGATCGGGCTCTCCGTAATATTTCGACTGGGGCGTTATCCTGACGGTAAGCGCGGCTTTGGTTATCTCATACACGCCGGCGCCCTCTCCG
>CALVOD010000040.1 GCA_944350065.1 uncultured Clostridia bacterium
AAAACGGGAGCGTGGCAAATGAAAGTAAAAACAGAACTGTTGCAAGCCTTTATGCAGAAGTACGAACTTTCGGCGGCAAGCGCGCAAACCTTCTTGGACTCCTCGAGGCAATGCATTTTCGCGTGATAATAATCCTCGGCGCTCACGTCGGGATAGTACCTCGCCGTGGCGATACGCACGTACATTTCCGTCGCGCCGTAATAATTGTATAACTGCTGTAAACCGCGCATGTCGTCAGCGGTATTTATACCGTCCGTATAGGTGTAGCCGTAATTAAATATATCCGTACTGTCCTCCCGGTGGTTCATAACCGAAAGCGAAACGCGGAAATCGTCTACGGGAAATTCCGCTTTGTCGTCGAATACTTCGTATTCTATTTTGTTTTTGTTGCGCAAAAAATTACCGATCAGCGACGTTGTACCGGACGGAACGGTACCGTCTTTTATGCTCCTCGAAACACAAACAATCATAAATACGGACATGGCGATGATTATCGCAGCCATTACCGCGCCCGTTATGATCCATATTTTTTGCTTCTTGGTCAAGTTTAGCGTTTTCATACTTACCTCCCTGTTTTCCGTTTGCTCTTTACGGTACTATTTTATCGGTTGTGCACGCTAAAGGTATTGCATATTTGTTTTGTGATTAGCAGAAATGTTTTAAATTCAATTCCACACATACAAATCGGACAAAACTAATTCGCCCGCCGCTCGGCGGGCGAGGGCGCGGGCTTGCCCGCGTGAGAGGACGGCGATCGCGCGATAACCGGTAAAAAGCATATTTTTAAAATAGCGAAAAAAGAGGACGCGCCGCGCCCTCTTTAACGGAAACTTAACTATGGCTTATTCAATCGAGAACGCCTTTACGGGGGGGTACGCCGAAGAATTCGGCAAGGCTTCTAAGTTCCGCGTCGTTTATCGTATTTACGCGCGGAAGGTGCGCGGTAAGCATATAAATCTGCGCCGCTTTTTCGGCGGTCTCGATGAGACCGAAGGTCTCGTCGAGCGTTTTACCGGTGCCGTAAATTCCGTGCATCGCCCATACCACGAGACGCGCGGCGCGCGCTTTTTCGGCGGTTGCCGCCCCTATTTCGTCAGTTCCGCACAGCATCCACGGCAAAACCTCTACGCCCTCGGGGAAAACCACTATACACTCGGTACTCATCTGCCAGAGGGTATGAGTGAAAGCGTCGGAGTCGAGCGAATGAACGTAAGTCATCGCGAGCAGGTTGGTGGGATGCGAATGCATGACCACTCTGTGATCTTTATCCGCGGCAAGTCGCGCAATGTGAGTCATCATGTGCGCGGGAAATTCGGACGTCGGTCTGCCGCCGTCTTTAAATCCCCACAAAAGTTCGGCGCAGGAGCCGTCGAGCGCAATTCTCACGATACCGAGATTGTTCTCGGGGTCCTCTTTCACGTTTTTGAAATATTTTCCCGTGCCCGTTACGAGGAATATCTTTCCCGCAAGTGCGGACGCGTCGAAACTCGCCGCTTTTACCCCCATGAACGGTATGCGGCGTATTACGCGCTCCGTGTCGAGGTAATCTTTTACCTCGCTTTCGTCGAGCAGCATGCTTATGTTGCCGCCGTTGCGTTCGTCCCAGCCGAGACGGTACATATTGTCAGCCGTGTCGCAAAAAGATTTAAGGAACGGCGCTTCGTTTATTTTTTTCATATCGTTTACCTCACAAATACCGCGTATAAGAATTTATATTTATTTTCTCAAAGAAAGCGTTTCTTTCTCGTAACGCCCGACCTTTTCGTACCAATCGCCCGCGGGCACGCCCGCTCTCGAAAGATATTCCTCCCACACTCCGCCGAAAGGAAGCGTTTTCGTTTCCTCGTTAAGCGCCATAAGCTCCGTAAAACGCGCCGAATCCTGCATTTTACGCATTTCTTCGTACGGCTGAAGCGCCGCCCACAACAAGGCTTTCCTGACGCTTCGCGCTCCGATAACCCACGCCGCAATCCTGTTGATACTCGCGTCGAAATAGTCGGTGGCGACGAGCACCTTTTTCTGCGCGTCGTTACGCACGATCTCTTTGGCGATTTCTTTGAGTTCGTCCTCGAAAAGCACCACGTGGTCGGAATCCCATCTGACGCCGCGCGTTACGTGCAACGCCACTTTGTCGTAGAACGCAAGCAGCGACGGTATCTTGTCGCTGACGTATTCCGTGGGGTGATAATGCCCGTTGTCGAGTAGACAGCAGATACCGTTCAGCGCGGCGTAATTAAGATAAAATTCACTGTTTCCCACGGTATAGCTTTCAACTCCGATGCCGAAAACCTTGCTTTCAACCGCGACGGTGACCTTCTTCCTGTCGAAAGGCTCCGCGAGTATCTCGTCCAAAGATTTTTTAAGTCTCAACCGCGGCGCGAGCCTGTCCGCCGGCACGTCCTTGAATCCGTCGGGTATCCATATATTCATAAGGCAGGGGCTGCCCGTTTCGTCCGCAAAATACTCCGCTATTTTCAGACAAGCCTTGCAGTGCCGCACCCAGAAAGCGCGGATTTCTTCGTCGGGCGACGAAAGCGTGAGCCCATCCTTCACGTTTTTATGCGAAAACAGAGTGGGATTGAAGTCTATCCCCTCGATACCCTCTTTCTTCGCGAACTCCGCCCACGGAGCAAAATGCTCGGGACGGTATTCGTCCCTGTCCGCGTTTTCGCCGTTCAGTACGGCATAGCTTGCGTGCAGATTAAGCCGTTTTTTGCCGGGAATAAGCGAAAACGCAAAGGAAATATCCGAAGTAAGTTCCTCGAAATTCCTTGCGCGCCCGGGATAATTGCCCGTAGCCTGTATGCCTCCGGAAGCCGCGCACGCCCCGTCGAAACCGTACACGTCGTCGCCTTGCCAGCAGTGTATCGATACGGGGATTTCGTCGGTATCGCGAATCGCCTTCTCCGTGTCGATACCGTAACGAGAATAAATTTCCAAAGCGGTTTTATAGTAATTCATCGTTCTTCCTCCCGAACTGAGATTTAAGATTGCCTATTGCCGTCGCTTCGATCGGCACAGCTTTGACTTTAAGTCCGCAAACCTCCTGAGTTATGCGGTTGAGATAACCGTTCTTCGCGCCGCCGCCGGTTATCGTAAGTTCTTCGAAACGCCTGCCGCAAACGCTCTCGAGCTCCTTAAGCGCCTTGGCGTAAGCGTGGGCGAGTCCGTAAAACGCAGCGCGGAAATAGTCCCCGTGCGTCACGGGTGCGCTTCCTTCTCCGAAGTATCCGCGGAAAGCCGCCGTCATGCTTTCGGGCGCGAGGAAACGCGGATCGTCGGCGTCGATTACTCCCGCAAAGGAGCTCGCTTCCGCTTTACGCACCACGTCGTCGAAACTTTCGTCGGGGCAAAGCTCTTTCCTTAAAGACTGCACGAGCCACAGCCCCGTGATATTCTTTTGATAACGGATATAACCCACGCCGCCTTCGTTCGACCAGTTGGCGAGGCGGCTTTTTTCGTCCGTATGCGCCTTAGCCGACTTTATTCCGAGAAGCGACCACGTGCCCGAAGAAATATAAGGTCCTTCTCCCTCCAGCGCTTCCACCGCGCTCGCGGTGTCGTGCGAAGGAGCGAGTCTGACTTCGACGTCGCCGCCCACCTCCTCGGCTACTTCCGGAAGAAGTTTCCCTACTATTTCGCCGGGCTTGCGGAGCGCGCCGAAAAGTCTTGCGGGAAGCATATCGAGCGCGTCGAGAATCTCGTCGTCGAATTCTCCCGTTACTACGTTCACGAGCCCCGTCGTAGTGGCGTTGGTGTATTCTTTAGCCTTGACTCCCGTAAGGCGATAAGTAAGATATTCCGGTATCATCAGAAAATCGCTTACCATGTCGAGTTTACCGCTTATTGCGTCTCTCGTCAATTGGTATACCGTATTGAACGGCTGAAACTGTATGCCGGTAATCTCATAAAGCCTTGTGAAAGGTATGCGTTTATGAACCTCTCCGACCGCCGTTTCGGTGCATGGCTCGCGGTAGGCTCGGCACGGCATGACCGCCTCGTCGCCGTTCATGATAACGTAGTCCACTCCCCATGTATCTATAGCGAGAGAACGCACGCAAGAATATTTTCCGAATGCGCGGCGGATACCTTCCTTTACGTTTGTAAAAAGCTCCTCTACGTCCCAAACGGCGCCTTCGGGCGACTTTTTAACGCCGTTAGGAAACCTGAACACTTCTTCGGTGTTCAGCTTCCCGTTCTCGAGCCACCCTGCTATGTGCCGTCCGCTCGAAGCTCCTATGTCTATTGCGAGATATACTTCTTTCATAATTCGACGGTTACGCTGTCGGCGCGTCGGGCGCCGACATTATTTATTTTTCGACGTAGAATTCGTATTCGCCCGCTCCGACGATTTTTTCTTCCTCGCCTTCGACGGCAATCTTTGCCGTGGTGTTTGCAGGTACCGTTATCTTATATTCCGTGCCGTTTCCGCTCTTACGCCAGGCGCATTTCACGATGCCGTACGCGCTCTTGTACTCCGCTTTCGCAAACGTAACCGTGCCGCCCGGGCGAGGAGCTATTTCGAAAGCGTTTTCGCCAGCGACCGATATGCCGCACATTACGGAGAATAACCATTCGCACACCGCGCCTTTGGAATAGTGATCGAGAGAAGCGACTCCGCCTTGTGCGTGCGTGCCCTCCCAGCTTTCCCATATCGTGTTGGCGCCGCTTTTCGGCATAAACAGCCAGCCCGGCATCTCCTCGTTCTCTAGCAGACGGTAAGCGTATTCGATGTTCATCTCCCCAAGAACGTAAAGTACGAAGGGCGTGGACAGGAATCCCGTCCCGAGACGCCAGCCGTACGCGGTCATCGCCTGTATAAGGCGTTTCTTAGCGTAATCGGTCTGCTTTTCGTCGAGAAGATTCATATATAACGGACGTACGAGTTTCGCCTGCCTGTCCGTATCGAGACTGAATTTAGGGGTTTCGACGAGCTTACGATAACCTATGCGAGCTTTCTCGGCGTAACGCGCGTAAAGCGCCGCGTCTTCCTTTTCGCCCAATTCCTCCGCAATCTCTTTCATTCGCTCGAGCATATAGACCATATATGCCGTAGTTTCTTCGGGATGCGGACTGATGAAGTCTTTGATCGTAAACGCGTTCACGTCCGCAGGCTCCGCCCATTCGCCGTAGGACTGGCCGTAATTGCAAATATAATTGCGCCATCTGAATCCCACGCCGGTTGGCCGCCCCGTGATATACGGCTTGCCCATGCAACCTATTTTATACAGCGCGTAGCGCCGCATGGCGTCGTAATTGTTTTCGAGCGCGCGCCTGTCGCCGTACTTCTTCCACATACGGTACGGAATAAGCACGCCCGCGTCCGACCAGCCTGCGGAGCCGTCCATCGCATTCATATAGAAATCGATACCGCCTTTCGGCGTAATCTGACGGAAACAACCGTTACGGCGTTGTCCGTCGCACATATCCGCCATATATTTGCGCGCGAAAGGCGCGTAAGAGAACAGGTAGCTTGCCGTATCCGCGAATATCTGCGCGTCGCCCGTCCAGCCGTGCCGCTCCCTCGTCGGGCAGTCCGTAGGTACGTCGGCGTGATTGTTCTTTGCGGACCACCGCGTACATTCGACGAATTTGTTTATAAGCTCGTGCGAACAGTCGAAACGCATCGTTTCTTCCATATCGGAATACACGGCTATCGCGGTGAAATCCTCGGGTTTCCATTCGACGTCGCTTTCCACGAGCGCGTATTGGAAGCCGAATATCGCAAATTTAGTCTTATATTCGTTTTTACCCTCTTTGCAAACGTACTCTATCTTCTGGAGGGGCGTTCTGCGTTTCTTCGTGGCGCACTGAATGTTTTTCTGGGTGAATTCGCCGTTTTCGTCCAGCATTTCGCCGAAACCGAGTTCTATTTTCTGTCCCGCTCTCGCTTCGAGCGAAAAACTTACGTAGCCTGCGATATTCTGACCGAAATCCAATACTTTCTTGCCGCTCGGCGTAACGATGAGGCGGGGCGAGCCGAAGCGCTCGTGCTCGGTAACCGCCACGTTGTTCGAGCAGACCGGAGTAACCTTGCAGCTCGTCTTTTTCGCCCTGCCGCCGTAAGAAGGAGTAAGGCGCGCGTCCACCGTCTCGCCGTCTTTGTTGTCCGCAAAACGTATCGCGCCGTCGTCAGACCAGCCCCAGTCCTCGCCGCTCACGACGCGCGTTATTTCGCCGCTTGCCGAATACAATTCGAGCTGTAAAAGCAATTTCGTTCGGGTACCGTATTGATTGCGCAGTCCCCACGCGCCGCAGCTGCCGCGATACCAGCCGTCCGCGACTTCGGCGGTTATAACGTTGGCGCCCTCGTTTATCGAGTCGGTAACGTCGTAGGTCTGATACTGAATGCGTTTCGTATAGTCCGTGTGTCCCGGCGCAAGCACGAAATCACCCGCCCTCAAACCGTTGATTTTCACTTCGTACAGTCCGCAAGCGGTAACGTAAAGACGCGCTTTAACAATGTTTTTCGCTTCGAATTCCTTTTTGAAGCAATCGACGGGATAGCGCTTTTTTCTGTTTACGCGGTAATTGCCGCATATCCATTCGGCTTGCCAGTCCTCTTTTTGCAACAAACCCGCTTCGAAAAAGGCTTTCTCCGATTCTTCGCCTTCCTCGCCCTGCTCGTCCCACAGCGTTACGCTCCACTCCACTCTTTCGCGAGAAGTTATTTCCGCGGGATATTCGGCGCGCATCGCGTCGGAATACACCTTGCCGCTGTCCCACACTGTCTTTCCCGCAAAAACCGCTTTTATCCGGTACGCGCTCTGCACCTTGCCGCCTTCGCACGTCCACATGAGACGAGGCTTTTCCATGTCAATTCCTATAGGATTTTTAAGATATTCCGTTCTTAAATTTACGGCTTTCATTGTCGTTCTCTCCCGTTGCTTAATTATAGTGATTTATGCCGCACGCCTACTCCCGTCCGCTTTCGCCGTCGGAGTTTATTCCCGCTTCGCTTCCGTTAAGCTCCTTTGCGCGCGCCGCAAACTCCGCCGCGGGATCGCTTTCCTTGAACTTCGCGCGTATCTCCTGTAAACGCCGCCTGAGTTCCGCTTTAGCCTCTTTTACCGCGGCTTTTGCCTCTACCGTATCGCCTTCCGTCTTCCTGAGGCGCTCTATCTTCTCTTGCTCTTCCTTGCGCGCCGCAAGCTCTGCTTGCGCCCTTTCGTAACTGTATTCGCCGTATACGCTTTCTTTAAGCCACTCGTATCGGGCTTTCTTCTCCGCTTTGCGCTTCCTTTCTTCTCGCGCAAGTTTCTCCTCGTCGCTCATCTTCGCGTATCTTGCTTGCCGCTTTGTTTCCGCTTCCTCCGCGCGCCGAGCCGCCTTTTCTTCGGCTATGCGCGCCTTTTCGGCTGCCTTTTCCTCTTTAATGCGAACGGCTTCCGTATGCTTACGAAGTTCGGTATCGTAGTCGAGACCTTTCTTCATGCACTTTTCGCGCAGTTCTTCCCGATAATATTTTTCCGCTTCGGCGTTAAGTTCCGCCTGCTCCGCGGCGGCTCTCACCTCGGGCTCTACCCACTCTTTGCCTTCCGCTTCGCACGCCTTGCGCTGGCGCGCCCTTATCACTCTTTGCTTGAGCGGAATGCTGTTCTCCACGTTCACGAACGTCAGCATCGCCGCAAATACCAGCCCCGCAATCGCTTCCAGCCCCACGAAAAAGAAGGTGAATATCGTAGTTATTGCTTCGGGCTGATTGAATATCACGGAGAAAGTACCGTCGGAATTTTTTATGATTTTCTGTATAGCGTCGGTAAACTCGGGCGCGATACCGACCGTTTCGGGCGCTATATAACCCGCTCCCGCGATACCGCTGTTAAATATGCCCGTTACGAGACCCGCCGCCGCGGTTACGATGACGGAATACGCTGACATCGCTATGCCGTCGCAACGGAAACCGTTCTTCCATTCGAGATGGTCGAGCGCGTCCGCAAACAACGCCATAAACACATAAGCGCAAGGCAGTCCGCCGATATTTTTGATGAATTGCCCTACGAGCACCACATACAGATTCGTGGGCGCTATCCAGCATATCGCGCTTCCCAAAGCGTAAAGCAGAAAGCCTACCACGGTGACGTTTTTCTTACCGAATTTTTTAGCGAGCGGCCACACCGCGAAAATACCTATTCCCATCGGGATACCGCCGAGAACCGAAACGAGCGTCTGCGTGATACCGTCCGAATATGTTCCGAGCACGTAGTTGCAGTAATAAGGCAAAGAAAGATTTTTGAGTTGGCTCGAGAGCGTGTAAAGAAGGAAATAGCCCAGAAGCAACAACATATATTTATCGGTAAAAACGGCTTTTATCTGCGAAAGGAAGGGAATTTTCGCCTCCGTTTCCCCCACCGCTTCTTCCGTGACGCGTTCTTTGGTGAAATAATATTCCACGAAGGTCAAAGGAAGCGTTATGCATGATAGCACGCACATACATATTATCCAAAGACCTTTGCTCGTGCCGAGCGCGGGCATAATCGCCATCGGGAAAACGAGCGCCACGACGATACCGCTCATCATTATGGTGCTGATGTTGTTGAAAACCGCGAGCACACCGCGCTGCGCGGTGTTGCGGGTAGAAAGCGGAACCATAAGGTTGTGGCTCATCATATAAATCGTGTACGAAATCGAATAGTACAGATTATACGAAAGCATTACCCAGGCAATCTGAAGGGCTTCGTTCCCGCTCGGCACCACGAAAAGCAATATTCCGCTTACGGCAAGCAACGGCGCCGCGAACAGTAACCACGGACGGGCTTTACCCTGTTTGGTACGGGTGCGGTCGATGACGTAACCCATCGCGACGTTAGTTGCTGCGTCGATAATTTTGGAAACGATGGGGAAAATTATCAGGAAAGCCCCTCCCCATACGGTGCCGAGACCGAGCACGTCGGTATAGTACACGTTGAGATAGGTAGCCATAACGGCGTTGAACAAAAGCGCGCCGCAAGGACCGAGCAAATATCCCAACCATTTTTCTTTACCGGTCACGTTCTGCGAAGTAATTTTGCTGTTCCAGATTCTGTTAGAAAGCAATGCGTCACGACCTTCCATTTCGGTACCTCCCGTTTTACGTTTTTCCGAAGCGAATTGCAGGCGCTTTCCGTAAATTTACGACAGCCGACAATTATCCCCGTACAATTGAATTTTACCACCTCGCCCAACCTGTATCTTGCATAACTGTTGCAAATTTGGTATAATTGTTACGAACTTCGGGAGGTGGCGGTATGCGCAAAATAAATTACGTCTACATTTGCACGCTTATAGGCAATCTTTCAGGGGTGCCGATACGCCTTTACGACAACGGAAAACTGACGTATTATCATTCGATGGCGCAGTTGCCGAAGGATCCTTTGTCCGCATACGAAAGCGAAGTATTGAAAATTAACGCGCATATAGGATATTTTATAACGCCTACGTTTCACTATTACGGGATAGTGTCCGACGAACGCCGTAAGATAGTCATAGGCCCCACAATACAAACGGAAAGCAACGATTGGAATTTAAGGGAGCTCGCCCTGCGCTGCAACGTGCCGCACGAAGACACCGAAGCGTTCGTGAGCGGGATGCGGAGCATAGTGCACATGCCGCTAGAAAGCATAATGCAGATGCTTTGCGCCGTGAACTATATAATGAACGGCGAAACGCTCAATATCGGGGACATAACGATATACGATTCCGAGCAGGAAGATCTGCGCACGCGGCTGAGGCAAGAGCAGGCGGAGATCGAAATGGCGATAGACAACTCGACACGGTACGAAACGGACAAAGTGCACAATACGCTTGCGCTCGAACGCACGATAATGGATTTCGTGCGTAAAGGCGACGTCGAAGGACTTAAAGAATGGACAAAAAGAGCGCCCGCCGTACGCGGCGGCGTGCTCGCGGGCAACCAGTTAAGGCAAATGAAAAACACATTTATAGTGACCGCGACTCTGGCTTCGCGGGCGGCGATAAGCGGCGGAATGGACGCAAACGACGCGCTTGCTTTGAGCGACTCGTACATACGCAAATGCGAGCTGATAAACAGCGAGGAGCGCATCGTCAATTTACAATTCCGAATGATAGTCGATTATACTGAGCGTGTCGAAAAGCTGCACGTAGGCGAAAACGCGAGCCGATTCGTGACGGACATAGCCAATTACATACAGCACAACATATCGCGGCAGATAACTACGGACGACATAGCGAAAGCGATGTATATGAGCCGTTCGCGGCTTTCGACCCGATTCAAAGA
>CALVOD010000041.1 GCA_944350065.1 uncultured Clostridia bacterium
ACGCTCCAGTATACGTATTTAATTATCGCGATAGTTCTCGTTGTGATTTCCATGCCGCTTTTCTATATCGGTTTCAAAAATACCAAAGAGCGTTGCGGCACGATAGAGGACAATCAGAAGCTTCCTTCTTTCGGACATAACCTTAAACTTCTTTTCAAAAATAAAGAACTCATGCTCATCGTTCTGTCGGGTATACTCGGCGGCGCGAGAATGGTCTATACTTATACCGGCGGTCTTTACTTCTGCAAATACGCGCTCGGTAACGAATCCGCTTACGGGCTTCTCACGATGCTCGTCGTGCCCGGCGGACTTATCGCTTCGGTGCTTTGTCCGTGGCTCACGAAGAAGTTTACGAAGAAATGGTCGTTTATCGGCTCTCATATCCTTGGCGCCGCGGCGATGCTCGTGATGTTCTTCATGTGGGACTTCGGCAAGGGAGCGTTCATCGGGACCAACGGAACAGCGGGACTCGTAGTGTGCGTTATCTGTATGTTGCTCATCGGTATCCCGCAGGGTATTTCCAACATAATGACTTACGCGATGATAGGCGACACCGTCGAATATCTCGAGTGGAAGACGGGCGAGCGTGCGGAAGGTATCTGCTTCGCAATGCAGACACTTATCAATAAGATAGGTATGGCGATAGGCGCGTTCATAGGCGTTATCGCGTACGCCATGAGCGGCATTAGCCCCTCCAACCCCGAAGGCTCGATGACCGTTGACGGACTCAACAAGCTGTGGCTGATGCTCGTTCTTTCGGGCGTGCTGAGCTTCATCGCATGCGTTATCCCGATGTTCTTCTACACCATCACCGAGGACAAACAGAGATGGCTCGTAGCCGAGATCGGTAAGCGTAAAGCCGCTGCCGAGGAGGCTCCCGAAGCCGACGAAGTCATCGCGGCTACCGACGAGCAATAATCATTAAACCGCGTTCCCGATAACCGTATTGCGGTTATCGGGAACCCTAATTAAATAAAAACATATTTGAACTGGTCAGGAGGATAATAGACTATGGCAAATAACAGAAACGCAAAGGACGCCCTTTACATCACTCCGGTAGGGACGGTCTCTTATGACGAGTACGTCGGAATGCCTTACGTAAAAGGCAGACAAGCGGACGCGACAGCCGTCGTCAAGCCTAACGGCAAGGGCGAGGCGATAGGCGTGGGCGCATACAATACCGAAGACCCGTTGTTTTTCCGCGTGTCGATCATAGGTCGTCCCGGTTGCACCGTGTTTCCCACGGACGGCGCGAAAAGGTATTACGTGCAGTGTCTGCGCGCCTCGCTCAAATGCTATCCCGTAGAGATAGAGAGCTATTCCGTCGTGCATAACGGAGCTTTCTTCGTAATAGCTTCTTACGATCAGACGCCGGTAAGTTACAGGAGATTTTTCGATCTCGTCAACTCCACTTACGCCAAGTATTTCAACGAGACTTTCGGTTATTCGGGATTCGCGTTCCGCAGCAAACTTTACGTCAAGAGACTTAAAGAAGCGGACGAGGTTGCGGAGCAGATAGTTTCCGTCGACAAGCAGCCCGTCGCGAGACGCATGCCAAACGCGAAAAACTATATCTTCTGCTCGTCGGGCGAGCCCGAAGCGGTTGCACTTACCTCGCGTTCGGCGTTCGTGAGAGCGTTCGGGAAGCAGGGCACTTCGGCTTTAAGCGGGTATTATCGCAGCGCGCATATAAATCGCGGCAGCATAATAGATTTGCTCAACGTCGGCTTACTCAACCGCGAAAAACTCGACGACGTTATCGAAAACACTCTCGTCGACTACGGTTGCTACACGAAAAAGGCTGTCCCCAACAACCTTATGCACCGTATGATAGCGCTGATAGCGGAGAATTCGGGAGCGCCTTTCGATAAGATTTGCTCCAAGCTCGCCATTCCGAAGGCGCAGCGCGGAGAATTGCTCGCCAAGGTTATGGGCGAACTTACGATAGGGCTCAAGCATTCCTTCGACGCAAGCTATAAATTGCTCGACGCTTGCGTGGCGGACAAGCGCGAACTCGCTACCGACGTCGTTATCGAGATTTCCGACAGGCTCGGATATTCCGTCGATAAGATTTTCGCGATGCTCGGATTCGCGTATTGCGCCGTGATTGACGGACAGTGCGTCTACTACAACGACGAACTGCTCGTTCAGATAATCCTCAAAATGGCGGATACTCACGGCATGTTCGTCGAGGGCGCAATTGCCAGACTCGGTATTATAGACACCTTCGAAGACCCCGCCAGAAAAGCGTACGTTGCCAAGCTCTGCCGCTCGAGAACGGGCGCCGCGCAATAAATCGAAGACGCTTTGCGGTGTAATTAAAGTAAAAAGCGCGCGCAGGCGCGCTTTTTTAATGTAAAAAAAAGATTAAATTTTATTTTTAATCTTGTATCGTCATTACGCGTATGCTACAATATTCACATATAAGTATATTAACGCGCGCGTAGCGCGTATTATAGAGGACAGTATGGGCAGAACGGGTAAAAGATTATTGACTGTTTTACTTGCCGGCATTATGCTTGCGACCGCGTTGGCTTTGGTTGCCTGTGAGCAAAAAGAGGTCAATATCGACCATATCGAGATCTATTCAGCTCCGAAATCGGAATATTACATAGGCGAATCGTTGGACCTTACCGACGCGAGAATTCTCGTCGCCTATAAAAACAACACCGACAAACTCGTGGACATCACGCCTTCGATGATCTCCGACTACGACCCGTATACCTTGGGCGTTCAGTACGTAAGAGTGTATTATTCCGGGCACAGCGCCACGATCCGCGTCAACGTCAAGCGTTACGAAGTCGTTTCGGTTGAGCTTGCCGTTTCCGGAGAAAATTTCGATTACATCGTAGAACAGAAACTTAGAACCGACAATTCCTATCTCATACTGCATTACGCAAACGACACCGAGGAACGCATACCGATAACCCCGGCAATGTGCTCCGGTTACGACCCTTATACCGTGGGACAACAGACCGTTACCGTTTCTTACGAGCGTGACGGGCAGACGTACAGCGGCGTTTACAGCGTCAACGTCGAGGACAAAGAACTCACCGGCATCGAGGTCACCGTCAAACCCACGCAGAGCATTTATTATATCGGCGACGGCGAACTCGACTTGACCGGCGGCGAGCTTTTCCTTAAATACAACAACGGTTATTCCGTCAGAATGCCCATGACCGACGCGAGCGGCGTAGTCGACGGTCTTACCGTGGAATGGGACAATTCGGTCGTGGATTCCGATTCGGTGGTTAAACTAACTTACGGCGGTTTCAGCACGACGTTTACTATAGACGTTCAGAACAGAAACGTGTCGTATTACGAGCTGTCCGCTCCGATACCCGTGCAGATGCAGAACCTTGCTTTCGACGCGGGCGACGTGAACGTCACGATCGGCTACACCAACGGCGAAACCGAAACCGTTCCGCTTGCGGGCGACAAAGTTGTCGTGCGCGGCTATGACGCGTCCAAACCGGGCGAACAGAGCGTAACGCTCGCTTTCTTTTACGGCGGCGTGGAACTCGAATACACTTCCGTCGTGACGGTAACCGTGGAAGCGCGCACCCCCGTGGGACTCGAGATAGTCGAGCCCGCGCCCGTAGTTTATCAGGATACCGCCTTCGACGTGACTGACTGGCAGTACCGTATCGTCTACAGCAACGGAGAACGCGGCGAAGCCACGGCGCTCACCGATTCTTTGATCCGCTGGGACAACAACGTGCCCGTAACGTCTTACCCCGAAGCGGGAACGTACAGCTGGTATATCTTCGTTGACGAAGGCGTGGCGCTCGATTACGAATTCGAAGTCGTGCCGCTCGAGGTTGTAAGCATCGTCTTCAACAATGCGGAGAACGTTATTGCGTATTTCGGCGGGCAGGCGAAAGTCGACGACGTCACCATGACCGTGACTTATAACAGCGGCACCGTGGTCAACGACGTTGAGCTCGATCAGGAAGCCGTGGTATTCGACAATACCGTGCTCGGCAATCAGCTCGCGACGGTGGTTTATAACGGCTTCGAAGCGCCTCTTTACGTGACCGTCATCAAAGAAATCGAAAGCGTTGACGTTTCCGGAGACTACGAGACCAACTATCATATCAACGAGGAATTCGACGCGACCGGAATGGTGCTTTACGTGGTATACGCGGACGGCTCTGCGGAAAGCGTAGCCGAATCCGACGAGAATTTCTACGACAATTGGTCGTTCAGAAGCGAAAAAGAGGAGGGCGGCTCCCTCGTATTCACTCAAACGGGCGAACAGAAAGTATTCCTCATAAACGGAGGACTCGATTCCGAATACGAAGTCAGCGTCACGGTGAACGTAAGCAACGATTTCGTGGAGCTTCAGGGACTTTACCGCGATAACGACGGCGTGTATATTCCCGTGAGCGGAGAAATTTCAGCAATGACCGTCGTACAGGGCAACGCCCTCGACCTTACGGGATATTATATCCTCGTCGAGTTCGAAGGCGAAAGCGTCTATATCCCCGTTACCGCGGACATGACCGACTACAACGCGCGTAATACCACGGTGGGAGAAAGGAGCGTATCCGTTTATTACGCCGACGAAGAAGGCAACGTGTTCGGACAATGCGACTTCGTTATCACGGTTGTCGCGAAAAGCGCGGTGGGCATCGAAATAGCCGAGCTCCCGGATAAACTTGTTTACGTCGCGGGCAACAGCACCGAAACCCTCGACCTCACCGGCATAGTCGTAAGGCTCGTCTACGATAACGGCACTTACGAACCGGTGGACAACGCCTTGCTCTTGCCTTCCGGTTTCGAATACAACGAGGAAGGCGAACAGACCATCACCGTGAGCTATATAGGCGATTCCGTCTATTCCGCCACTTTCACCGTCAACGTGCTCGGCAAGAGTCCCGCTTCGATTTCCTGGGTTTCTTCGACCATTCCGTCGGCGGACCTCGCGCAGGGCTCCGAATTCGATTTCGATACGGTTTACGTTTTCAACGATTCCGGAAGCTATATGACTTCGCTCAGCATGCGTAACGTCATCATTCGCTACGACAACGGCGATACCGATATCGTTACGATAGGCGATATCCGCGACGTACTGAAAGTCACCGATTACAATTCCACTTCGATAGGCACGCAGTACGTCACCCTCAATTACCTCAACGGCACTTCGCTCAGCGTTCAGGTCAACGTAACCGTACGCAAACTCGCTTCCATCGAACTCGTCAACAGCAACGGCGCTCCGTTTACCGTCATTCAAGGCGCGGAAATTGATTTGAGCGACCTTAAACTCGTGCTGATTTTCGAAGACGAAACCACTTCCGTCATTCCTATGGAAGCCTCTTTCGTCAATTACGACGCGGCGCTCAACCCCGGCGGCTATAACTCCGCAGATACCGCCACCGGTACGAGACAGGTAACCGTCAGATATCTTTACGGCGCGGAAACCGAAGCGAAATATTGTAACGTGACTTTCGAGGTCCGCGAAAAGAGCATCACAGGTATCGAAATTTACGATATCCCCAAACAGAAATATATCGAAAACGAGCCTTTCGACCAGAGCACGGGCTCGGTAATAGTTTATTACGACAACGGCGACACGGATATAGCGTATTTCGTGAACGCTTCGCTCGATATTCCCAATTACTTCTTCAACATAGACACTTCCAATTTCGACAATTCGGAATTCAGCGGTCTGTTGAGCAAAACGCAGCGCATAACCGTCACTTACTCTTACAACGGCGTAAGTAAATCCACGGGATACAATATCTATATGCGCGACCGCAAGAACGCCGAAGTCGTCTTCGACGCGGGTAACGCTTACGGAGTGGTGTACGGCACTCGCTCCGATATAAAACTCGCGCTTTACGGATACGATACCTACGACTCCGCCGCGGCGAACGTCGAGTTCGCGGCAGGGGATTATTCGGTGGAATACGTTCCCGAAGCGATATGGACTTCCGTAGGCAGAGAGGAGGGCGCCGATTATACCGCCGTGCCCGTTTACGCGGGAACTTACCGCATAGTGGTATCCTATGCGGGCAACGCGATACATAACGCTTTCCTCGACGACTCGCATACGCTTACCATAGCCAAGAAGCCCGTTACCCTCGGTATCGTGGGCGTGAACGAAACTTCTTCGGAAAGCTCGATGATCTACGGCGCTGCCGTGCCCGATATCCTCGTGACCATCAGAGAGACGGGCGGAGCGATAGCGGACAATCCCTTCTCTGCGTTCGCGTACGGCGATACCTTCTCCTCAGAGGCTTTCAATTCGGCGGAAGGCGTATACGCGCCTGTCTACCTTGCAAATAAAAACGGCGAAAAATACGTTGACGGCGAAGGTAATTACGTAATGCTGACGATGTTCGACATAGTGTATACCGACGCTTCCGGAGCGGCTATAACGGTTTCCTCAGCCACCGGCATAGGAAGATATACGTTGAGCTACAGACCTTCGGCAATCGTTTCCGCCAACTACGACATTACTTACGAAGCGGCGGTGTTCACCATCGGCAAACGTCCCGTGACGGTTACTCCGAGCGACGTGCAGTACACTTACGGCTTCCAGCCGCCGGAAATACCTTACACGACTTCCCCGGTGGCAGGCAACCCCGATTCGGGCTTGTGTAACGGCGATATTCTTACGGGCTCGCTCGCCAAAGAAAACAGCGGCGTGACCGCCGTGGGCGTTTACAAAGTCACGATAGGAAGCCTTGAAATCAACAACCCCAATTATAAATTCGAACTTAACGAGGCGTACGTCACGATTGTTCAACGTAACCTCTACGTCAAAGCGGACAACGCCGACAAGGTGTACGGCGAAGAATTGGTTGCTCCCGCAATAAGATTCTACGGCGACGCCGCCTGTCAGGACGCTTCGAGCGCGTTCGCTGCGGGAGACGACGCGACCTCCGTAGGCGTGTTCGAACTTGACTGCGAAGTCAACAAGTATACCTCCGTGGGGCAGTATGGCGTAATAGCGAAACTCGTTTCGGAGGGTGCGTCATACGGCAACTATTCCGTTCACTATATACCCGGTACGGTGAACGTATCGCGCCGTCCCGTGGTCGTCACTCCGCAGGCGGAATTTAAGTATTACGGAGACCCCGAAACCGAGATACGGTATACCGTAAGCGCGGTTCCCGGTAATTCCGCGAGCGGACTCATCGTCAATGCGGAAGGCGTTACGGAGACTCTTGCCGGCGCGCTTAGCCGTATCGCGGGAGAGGAGTGCGGCGAATACGCCGTTACCTTAGGAACCCTCGGAGAGGGCACCGATTATATAGTACAGCTCGTTTCCGTGAAGTACACCGTGAAGCAAAAAGAGCTTAAACCGGTATTCACCGAGGCGGAACTCACCAAGTATTACGACGGCAAAGCGCCTTCGCTTACGGCAACTACCGTATACTATAAAACTTATTCGGGCGAGTACGCGCTCGCGAGCGAGGACGAACTGAAGGTATTCAATTCGGTGCTCGCTTACACGTTCGCCAATTCTGCCAAGAACAGCGGTTCTTACCCCGTGGGAGTTTCCGTCAAGAACGTAAACTACATTGCATATTTCGGTGACGGCGTGAGCTATTCCTACGTGATAGCGAAACGTCAGTTCTCCGTGACCGCGGACGATTACGTGGACCTTCCCGACGGAAAAGAATACACGGGCTCCCCGTTCATCATCACGGCGGAGGTTTCGCAGGAATATTTGCAACCCGTCTATAACGCCGACGGCGTCACGCAGGCGAAGGACGAGAACGACAATCCCGTTTTCGATTACGTCGAACTCACGCTGTCCGTCGCAAGCGTTACCGACGCGGGCACGTATACCGTCAAGGTCCTTTCCGTAGTAGACCAGAATTACGAGCTCGTAGGCAACGAGGAAGTAACTTTCACCATATTGCCCAAGAGCGTTTACATCGAAGTGAACTGCAATTCCGCGCAGCTTGCCAACACCCTCGAGCGCGAATTCAATAACCAGTCGGCATATATCTACACCACCGATTACGTTATCAAGGATTCTTCGGGCGCGGTACTCGCCGCTTCGGAAGTGCCGCAATTCACGCTTGCCATCACTTTGAACGGACAGGTTGTAGACGCCCGCGAAGTTTATTACGACGCAAGCGGCGCCGTGGCAAGCTACGATATCAGTATAGTGAATACCGCTTCCGACAAAAATTACGTATTCTCCTTAAGAGAAGCGTATAAGTTCAGAATAATTCCGAAAAACGTCACTATCACCGTTTACGATCAGTATCTGCAAAAGGCTTACGACGGCAAAGAGCCTTCGCTCGGCGCCGGTATGTTCTCCGCTTCGCAGACGGGTATCGACCAGTCCGCCATCGTATTTACTTTCTCGAGAAACGAAAACGACGGCAGAGACAATGCGAGCGTAGGAAATTACTGGGTAGGCGTTACCTGTCTCGATCGTAACTACAACGTCAAACTTTATTCAACATACGAGTACACCATCAACAAGGCGGATATCAGCGTTTCGGTACAGGCGAGCGCCTTATCCAAGATTTACGACGGCAACGAGTACGGATTCGTTTACGCCAACCTCAATCTCGGTACTTATGTGGGCGCCGCGCCGATCATCCGTAACTTCTCTATTCGGAGCGGCATTTCGCCCGACGACGAGCAAAGCGATTACAGTATTTTCCTTGCCAATCTGGCGCAACTGAACAATATCGTCAACTCTTTGACGAGCAATTACGGTTATGTGGATTTCGGCGACGCGGGCGCCGCGGTTAATTTCCTCAACGCTACGGTCAACGCGGCAAGAGATTTGTCCGTTTATGCACGGGAATTCAGATATTTGCTGCAGCAAACGTCTTTGGACCGTATCACTAACGCGGTTAATACGATAATCGACAGGTGTACGAAAGCGAGCGCCGCAATCGGTACCGATATCGCCAACGCGCGTACTCACTATAATTATTGCGCTACGTACGTTGCCGATCTTATCGGCGTTATGGCGACGGAATCGAGTTATATAGCTTTCGTGTTCGAAGGAAACGCCGTGGGCTCCACCGCCGATGCGGGAACGTATACGTTCACGGTATATCCAAACGATTATAACCGCAATTTCAATATGCTCGGCGCGACGAGGACGGTCACCGTAAACGCGCGCACGTTGCAGATATTCGTCGATAACGTCACGAAGAATTACGGCGCGGAAGTAAGCTCGATTCCTTTCAAAATAAAAGATCCGAGGAGCGGAGAATTCATTTCGAGCGGACTCAATATCGTTGGCGTTCCCGTGTCGGAAGGTATGGCTGCGGCAACGGCGGTAGGCAACTACGAAATTAACGTCGCCGATATGTTCATAGCCGTAGACGGCAGCGATTCGATAGAAGATCCCAACTACGATTTGATAATCGGTTCGGTGGGTACCTTTACCGTAAACCGCGCCAAGATAACCGTCGTGCTTAACGACGTGAAAGGCGACGATTACGTTTACGGCACGCAGATAAGAAAGAGCAGCCTCAACAAGAATGGCTACACTTATGTCGATATAGACACGGTTGACGAGGACAGCGAGCTCGGTCAGCTCGCCATGCAGTACGGAGTAGGCGAAACCTTCCTAGAAAAGAAACTCAATTATTTCGGCAGACTGCAGGTCGGAGACGACACCGATATAATTATTTCCGATTACATCGTGTTCTATTGCTACATTAACGGCGAAAGCGGCGCGGAAGTCTTCGACTCCACCTCCGCAGCGGCGGGCGATTACGTTCTGACCGCTACGGGCTTCACCACCGCGGGCAACAACTATACGGTAGAAGTCGTCGCCGGAACCTTCACTATAGCCAAAGCGCCGCTCAGTATTTCCGTCGGCAGCAGCGGTAGTATCAATAAGGTTTACGGCGAGGAGGGCGTAACGCTCAATTATCTCGGATTCCAGAATAACGACGCCGCAAGCAACGTTTACGTCAGAGCGGAAGACGGAAGCGTCGTGACGCTTGCCAATATGAAGTGGAAGTATTCGTTGCAGACCGCAGGCGCCGCGGATCCTTTGCTTGCCGAGACTGCTGTCAGCGGCACGCCCGTAGCCATCAAGTTCAGCGACGAGGGTTACACTCTCGATAACTATACGATGAACTTTGCCGTAAGCGTGAACGTGCTCGTCGTAAAAGCCACGCTAACGCTTTCGGTCACTCCGACCGACGTTTCGCTCAACGGCGTGACGTCGTATTACAGAGGCACCCCCGCCGAAGGAAGCTACGAATATAC
>CALVOD010000042.1 GCA_944350065.1 uncultured Clostridia bacterium
ACGCGCTGAAAGAGACGGTTAACGGCGTTAAGCCCGAGGGCGAAACGGACAAAGCGGGCGAGACGGGCGAAGCGGAAGCGGAGTGAGTTAGAGGAGGTATGCTCGACATAACTTTCAGTAAGCTCGAGGAAGCGCGGTTCAGGTTGTACGAAAAGAACCCCGTTATAAGGAGTAAATTTTACGATCCCGTGGTGGCGGATCCGTCGGTGCTGACGCCCGATGAGTCGCCGGACGGGAAGTGGTATCTTTTCGCGCATTCGCTTCGCGGCGTAAGTGTCTTCGTATCGGACGACGGCGTTAATTTCGGCAAGGGAAGACTCATACTTTCGCGCGCCATGAGAGCGGACGCGAAGAAGATAAACGGCGTTTATTACATATTTTACGAAAGACTGCAACCCCTTCTCACGAGGGCAAAGGGACTTTTCGGCGGGAAGTGGGAGTCGGATATCTACGCGGTGACGAGCAAGGACCTCATGGAATTTTCGGAGCCTGTGCCCGTGCTCACGTTCGACAAACCTTACGAGCGGAGCGAAAAGAACGGTCATTCTTTGTCCAATCCCTTTCTTTTCGCGGAGGAAGGCAAATACAGGCTGTATTATTCGGCGGGACTCACGTATATAGAGGACTGCGGCTTTTCGGAGCCGACGTATATATGTCTTGCGGAGAGCGCAGAACCCGTCTCGGGCTACGTCAAACGCGCCGCGCCGGTGATTTATCCCGAGCGCGGCGACGGCTCGGACGAGCTATGCTGCGGCTGTCTCAAAGTCTACGGGTTGCGCGACGGATATGCGGGCTTGCAGAACGTCATTTACCGCGAAGGGGAGAAAAGCAAATCGGAGATACGCCTCCTTTATTCTTCCGACGGTGTGCGATTCGAACGGGTGAAGACGTTGCTTGCGCCCGCGGTCTGCGGCGACAGCGACTGGATGGCGCAATTCGTGTACGCGTCGCACCTCGTGCGGACGGGGAATAAGCTGAGGCTTTATTTCAATGCCCGCAACAAAGCGTACGTGCTTAGCGGAAGGGAGCACATAGGCTTTGCGGAAGCGGAAATCGAGGCGGAGGCAGATAAAGCATGAGAATAACGGCGCTTACCGACGACGTAGCCGCGGAGGGGTACGAAGCGGAGCACGGGCTTTCGCTTTTTATCGAAACGCGCGACGCGAAAATAATGTTCGACTTCGGCGGCAGCGGCGTTTTTATGCGCAACGCCGCGAAAGCGGGAGTTGACGTGAGCGAAGCGGATTTCGCCATTCTTTCCCACGACCATTACGATCACGGCGGCGGACTCGGAGATTTTTTTCGCGCTAACGCCAAAGCCGTCGTTTACGCGGCGCGAGAGATATTCGGCAAAAGATATTCGCGCGGTTTAACCAAGTACGCGGGACTCGATAGAAGTTTGAAGGAGCGTTTTTCGGACCGCTTCGCGTTCTTGGCAGAAGGCGCGCGTATCAACGCAAACGCGGAGATAGTTTCTCTCGAAGCGGGCGACGCGCTATACTCCGTAAGCGGTGAAGGACTGTATACGCTTACCGACTCGGGACTGATCCCCGACGACTTCGCCCACGAAAGGTATCTGTTGTTGCGAGAGGACGAAAAACGGATTTTGGTCAGCGGATGTTCGCATAAAGGTATCCTGAACATCGTAAACAAATTCCGCCCAGACGTAGTTATCGGCGGCTTTCATCTCAAAGGAGAACGGGACGACGAAGGGGGAGAAACGCGCATTTTAAGGCTTGCGGAAGCGCTCGGAAAAACGGGCGCCGTCTATTACACCGGGCATTGCACCGGTATGCGGGCTTACGGGATAATGAAAAGGATACCGGGCTTGCGGCTTAATTATCTATCAGCGGGCGAGACGGTAGAAATATAGAAGCGCGGTCGAAACAAAACCGCGTTAGAAACGAAAAGGCTATGTTACATACTTTAAAGGCGAACGACAACAAGGATTTTTTAAGAACGGAGCCGATAGGCAAACTGCTTTTCAGACTAGCGCTTCCCACGGTGGTGGCGCAGATAATCAATATGCTCTACAATATCGTGGACCGCATATACATAGGGCATATACCCGAAAGCGGCGATCTCGCGCTTACCGGTCTCGGAGTATGTCTGCCCCTCATTATGATAGTTTCCGCTTTCGCCGCCCTCGTCAGCAACGGCGGCGCGCCGCGCGCTTCCATTTTTATGGGCGCCGGCGACAACGCTTCCGCCGAAAAAACGCTCGGGAATTGCTTCGTCACTCAGATTTTCGTTTCGGTACTGCTTACGGCGGTGTTGCTTATATGGAACAGGGAGTTCCTGCTCGCGTTCGGCGCGAGCGAGAATACCATAGGCTACGCCGTGGACTATATGAATATCTACGCAATAGGCACGATATTCGTTCAGCTCACCCTGGGTATGAACGCTTTCATAACGGCGCAGGGCTTCGCCACCACGGGAATGCTTTCCGTGCTTATCGGCGCCGTGCTCAATATCGCGCTCGATCCCGTGTTCATTTTCGCCTTCGGTATGGGCGTGAAGGGCGCGGCAGCCGCGACCGTCATTTCGCAGGCGGCTTCCTGCACCTGGGTGCTTATATTCCTTTTCGGCAAGCGCACCTATTTGAAAATCAGGCTCAAATACCTTAAACCCGAACCGAAAATTATTTTCCCCGCGCTCGCGCTCGGGCTTTCCGCATTCGTCATGCAGTCGAGCGAATCGGTTATACTCGTCTGCTTCAATTCCTCTTTGCAACGCTACGGCGGCGATATCGCAGTGGGAGCGATGACGGTTGCGAGCAGCGTTATGCAATTCGCGCTTTTACCGCTGCAGGGACTCGGGCAGGGCGCGCAACCGATAGTGAGTTATAACTTCGGCGCAAAAGACGCGTCCCGCGTCAAAGCCGCTTTCAAACGCCTGCTCGTCGTGAGCGTGGCGTACGCTTCTGCACTGTATATTCTCGCGATGTCGCTTCCCGGCGTATTCGCCGCGATGTTTACTTCGAGCGACGCGCTTATCGATTACACTTCGCGCGCGCTCCGTATATATATGGCGGCGATGTTTATGATGGGCGTGCAGATGGCTTGCCAGATGACCTTCGTGGCGATCGGCAACGCCAAAGCCTCCATTCTCGTCGCGGTGGTGAGGAAATTCGTTCTGCTGTTGCCGCTTATTTACATTATGCCCGCCGTTTTTACCGCGGACAAAGCCGCCGCGGTATTCGCCGCGGAACCCGTAGCGGACGCTTTGGCGGTGTCTTTCACGGCGATATTGTTTTTCTTCCGTTTCCGCAAGTCGATGCGCTCCCTGACAAGCGAAGCGCAGCTTTCGACGGAGACTTCGGGCGCGGAACTATAAAATCATTTTAGATATGGAAAAATGCGGGGGAGTGCTTTATAATTAAATACGACGCGGCTTTGCCGTATACGTTTTAAGGAGAAGGATATGCGAAGATTCAACATTGTCACAGCCTCGAAAACGGCTCCCGAACAGACCGTTATTTTCGGTAACGTGCGCGTGAGCGTGCTTACGCCCTACCTGATAAGAGTGGAGACGAAAGAGTTTACAGACGAAGCCACCCAGCGCGTGTGGTACCGCGACTTTATGAAGCCCGCTTTCAAAGTGACCGAAAAAGGCGCGCTTGCCGTGATAGACACGGGTAAGGTGCGTTTCGCGGTGAACGTAAAGAGCGGAAAAGTCGCGTACGTGGAAGGCGAGAACGGCGTTCGGATAAGGAATTACGCAAGGGGCAACCTGCGCGGTACGCGTCGCACGCTCGATATGTGTTCGGGCGCGGTGCCGCTCGAGCGCGGGCTCGTGTCCAGACGCGGCGTGGCGGTGCTCGACGATTCGCGTTCGCTCGTTCTCAAGGGCGACGCCGTGCTTCCGCGCGAAAAATGCAGCGACAAATATTATTTTGCGTACGGCAACCGCTACCGCGAATGCATACGCGATTTCTATAAATTGTCGGGCGCCACTCCGCTGGTGCCCAAATTCGCGTTCGGCAACTGGTGGAGCAGATACAAAGCGTACACGCAGGAGGAATACCGCGCTCTTATGCAACGCTTCATAGACGAAAAGATTCCCGTCACGGTGGCGACTATCGATATGGACTGGCACTGGGTGAACGTGATGGAAAAGTTCGGCGCTCAGGCAAAAGCGATACCCACCGACAATCTCAGAGACAAACTTATTTACCGCCGTATGTCGGGCTGGACGGGCTACAGCTGGAATACCGACCTGTTCCCCGATTACCGCGAACTTCTCAAGTGGCTCAACGACCGAAATTTCAAGGTCACGCTCAACATACACCCCGCGCAGGGCATAAGGTTCTTCGAGGACTGTTACAAAGACGTGTGCGCGGTTACCGGAAGGGACCCCGAGAAAAAGGAGGCGGAGCCCTTCAGGCTCGGCAACGAAAAATTCCTCGAAGCCTATTTCGACGTCGTGCACCGTCCGTACGAAAACGACGGGGTGCGCTTCTGGTGGATAGACTGGCAGCAGGGCAAGAATTCCGACGTGCCGGGTCTCGACCCGCTTTGGGGCTTGAACCATTACCACATGCTCGACCAGAAGGACAGCGGAAAACGCCCGTTGATACTTTCGAGATATGCGGGAATCGGTAGCCATAGATACCCATTAGGCTTTAGCGGCGACACTATGATAAATTGGCAGAGTCTGCGCTTCCAGCCCTACATGACCGCAACCGCGACCAACGCGGGATATACGTGGTGGAGTCACGATATCGGCGGACATCAGCGCGGATACAAGGACGACGAGCTTTATTTGAGATGGTTGCAGTTCGGCGTGTTCAGTCCCGTCAACAGGCTACATTCCACTTCCAACGAATTTATGGGCAAGGAGCCTTGGAAGTGCTGCGGTTCCGTGGAGAAGATCGCCGCGGATTATCTCAGACTGAGGCACAGGCTCATACCTTATATTTATTCGATGAACCGCCTTACGCACACCGAAGGGCGTGCGCTGTGCGAGCCGATGTATTATTCGTACGACGAGGAAGAAGCGTACGCGGCGCGTAATCAGTACGCTTTCGGCACCCAACTCGTGGTGGCGCCCGTAACCGAGCATTCGGACAAACGCGCGGGGCTTGCGGGAACGGATTTATGGGTGCCCGAGGGCGAAAGGTATACCGACGTTTTCACGGGCAGGATTTACGGTCCCGGCAAATACAGAATTTACCGCGATCTGCAGAACGAACCCGTATTCGCAAGAGCGGGCTCCGTCGTTCCGCTGTACCGCGAGGCGTATACCAACGACCTTTCCTTGAAGCAGCCTCTCGAAATATGGTTGTATTCCGGCGACGGCGCTTTCGAAATGTACGACGACGACGGCGACTCCAACGCTTACGCCAAAGGCGTTTTCGCGATTACGCGGATGAAGCTCGTGAGAAACGGCAACAAACTCATATTCACTATGTCCACCGAGGGCAATAAGCGAGTGATACCCGCGGAAAGAACGGTTTATCTCAATTTCCGCGACGTCGTTTCCGGCAAGGTCAGCGTGAACGGCGTCAAACAGAAAGCCTCTCCCTCCGAAGTGGAAATAGTCTACGACGGTAGCGAAACCTCCGTCGTAGTCGAAAACTGCGTCTTCGTGACCAACAGAGACTATAAAGAAGCGGTCACCGATCTCGTATCCGGCTTCCAGATGGGCAACGCCCGCAAGACGAGGCTTTTCCGTAATGTATTCGACGCGAAATCGCCCGTTCCCGCGGCGGCGCCGAAGGCTTGCCGCGAGGCGATAGAGGAGCTACGCAAACTCGTTCGGTGAAAGGCGCTCACGGGGCGTTCCGCCCGCGCGAGCGTAAGCGGAGCGGAGACTTTTGATAATAAATAAGTAAATAAAGGTAGTAGACGCCCCCGCGTGATTGCGCGCACGCGAGAAGTATGTTAAACTATCCGTATGCGCGGAACAAGTAAGAGAGCGATAACGTCCACTGCCTTATTGCTCGTCGCGATATTGCTGATCGCGGCGTTCCTTTCCGCGTGCGTAAGCGCGGAGAGTCCTCCCGTGGACAACGGCACGCCGCCTTCTTCCGGCGGCGACTCCGCAGGCGGAGACAACGCGGGAGACGTTCCCGAGCCGTATTATTCGCGCGTTACGGAAAACGGCAGGGAATACGTTTATTTCGGGCACGCCGCTGACGAAGCTGCGGGCGCCGACCTCAACAACGCGCTCGTAAATCTTAAAGCGAGCGGCACGCTTACTGCTGATTCCGAGGGATTTTACGTTTACGACGACAAGAAATACGTATGTCTCACCGCGTCCGAAGCGGCTGCGGGGCGTAAGCTCGGCGACGGCGCGGTAATAGAAAGCGGTAAAGAATATTTCTTCGAATACGCTCCCGTCAAATGGCGCGTTCTCTCGGTAACGGAAGACGTGGCGTTACTGCTTTCCGAGAAAGTGCTCGGCGCCGCAGTCTACAATCCCGCGGGCTCCTTCGATTCCACTTCGGGACAGCTTAGTAACGGCGAAAAAGCCAACGATATCGAATATTCTTTCATCAAAACCTACCTCAACGGCGAGCTTAAAGAGGCGCTGTTCACGGAGTACGAAAGCTCCTATCTCGCGGGCGCGATAACGCTTCTCACGAGCGGGCAGATAGATCAATACGATTTAAGCGAGGAGGACGGTTATATGATGACCGTTTCTCCCACGGAATATCTTGTCGCCTCCGGCGTGGACGTGAGTAAAACTTCGGGCGGGGAACAGTATTATTCCTCCTGGTGGCTCGCTTCCGAAGGCAGATCTGCGACTTCCGCGGCGCTGGTAAACGCCTGGGGACAGTACGGCGATTTGTACGAGGACACCGTTTCGGCTACCCACGGCGCGCGTCCGGTGATAGCGCTGAGGCTATGAGAATTTTTATCATAATTTTTTCGATCAACTTACCGTTACCGGTTGACAACACCTACGCGTACGCTATATAATAAAGAACAAAAGAGAATATATATTCTCGCTTTTTTGGGAGAGAACGCTATGCAGTATCAGAAGGAAGAAGTCAGGAACAGGATCTTATGCGCTGCTTACGGCGAGTTTCTCAAGTACGGATTTTATCGTGCGAGTATGCTGCAGATAAGCGGCAAAGCGAGGGTGCCGATAGGCAACCTGTACAGATATTTCAAAAGCAAAGAAGCGCTTTACGAAGCCATAGTCGGCAGGGCTTACGAGGAGACCGTCAACGCCGGCAAACGGATATTCGAGAAATGGTTCAAAGGCGCTTCCGTACCGCCCGAAGGCGGTATCCCCATAGAGCTTACGCACGAAATAGCTACCGAGCTTACGCGTCTTGCCGCGGAACACCGCGACGGAATAACTTTATTGATAGAAAAAAGCGACGGTTCGCCGTACGCCGGATTTGTGGCAAAGACCGCAGACGCGGTATACGGAATGCTCAAAGAGGGCGTCATGAGCGGATTTGCCGACGGAGACGACGTTTTCCTTCGTATCATCGCGCGCAGCGTTACCGAAGGAATGATAGCCGTAATGACTAAATGCGAGCCGGAAGAACAATTTGCGCAATACACCAAGTTGCTCGTATTTTATTTCGGCAATATGCAAGGCAGAATATATCTTAAGGAGACCGTACGGAAATGAGGAAGCTCTCCACTTTCATAGTTAAACAGAGATTATGGATCACCATCGCGTTCGCGCTGTGCCTTATAGCGTCGGTGGTGGGCGCATTCTTTGTAGAAGTAAATTATGCGGACACAGTGTATTTGCCGCAGTCAAGCTCGCTTAAACAGGGGCTCGACACCATGTATTCCGAATTCGGCGAAGGCGGTAACGCCACGGTTATGCTTTCAAAAGCCGACATAGAGGAAATGATGGAATTCAAAAAAAGCGTCGAGTCGATCGACGGAGTAAGCTCCGTTATATGGCTCGACGATATTTTTCTCTCCGAAGAAATCGGAGTCATCAAAAAAGCCATAGCTAAATTCAATTCCGAACCCGGCGAAAAGATAACCGACGGAGAGGCTATCAAGTTCCTTATGCATCTCAAAGACCGGATGCTGGTCCTCGACGACGAGGATATGCAAATAATAGCCGATATGAATTTCTCCGATCCCGGGGCGATGGAAAAAATTCTTAATACCCTTAAAGAGGGACTGAGCTCCTCCGAACAGGGTAAATTCGTTTCGTTTCTTCTTTATCTGCAGTCGTCAATACCCGCCGACGGCAGTATGAGTTTCGATATCACGATGCTCGAGGACTTCGCTCCCCAGCTCGAGATGTTCTACTGGAATGACGCCAAACGCGGCGAATACGCTTTATATCAAATTTCTTTCGTGGAGAGCGATTACGCTTCCGCCACAATGACCGCCATCGGCGCGATACGCAATCTGAAGACTCCGGAAGGCAGCGAAGTCCGTATCATAGGCAACGCAGCGACCACTTATAACAGCATTCAGTCGGTCAACTCCGAGACCGGCAAATCTATGATAGTGGCGGGCATAATAGTCGTTATCATACTGCTGCTTACCACTACGGCATACTGGGAACCGGTGCTGTTGCTCCTTACAATAGGCGCCGCGATATTGCTGAATATGGGCACAAACGGTATCGTAGGCTACATAACCGGCGTAAACGGCATATCGTATATGACGCAGGGAGTGTCGAGCGTACTGCTACTTGCGCTGACTATGGACTACAGTATTTACCTGTTGCACCGCTTCAAGCAGGAGCGACGAGGAGGCGTGAGCAGCGAAGAAGCCATGGTCAGAGCTCTTACCGCAAGCTTCAGTCCCGTTTCGGCGTCGTCGCTCACGACCATAGCTTCGTTCGTAGCGCTTATGTTCATGTCGTACAGACTGGGGCTCGATATGGGACTCGTACTCGCCAAAGGCGTCGTGTTGTCCATCATATCGGTATTCTTCCTGATGCCCGCGTTGATATTGTATACGGAAAAACTCATAGACAAGACGGAGCACAAGACCTTCAATATGACCTTCCAGAAGTTCTCCAAAGGCTTGGTCAAATCTCGTTTCTACATTCCTTTCATAATCCTCGCGCTGGTCATACCCTGCGTTTATTTCCAGGCGCAGAACGAGTTCACCTACGGACCCGAGGCGAGCCTCGGAGGCAAAGGAAGCGCGTTGTATCAGGACAAACTCGAAATAGAGGATGTTTTCGGCAAGCAGAATCAGGCTATAGTACTGATGCCGATCAAATATCTCGACGACGGCGCTTACGAGTTAAACGGTAAACGTGTCAGTACGGAATATATGCTTTCCATGAAACTTATGGAAGTGGACGGAGTGTCTTCGGTACAGAGTTATTCGCTCATAGACGAAACGGGTTTCACGTCGATGATGCCCGACAAATTCCTTAACCAATTCATTCCCGATACCGAAAATCCGGGATATAGCCGCGTGGTGCTGTTCCTCGACGCGGACGAGGAGGGCGAAGCCACCACGGCGCTCATCGACGATATCAACGGCGAGATCGCTCAATACACCGCCAACGACGCCTGGTTACTCGGACAGTCGTCCGCCACTCTTGAAATAAAGGAGCTGGTCAACTTCGACTACGACATAATCACATACGTGTCGATTGGGCTCGTCGCGCTCATATTGTTCGTGACGTACAAGTCGCTGCTCATACCGATAATCCTGGTGCTTGTGATACAGGGCTCGATATATATCAATATGGCGGTCCCGTATTTCATGAAAGATCCGCTCGTATTCGTAGGATACATGCTCGTGAGCTCGATATTGCTCGGCGCGACGATAGACTACGCGATACTGCTTACGTCGCGGTATATGGAGCACCGTCGAACGATGAACAAGTACGACGCCGTTCAGCACGCGCTTGCCGACAGCTCGCGTACGCTGATAACTTCCGCGGGAATACTTACCTGCGCGGGCGCTTCGATACAGTTCGTTTCGAGTCTTCCCGCGACGCAGATCATCGGCGGCGCCGTCATGCGCGGCGGTATAGCGTCGTATCTCATGGTAATGGTTCCGTTGCCGCAGCTGCTGTTGTTGCTCGACAAGGCGATCAAAGTGACTACCTGGAAGGGCAGACAGCTGATGATAGACAACAGAATAGTAACCGATTCGCCCGAGATAGAGGAGCCTTCGATAGGGCAGGTGAGCGCGAAACCCAGGAAGCGCAAGCTCTATCGGGAGATGTCCAGCAAGGAACGCGAGGACGCCATTATCGCCAATATACTCAA
>CALVOD010000043.1 GCA_944350065.1 uncultured Clostridia bacterium
ACGACTGTCTTCACGGACGAAGGAATATCGCAATAATATTTTGACTGCGTTCCGCCTTCGGCGTAATGCTCGCTCCAGCCCGAATAGCGCGTTTCGGAATAATCGAAAATGTAACCGAAAAGCCCTTCCGCTCCCACCGCGTCGCGGTATGCTCCCGCAAACGGGAGAGTTATCTTCGTAAGGGCGTTATTCGCGCGGAAAGTGCGTTCCGTAATGACCTCTATCGTATCGGGCACGGTCACTTCCGTAATGCTTTCGTTACCCTCGTAAGTGGTGGCAAGCCCTATCACGGGATAGCCTCCGAGCGTTTCGGGTACGGTTATCACGGTATCGCTACCGAGATATGCCGTAAGCACCGCTTTACCGTCGCGGAGAGCGCATTCGTAATCGCCGATAACTTTATGCGCCGCAGAATATTTTATTATGTATTCCGCTCCCGACTTACCCGTGTCGTTCCACGCGCCGCTCCAGCCGGAAAGCAGCGTTTCGTCGAGATCGACGGCTATTTCGAGCGTTGCGGGCGCGCCTCGGAATACCCTCGCGCCTACCGAAACGAGGGTTGCGGGAAGCACCGCTTTTTCAAGCTTACCGCATTCGCGGAAGGCTTCCGCGTCGAGCCTCACGATGCCTACGGGAAGCACCGCTTCTTTAAGCGAAGCGCAGGCGTAGAAAGCGCATGCCCCTATCTTTTTAAGATTTGACGGGAAATTGACCGTGACAAGGTTCTTGCAGCCGTAGAAAGCGCTCGCGCCTATCTCCGTGAGAGTGGACGGCAAAGTCACTTTAGTCAGAGTGAGGTTGTCGTAGAATACGCTCGCTGCTATGTACTTCACCCCTTCGGGGATAACGTACTCGGTATCCTTTTTACCGTAAGGATAGAGCGCGAGCGTCGTGCGATCGTCCGTGAAAAGCACTCCGTTTTCGCTCGCGTAAACGGCGTTTGAGGCGGAAACGTCCACGCTTTCGAGAGTCACGCACCCGGTGAAAGCGGTGCTCGATATCGCGTTCACGTTCGCGCCTACACTGACTTCGGCAAGGGAAGTGCAGTTGGCAAAACTTCTGTCCGCAACGCTCGTAAGCGCTTCGGGAAGCGTGACGGCAATAAGCGACGTGCAGCCGCTGAAAGCGTTCCTGCCTATAGCCGTAATGCCGTCGTGCATATCTAAGGTAGCAAGCGAATTGCAATTCATGAACGCGGATTCGGGTATCGAAGTAACTCCTTCGGGTACCGATACCGACGTTATGGCTTTACAGCCGTAGAATGCGGAAGCTCCCATCGAGGTAAGCGACGCGGGTAATGTCGCCGCGTAAAGCACGCAGTCCGAGAAAGCGCTCGCGCCTACCGAAGTTATACCGGTAAGGTCGAGTTCCTTTAACTTGACGCAGTTGACGAAGCACTTTTCGGGTATGGCAGTTATACTTTCCGGTAAGGTTACGGAGGCGAGCGAAGAACAGTTATAGAACGCGGACGCTCCGAGGCTCGTTACCGTGTCTGGCACGACAAAAGACGCCATCGCCGACATTCCCATAAAGCAGCAGTCTCCTATCGCTGTGAGCTCGCCCGCGAACACGGGCGCCGCGACTTTATTCATTCCGTAGAAGGTATACGCTTTCAGTTCGGTAACTCCGGAACCGACTTTAAGTTCGGTAGCCTCCGAGCAGCCGTAGAACGCGTACGCGCCGAGCGAGGTAACCGAATCGGGCACGGTGACGGAACGGAGACGTTTGAGATTGCGGAAAGCGCCCTCGCCTATAGTCAGAAGTCCTTCGCGCATACTTACCGTCACGATTGCCGTACAGTCGCGGAAGGCTTCCTTACCTATCTCCGTCACGTTCTGCGAAAACGCCACGCTCGTAAGCGAAGTACAGCCGTAATAAGCGCCTTCTCCTATCTTCGCGGCGCCGCCCGCGTTGAAGTATTTCAAAGAGGTACAGCCGTAGCACAGTTTATCGGGCACGGCGGCAAGCTCCGTCGAAAGTTGTAAATTTTCTATCGATTTACAGCCGCTGAACGCTTCCGCGCCGATATTCACCACGCTGTTGGCGAGGTTGACCGTTTTGAGCGCCGTGCAATCCTTGAACGCCTTTGCGCCGAGGGTATCGTATCCCATCGGGACCGTCACTTTGGTGAGGTTGGTATTCCCTTCGAAAAGTCCCTCCGCCACCTCGGTAATTTTAATTCCGTCCAGTTCTTCGGGGAGGGTAAGCACGGTAACTTTGGCGCCCTGCTCGGTTATTCCGCTGAGGACGCTTCCCGTGTGCGAGAAATAAATCGCGGAATCCACTTCCGTCCATTTGGCGTAGACGGTGATGTCGCCTTTGACTTCGTACTCCTCGGTAAACTCTACGGAATAACCTTTGTCGAGAAACCACCCGTCGAAATTATAATCCTGTCTTTCGGGAGCGCGCGGCAAAGTAAAAGCCTTGCCTTCGGTGACTTTGAGCGGGCTGACGGCGCTGCCGCCCATCGAATCGAAAGTGACGGTGAACGTACGCGCTTCGGTTACCGGTACGGGTAGCCAGTGCGCGTAAACTTCTATATTGGAAATGACCGCGGTGGAGGTTCCGAAAGGTTGCGTCCAGACTTCGTTGTCCAGATACCAGGCGTCGAAATAATAGCCGTTTTTGACGGGGTCGGCGGGGAAAGAAGATACGGTCTTACCCGACTGAACGGTGACGGTCTTGTAGGTGCCGCCGTCCACGACGAAAGTTACCGTATAAGAATCGGAATTACACGCTGCCGCAAGCGTCGTTATCAAAAGAAGAAGGGTTACGATCAAAAACGATAATTTCAATTTCTTCGACATAGTGACTCCCGTTATCCTTCTCCGCGAATTATTATAATATAGCGCGCGCGCAAAAGTCAATGTAAAATTTGGTAACAGTCTCAAACGTATGAAAATATTCGCATACGAAGCGAATACCGTTATGCCGAAGCGAAAAAAGTATTCTCGTACGGGTATAAATGCAGGCGAAAGAAGCACAATATGAATAAAGACAAAATCAAGGAGGTCTAATATGAACAACTGCAAACGTATCGTTAAGACAGGCGAGAAACCCGGAGCGGGCACTTACAGCTGCACCAGCTGCCACACTAAGGTATCCCTCGGCTCGGGAGACAAAATGCCCCCCTGCCCCAGCTGCAGCAACGACTCCTTCTGCGCCGAATAATTAAGCGCAAAAGATCGCGGAAAACCTCCGCAAACGTAAAATCCCGCCTGCAAGCGGGATTTTTTCTTACCTATAGAATAATTGCTACGCCGTCCTCTTACGGCAAAGCCGCATGAATTTCTATAACGCGCTTTGCGTTCCTTGCTTATGCGCCATCGGAAACGGTCAGCGTTTTTTGTCGGGATAAGGAATTTCGAGCTCGATGGTCACCGGGCCCGAATTGACCTGTTCTATCGTCATATCCGCGCCGAAAACGCCGTAAGCGACTTTTACGCCGAGCGCTTCGAGCGCTTTGCCGGTATACAGATACAGCGCTTTCGCGCGTCCCGCTTCCTCCGCGCCGGTGAAGTCCGGGCGGTTTCCTCTCGAGCAATCCGCACACAGCGTGAACTGCGACACGAGCAGCACCGAATACCCTTTATCGGATACCGAATAATTGAGTTTGTCATTCTCATCTGCAAAAATCCGCATACGAGATATCTTGGAAGCAACCGCGTCCGCCGTCATTTCGTCGTCCCCTTTCGCCACTCCGAGATAGACCACGAGCCCCGCGCCCACGGAAGATATTTCCTTTCCGTCCACGCTCAAACGCGCCTTTGTCACCCTCTGTATCAAAGCCTTCACGCCGCTCCTCCTTCTTACGTAAAACGCTTCGCGCGTTAATCCGTCGTTATTTCTGTTAAGTTTTTCGCCGCTTCGTCGTATCTGAGCGAAAACGCCTTAATCGCGGCGCCCCGCTCAAAAAAAGTGCGGCTACCCTGAACCGCACTTCAACACCGGAATACCGTTAGAATTAAGGATTAACAAACCCGCATTTGTGCAGGTGGGCGAACTGTCGCTCCCTTTTGTCTTCCCCTGGCGTCGGGCTTTCGCCCGGGGGGCTTGACATTATGAGCCGAACGCGTAAGCCCTTTTAGTTGTTAGGGTTAAAAATCTTCTTAACCTAACGCATATCCCAGTGTCTATATTATAGCACCGGTGCGGGATAATTGCAATACCCAATTTTTAACGCGCGCCGAAAGCGTTACGGAAGTCTTATCAGAACAGCCTTAACAGCCCGCCGTTATAGATTGCGACGAAGAAATTGGTATTGTCGGTAGAGTTCATCGTCACCGAAGCGCCCGAATCCGTGAGTATCGAATTGCGCGTTACGTTCAGATAATTGCTCGTGTTGTCGTTCGTCGTCGTAAGCGTGGCGTAACGGTTGGAAGGTTTCTCCACGCTGACCGCCACGGTATAACCGAGGTTTTCCCTTCCTATGTTGCACATATAGAAGCCGTCCGAAGAAGTCGTCACGGTGAAATTACGGGTAGGACTGTCGGTCTTGGTCGCAACGAGATTTACCGTCACGCCCGCAAGGAGATGATCCCTGCGCAGATCCACGAAAGGCGAATTTTCGTCGTCGGAAACGTAAATGTAGCCGCATACGGAATACATTTTTTCCATCGTAAGGTCGGAGACTTGATAGGATTCCGCCTGGAAGCCCGTCATCGTGTAATCGGAGAACTTCGACGTAGCCGATGAGGAAGAATTATAGCGTTTCATTTCGTAAGTCACGCCGCGCATCGCTCTCAAATACACCGTGGGAGTCCACGCCGAAACGCCGTACTTAACGGAAGTGGACGCGACGACGCCCGTCATATTGTAACCGTCCAAAACGGGTCTTTGATCGGTGTAAGTCTGAGCGCTGATGCTCGTATAATCGGAGCCGTTCACAGTATACAGGAACCAGTGCAGCACCGCGGTATCCGCCGCATACGCTTCGGAAACGTACGTCGTCGGGTACTTGGACGAAAAACTCTCCCTGAATTCGAGATACGCCACGTTGCGCTTGATTCTGAGATATGCGCCCGAATCCCCTTCTTCCGACCACACCACTCCGTCGGTCTGTTCTTCGATACCGGTGTAGTTTTCGCCGTAGCTCGAATAGAAATACTCGTCGGACTCCACCATATCCATTACCACGCCGTATCCGGCGAGCTTTTCCACTATCGCGGAATTATAGGTGAGCGCCGAGCCGAGCGTCGTTTGCTCCCTGTAGTCCACCACCACGGAATCGCCTACGTTCGAAAAATAAGGATTGAGTATGTCCACCCTGTTGGGAATGTACTCTGAACCGATAAGCCCCGCGTTATACATTTCCTCGAGATAATCGGCGCACGAAAGCGCTAAATTCGCCCCCACGTTCACGCCGGTGAAACGAATCTCCATCATTTTTTTGTCGGTGGAGCCTATGAGGGATGAGGAATTGACTTTGAGCCAGGCGGAAACGAAGGCTTCGGTAAGATTGAAAGAAGGCGCCGCAGTGACGCTGCTGCCGTCCGATTTGATATAGGTCATTCTCGAAGCGGAATAAATCTTTGCGTTTACGTTGGCGTAAGTGTCGTCGGCGAAATTTTCGTAATGGAACACGCCGATATTAAAGAAATTCCTCGTCCAATAATAGCTGAGCTTCAAATGAAAATTAGAAGCGGACGAACTTAAAACACCCGCCGTCGAATACACGTCGGGGTCGAGGTTGGTGGTGAATTTATCGTCGTAGTCACCCACCCCGGGGAATACTATCACCGTGGGACGGTTGGCTATGAATTCGGTGGGATTGCCGTCGGAATCGAGCCATTCTATCGTAAGCGCGTAGTCCGTTAAACCTATTGGCGCCGTCACGGAAGGCACTTTCACCTTGTAAGAACCGGCTACGGGATCGCTCGTTTCGTCGTCCTTACAGGCGACGAGAAGTCCGCAACACACGGCGATTACCGCGATAAGTAAAATCAAAACGGTCAGTTTTTTCATTTCGTTCTCCGTCTTAGGTACTCTGATACGCGCCATAATTACAGTATGCGCCGCGCATACCATAATATTATATATTACATTAAAGTGAAAGACAAGAGATTTCATAATGAATTTATGCTGTATAACGCTTTCCGCACGCATTTCACGGCAAAAAATTTTCTTTACCGCGAAACGCGCGATTATAATGCGCGAGAGGCGGATTTTGTTGATTTATGCCGGGCGCGTGTGATATAATATCAAATATTCGCCGACAAGCGGAAAACGCGGAGCGGAAAAGAGGAAATATGAAACTGAGCGGAGCGCAAACCGTCGTAAAGACACTCGAAGAACTGGGGATAAATACGGTATTCGGATATACCGGCAATTACGCCATGCCCTTATTCGAGGTTATCGAACGGAGCGCCCTCTCACTCGTCGTACCGACGAGCGAGGTTTGCGGCGCGCACGAAGCTGACGGATATTACCGCGCTTCGGGTAAGCTCGCCGCCGTGCTCTCCACCTCCGGTCCGGGAGCCACCAACCTCGTGACGGGGATAGCCACCGCTTACATGGATTCCGTTCCCCTTCTCGCGATAACGGCAAACGTGCCCACATATAAACTCGGTAAGGATTCTTTTCAGGAAGTGGACATCACGGGAATAGTCACTCCCGTGACGAAATACGCGCACATAGTCAAGAATCCCGACGAACTCGAAAGCGAAATAAAGAAGGCGTACGCTCTCGCCGTTTCCGGGAGAACGGCGCCCGTGCTCATAGACATTCCCTACGACGTGCTGCTCGCGAAAACGGAGTACAAAGGACTTCCGTTGCCCTCTTACGGCTCGCCAAAGGCGAAAGCCGCAGACATAGCCGCGGCGGCGGATATACTGAACGGCGCTTCCAAGCCCGCTATACTCGTAGGCGGCGGCGCCGCAGGAGCGTCGGAAGCGGTAGCGGCGCTTGCCCATAAGCTCAAAGCGCCCGTATTCACCACGCTGCGCGGAATAGGCACGACCGACTCCGAACGCGTAATCGGTCCCGTCGGAAGCTGCGCGCCGCGAGCTTATAACAGACTGTATGCCTCCGCCGACGTTATTCTTGCTTTGGGTACCCGTTTCTCGGATAAAATGCACTCAAAGCCCAATAAACGCAAATATATTCATATCGACGTGGACAACGCGGAACTCGACAAGATAGTACCCGCGGACTGCGCGATATGCGCGCGTATAGCGGACGTCGTGCCCGCGCTTACCGCGCTATGCGCGGAAAGAGAGGAAGCCTGGTACGCTCCCGTAACGAAGCCGCGCGCGCAAAATTCCGTCGTTCGCCTTGCCGAAGCCGTGGCGAGCGCTGATCTCGACGATACGCTTATCGCAACAGACGTAGGCAATCATCAAATAGCAATGCTTCAGGCGCTGAAAGGAAAAACTTATCGCGAGATAATCTCCAGTCTCGGACTCGGCACTATGGGATTCGGACTTCCCGCGCTTATAGGCGCGATGAAGGCGAGCGGAAAGCGCGGTATACTGTTTACGGGCGACGGCTCGTTCAACATGAATATGAACGAGCTTGCCACGGCTGTCGAAGCGGGACTCGACATGAGTATCGTGATAGCCAACAACCGCGAGCTCGGAATGATTAAAAACCTCGAACGCCGCCGCGCAGACGGCTGCGGTGAGGAAGTTACGCACACGCCTAACGTAAATTACGCGCTGCTCGCGCGCGCATTCGGAGCGAAAGGAAAACGCGCTTCCGTCAAGAACATAACCGCCCTGCTCGACTCGAAGGAAACGGGCGTACGTGTATACGACGTTAAAATAAGAGGCTGAACCTACGGCGTAGATCACGCCGAAAAGGAAATGATCGGGAGGTAACAATATGGCAGGACAGGACAAACATTATTTATCCATGCTCGTCGAAAACGTGGCGGGCGTACTCAGTCGTATCTCGGGGCTTATCGCCCGCAGAGGTTACAACATAGACTCCCTGTCGGTATGCGCCACCGAAGACGCGCGGTATTCGCGCATGACAATCGAGCTTCAGGCCGACGAGAGGACTTTCAAACAGATACAGGCGCAGCTCGCCAAACAAGCCGAAGTCGTCAGGCTCGTCGAACTCGGCACTTCGGACAGCGTGTTGCGCGAGCTTCTGCTTATAAAAATCCGTTGCGACAAAACGCAGATACCGGAGATAGCCGACCTCAATACCATTTACAAGGCTAAAACCGTAGATATCACTTCCTCGAGTATGACTCTCGAGCTCACCGGAAAAGCGGATAAACTGGACAGCTTCATCGACATGCTCCGCCCCTACGGTATAATAGAAATGGCAAGGAGCGGATCCTCCGCTCTCCAGCGCGGAAGCAGCTGTCTCAGAGAGGGCTGAGCGGATGAAAGTCGAAATTCTCGACACAACGTTGCGCGACGGAGCGCAACACAGACAGGTAAGTTATTCTTCAGTCGATAAGCTCGACGTCATGGCGGCGCTCGACAGGCTCGGCGTGCATTACGTAGAATTCGGCGCGCCCGGCTTCGATCCCGCGGCGGACAAGCTCGCCCGTCTCGACTTACCCTCCTCCCGCTCCGTTCCGGTAGCGTTCGGTATGACCTGTAAGAAAGGGCTCGAGCCCGATAAGGACGAGAACCTTCGTACGCTCGTAAACTGCCCCGCCTCCACGCTTACCATAGTAGGTAAGGCTCACGCTTTGCAGGTGCGCGACGTCCTTAAGACAGACCTCGACGAAAATCTGCGCATAATAGAACAATCCGTAGCTTATGCTACAAAAAATGACAAAACGGTAATATTCGACGCCGAGCACTTTTTCGACGGATACCGCTACGACGCGGAATACGCGATAGAAGCTCTTACCGCCGCGGTACGCGGCGGCGCGAAGGTCATTACGCTGTGCGACACCAACGGCGGCGCGCTTCCGGACGACGTGAAAGACGTTACCGCAGCCGTCGTCAAGCGTTTCCCGAACGTACGCGTCGGAATACACTGTCATAACGACAACGGGCTCGCCGTAGCCTCCACTCTCGCCGCCGTTAAGGCGGGTGCTTCGCACGTTCAGGGCACCCTGCTCGGGATAGGCGAGCGTTGCGGCAACGCAAATCTTTCGACGTTGCTTCCCCTGCTCGTTTTCGAAGGCTACGCGGAAGGCATCGACCTCAAACTGCTTACCCCCATCGCCCGCACGGTGGCGGAGATAACCAATATCACCATACCCGATTCCTTCCCGTACGTAGGCGCGGGAGCTTTTGCGCATAAAGCGGGACTGCACGCAGACGGAATGTTGAAGGCGGGAGGAAGTTTCGAGCACGTGGATCCCGCTTCCGTCGGCAACATAAGGCAACTGCTTCTCTCCAAAGAAGCGGGCAGACACCTTCTTATCGCCAAACTGAAGCCCTTTTTTCCTGATATAGCCGAGGACGGCGAAGGACTCAAGCGCATCGCGCGCGCGCTTAAGGAGCGCGAGGACGAAGGATATACTTACGAAGCCGCCGAAGCGAGCTTCGTGATACTTGCGGGCAAAATTCTCGATCGCGACGTCACGAGGTTCGAACCTGTGGGATATTCCGTGACCAACACTTCGGACGAGCCCGAATGTACGGCAACGACGACTATCCGCGTAGGCGACGTGACGCGCTCCGCTTCCGCCAAAGGTTTGGGACCCGTTCACGCGCTCGACAAGGCAATGAGGGAATGTATGCTCAATTTCTTCCCTTCGATAGACAAAGTGAGCCTTATCGACTATAAGGTCAGGGTAATCAACCCTAAATCGGCTACCGGCGCCGCCGTCCGCGTTCTCATCACCACTACCGACGGCAGGCATATATGGAAGACGGTCGGAGTTTCCGAGGACATCATACGCGCCAGTTTCGACGCTCTTGCCGACTCCTACCATTTTGCATTGAGCGATGATTTTGATTTCTATTTCGGATAA
>CALVOD010000044.1 GCA_944350065.1 uncultured Clostridia bacterium
AAGAGCTCGGTATAAGCGCGGGCAACACTTACTACGCGCTCGCGGCACGCGACTTCCGCATCGATAAAATACTTCTCAACGGCGAAGAAACCGACGAGATATGCGCGGCGGGAGTTTATACGGTGACCGTTTCGATAGACGAGGGCGTCACGGAGAGCGGCAACGTATATTATTACGGTAAGCACAAGGGAACGTATACGTTTACTTATACCGTGGCGAAACGCGACCTCAGCGACATCATGTCCGTAACGGGTAACGAAAAGGATTATGCGGACAGCAGCGTCAAGCTGACGGTAAGCTTCGGCGAATACGACGGCAAAGTGGACCTTTCCACGCTGGTATATCATTATTATGCTGCGGACGGAAGCAGGGATTACGGCGTGTTGCCTCCCACCGACGCGGGTAATTATAAGGTAACCGTAAGCATTTCTTCGGCTAATCCTTCGTTTACCGCGAGCAGGGAATTCGATTATACGGTGAAGCGCAGAAAAGCTACCGTGAAGCTCGAAAGCACTTATAATTACACCTATAATCCCGACAGGGAAATAGATATAGTGCCCGACGTATCCAATAACCTTACGTCCGATTCGTACAAGATATATTACCGTAAGCAGGGCGCGACGGTGGAGACCACCGACAAACCCGTCGAAGCGGGCGTCTACGCGGTGCGCGTGGAAATAATCCATACCAATTACACCGGTTCCGCCACGGCGACGCTGAATATAGCCAAAGCCGATCTCGAAGTGGCGGACGTGCCGGTACTCGACAAGCTGTCCTACGGCGTGAAACTCGGTTCCGCGGGAATCAACGGCGGCAGAGTCACTTCCAATCTGACGGGCGCCGTGGTAAGCGGTAAATTCGTATTCGTCGATCCCGACAACGCCTCGCTTCCCGTCGGAAGCAATACGGTGAGTTTGAGGTTTATTCCCGACAACTCTAACTATAACGACGTATATATTTCGGCGATAATAGTCATAGAGAAGGCGCACGCCGCGCTCGAAGACCTTTCGCTCACGGCGGTATACAACGGCAAAGCGCAGTACCCCACCTTCAAAACCGATCTTAAGCTGAAATATACTTTCACGCAGAACGGTTATAACGTGGACAGCGCGGTAAGCGCTGGCGAATATGTGGTGACGGTAGTGGTGGACGACAGCAACTACGAAGGCTCCAAGCAGGTGACCTTCACCATCAAGAGAGCGTCGCTTATCGTAAAAGAATCGGTAATGCCGACGGCGGGCTCGGTAGAATACGGCAGGTCGCTCGGCAACAGTTATATCGGCGGCGGCAAGATGGTATATCTTAAGGGCGGCTCCGCAATAGCGGGAAGCTATTCCTTCCTTAATGCGGATACCGTGCTCGGCGACGTGGGCATATACAAAGACGTGCGTTTCGCGTTCGTTCCCTCCGATACGTTGAATTACGAAGTTTACGTGGGAACGCTTACCGTCGAAGTCACCAAAGCGACCGCGACTATAGCGGTAAGCTGCAACGAATTCACTTTCGGCGCGACTGCGGACGAGATCATCAACTCGCTTAAATTCGCCACTACTCCCGCGAATATGCAGGTGTTGCACGACGCGCAATTCGAAACCGGGGTGCGCGTGCCGCGCGTAGGCACTTACGAATTCACCGCAACGATAAGCGATAAAAACTATCAAGGTACTTTGCGTTTCGCGATATACGTGAACAAGAAGGCGATAGATATCGACTTTTACCGCGATACCAACGTCGTAGACAGATATTCTTACACTTACGGCAACACGTCTCCCGCAATGCCGAGAATAATCATCGATACCCTCGTGGACGTGGACGAGCTCAATTATGCGGAAATACAGGGCATGATACTCTGTCAGTATTTCACTGCCGACGATACGCAAGGGGCTGTTCCTTCGGTGGTACCGCCTTCGTCGGTGGGCGACTACTACGTCACCGCGGTGCTCAATCATCCCGACTATTATATCGACGAGGATTCGGCGAGGATTTCCTACAGCGTGACGAGGGCGACGGTAAGCTCGATTACTTTCGATCCCGATTTGCTTTCCAACCAGATCTACGGCTCGGTAAGCGTGCCCGTCGTGGTGACTTCGCCCGCAGGCGTAGGCGTGCGCGTGGAATTCCCCGGCTACGAGACCATGCCGCTTTCGGCAGGTAACTACAGCATTAAAGCGGTGATCGACGATCCCAACTATTTCTCGACCGAATTGTCGGCGATGTTCCGTATCAATCCGAAAGAGATAAGTATAGAGAATATCAAAGCGCAGAATAAGGCTTACGACGGACTGCCCAACATAACCGTGACGGGCGAGCTCAACGGCGTGATGGTGGGGGACGAGGTCATACTTAACCTCACCGCAACGACGGCGGGCGGTAAGTCCGAGATAGGCACTTATGCCGTAGTCATCACTTCGTGGACTCTGAGCGGTCTGCACGCCGCGAACTACAAAGTTTACGAGCCGGTTTACAGCCTTACCGCAAAGATTTCGACCAACGTCATCACCGACAAGGCAACCGGTTCGTATATCACCGCTCCGGGCGGCTTCAGTTCCAACATAACGGTTTCGTTCTCGGAAGTGTACGACACCGTCAACGAGAGCAATTTCTTCACCAAACTGTTCGGACAGAAAGCCACCGTGCAGGTGATTGAGATCAAGGAGAACGGATTCGATACCGTGCTCAGCGGAAAAGTCAAATTCTACGCCAAAATACCCGACGAATACCTCAACAGTCAGAACCTCGTCGTGGAAGGACTCGGCAACCTTGCGAGCGTGACCGATTTCTCGCGGGAAGGCAATTACATAACTTTCTACGCCGATTCGTCGGGCGAAATAGTGTTCTATACCAACGATTTCCCGTACTGGATAATCATAGTGATAGGCGCGGTGATCATAATAATACTGGGCGTGGTGGTTATCTTCATAACCGTGCCGATGCGTAAACGCAAACACGTCAACGCCGGCGCCCGCAAGATATACAAATGGAGCGAAAACCGCGGCAGTCTCGAGGAGCGTTATTCGAGAGAACTCAAAGCGCAGCGGGAAGCGAAGAAACGCAGATGGAGAATTTAAAAGAAAAGCGCGCGCGCGCCCGCATAGCGTTCGCGGCGTGCGCGTGTATAATTTTAATAGTTTTCGTATGCGCGGCGACGTTTTTGTCGGAAGGGCATAGCGGAGCGTACGCGGGTAACGACACCTCGATAGGGGTTGGCGGCGGCGACCTCGAAATAAGCGACGTAACCTCTTACGCGCAGGGCGCGGGCGGGTTCAACGGCGCCACCGCGGGTATTACCCTTAAAATCAGCGCGCCCGCTTCCGTCACCGGTATATATATCGCTTACGACGTGGACGCCGCGGGTAACGTGGACGACGCCATTTACGGAAGCGACGACTGGTTTTGGGCAATAAAAGGCGACGACATTGAGGATTCCGAGATTCCGTATATGAAAGTTACCGGCGAGGGCAGCGTTTCGCGCGAGGACGAAGGCTCGTTTTTCGACGCGGAATGGACGGCGATAACCGTTTCCGACGGAAAGAAGACGATGCAGGTCACCGTGCATATAAACGGCGAGCTCAACGTGTTGTGCACTCTTGACGGCGAGGATCCGATGTACGCCAATTTCATCGTGAGCGGAGTGGACTGGATGCCGCCCGCAGTGCAGGCGGACAAGTTCGGCAATCTCGTGGAAGGATACCGCACCCCGACGGGCGACGGCGGCTACGTTTTTAAAGCGAAAACGACTTTTACCGACAGATTCACGACAAGCGAATTCGGCACGGGATACAGCGGCATATTCTACGTAGCGGTATTCTATACGGACGCGGCGCTGTCGGACGACGAGGGCGCGGACGGTGTGCAGTCCGACTGGAACGTCGTCAAGGAACACACGATAACGAGCGCCGTTCAACTGTCGTACGTGCTCGAATTCGATATAGTTGAGGACGGATATTACTATTATTACGCGCTCGACCGCGTAGGAAATATGTCGGTTGGTGCGCTGTTTGCCGATAAAGTCGTGATTAAAGTGGACGATCGCTTCACCGTGGACGCCACGGTCGGAGGGGTTACCTCGAAAATGAACGTGCAGGAATATATGATCCAATACGGAGCGGATATAGAAAACAACAAGGACAAGGTCAATACGGCTTTGTACGAAAAGGTTTCCGCTGCGTATGGCACGCTGATGCTGGCGTTTATGTCGTCCGACCCCGATATAAGCGAACTGTATTTTGCCTTCATCGATAACGAGCTGAGAGAATTCACGCAGGGATATAAGAACGGCGCGCAGTATGTGGTGGAAGTCTTGAACGACGACCTTCTTTTCGGAGAAGTGAACGTGTTGAATTTCAATTCCGACAGCGTCAAGGCTTTGGGGGGCGACGTCGTCAAGATACAGATAACGGTAGCGCGTTTCGAAAGAGATTTCGACTCCGGTAACGCCGCCGCGGCTTCGGGAATAGAGGACGCGCGCTACGTTTACCGACTGTCGTATAAACTTACGGTAAACGACGTGTTGTCTACTGTTCCCGCAAGCGCTATAATAGTGGACATATCGGTGCCCGAGCGCGTGACGGATATAGCTTTCGTCACCGGCTCCGCAGGCAATTATACCGCGGGTAAATTTATTTACGGCTCGTCGTGGGTGCGTTTCGAAACCTCTCTCAATAACGCCGATTACTTTTTCGTGACGGCTGAGACGGACCCCGACGGCGCGGGAGATAAACTTATGCCCCTCTGGATAACGCTCGGCGTGCTCGGCGGAGCGGCGGTTATCGCCGCCGTGACGGTAGGAATACTTTTCGCGGTAGGCAAGCTGCCCGTGAAAAAAGCCGCCGCAGCTTCCGAAGAAAGCGCTTCCGATTGCGGAAAAGGCGCGCCCGCAAGCGCCGAGACGAAAAACGCAGAATCCGACAAACGCGATTCGGCTTCCGGTCCGAGCGCGAAAGACGCGGCTAAACCTTCGAATAAGAGTAAGAAGAAAAAGAGGAAATAAATGCAGTATTTCAAAAAAACAATGGAATATCTTTTCGTGCTCGAAAAGGGGAAACGCTTCCTTACGATCTTTCTCCTTTTCCTGCCGGTAGGATTCGTGGCGGCTTTCGCCGCGCCTAACGCGGTAGTCTTCAAGTGGCTTAGTAATTTCACCGTGGGAGATACCGATTTCTGGCACGCATGGTGTCTCAACGGAAACCTTAACCGGGACGTCACTCTGGGCGGCTTGTGCGTAGCGGTGGTTTTCATTATGTTCTTTTTCTCAGTGATCTCCACCGTCGTCGCGCGCAGTATGCGCGTGGGTGTTTTCAAGCTCAGCGGTATATTCCGCGAGTTCAACGAAAACTTCTTCCCCGTCATGGCGGCAACGCTTATGTACGGCGCCATTACCATCGTCATCAAGGCTTTGATGACGGCGCTTTTCGTTATGTTCCAGACCTTCGAGGACGTCGTCGTCGCCGCGCTGTTCAGCTGCGTCGTTGGTATACTTTCCTTCTTTTTGTTATGCTTTATGGCGACGATCGGGGTACTGTATCTGCCGTTTATGGTTTTCAACGGCTTGCGTTCCTTTCACGCCTTCACCGCTTCGGCAAGCAAAATTACAGGTAAGTTGCAAGTCAAAATGTTTTTCGCGGTGACTCTCCCCGTGCTGGTGTGCGTGGGTACAGGCGTTGCGGTAGGCGCCGCGCGTAACGTCATCGCTTCCGTCGTGGTAGAAACCGTCACGTATACGTTGATCTTTACTTATATCGTCACGCTCACATTCGTTTCTTATTACGAGATACTCGGACTTAAACGCGAGGATTACCCGAGAGAATATTTCTACTACAAACCTAAAAGGAGGAGCTGATGAATACTCGCCACGCACTTTCTTTGACAATATCCAATATAGGTCTCATCGCTAAAGTCTTCCTCTATTCGACCGTGCTCATTCTCATCGGCGTCGCTGTGATAGTTTCCGTCACCGACCCAATCCTCGAAGCGCTCGACGCGGATATCGATCTCGCGGACGAAATAAGAGAGGACTTCGATAATTTCTACGCCGGTAACCGCGAAGCGGGCGAAGCCCTCGGCGCGGGATTGAAAACTTTCTTCAGTCAGAATTCCGCCGAAATTGCGCGTGCCGTAGCCATGTACGTCGTTATCTTCGTGCTTTTGAGGCTTGGAGTAAGTTTCGCGCTCGTGCCCGCGGCGTACGTGCTGTATAATAAAATGTCTTCCAATTTCAATTCGGGCTTCGTCAACGCCATGATCGCCATGGCGGGTAAAGGCGCGCTTTTCGCCCTTACTTATACAGTTATCACCGTCCCGATCGACATTGCCGTCTTTATCGGCTGCTATTTCCTTGCCGCCTGGCTTTTCAACGCCTTGAATATTATAGGCTTCTTAATAGCGGTGCTCGTTGCCATCGCCGTTTATGCGCTGCGCATAAGCGTTTTCGGCAGATGGATTCCGCTCACAATTTGCGAGAATATGAAATTCGCGGATTCCTGTAAAGCCTTCTTCGGCGATTTCAGATTTTCGGCGGTGAAAGAAGTCTATCCCTCCTTTCTCGCCATGCTCGTCACCGTATTCGGTATCGTCGCCGCTACCGCAGTCTATACGGTAGGCGTCGTCCCGATTGTAATCATGCCGGCGGCTTTCGTAGGATATAACTGCATCAACCTCGTAGCTTATTTCAACGAGACCAAACGCAAATATTATATCGACGAACGCATCGTGTCACCCTTCATCCGCACTTAACGAGAAGGGGAAACTAACTTAGTGGGTATCTCTCACGGGCGCGCTTCGCGCGCCCGTATTTTTATGCCTTTCAGCTTTGAGTTTTCGCCGTTTTAAGCCTTTTTCGCGACCTAATTCCGATTTACCGCCTTTTCTGTACCGTTTTTCGGACATTTGGAAAGGGCGAAAATTTTATTCGCCCGCGCTGTTGACTTAGCATTTTGCCGATGGTATACTGTGAACAAGACGAACAAATGTTCGCATTTTACATCTGCAGAAGGGAGGAAATATGTTATCTTCGAAGTTAGCGGCGACGTTACTGTACGCTTATCCCGCTTTACCTAATCTTATATCCGTTTATAAGAAAAAACTCAAATATCTGTACAGCTACGAATGCAATTCGCGCGAGATCGCGGCTAACGTCATTTACGCGAAGATATTCCGCACAAGCGACACGCTCGAAAACCTTGTCGCCCTCAGAAACGCCATGACTTCCGCTTTAGGCTTTCTTTCGAAGGAGCAGCGCGCGGTCATAGAAGGCGTGTATTTCAAGGGTATCAATAAAGACAAACTCGCCGAAAATATCGGCGTCTCACGCTCGCTTTTACGCTCGCGCAGAAATTCCGCTCTCAATAAACTGCGCAGTTACATAGAAATTTTCGGGTTCACCGAGCAGAAGATAATAGAAGTTTTCGACGACGAAGCGTTATTCATAGACTGCGCGGAAAAGGTGGCGGAAGCCTATGCGCTGTCGCGTAATTTCCGTAAAGGAGGCAACGGCGGTGAGTAACGCGGAAATCAACAGGGAAAAATTACTCGAAAGCGTTTACCGCAGGGCGGAAGGCTATACGGTAGAGGAAAAACTCACCGAGTACGTTATAGACGAGGAGGGGAACAGGCGGGCAGTCAAAGAGAAAACGCAGAACAAACATTATCCGCCCGACGTAGCCGCGGCGAAAGCCTATATCGAACTTTTGGAACCCGAAGGCGAATTCGCGCGTATGACCGACGAGGAGCTCGAGCGGGAGAAAAAGCGTTTGCTCGGCGAACTCGCTTCGGGAGATCAGTCTTCGTAGTATTTGTCGCGTTTGCCCGCTTTCGGACGAAACAAAAGTATTATTATCGCCACCGCAGGTATCGCGAGTCCTACAATGATTATTATCTGTAACTCGCGGCTCTCGAGAGCCGTGAGAACGCCGCCTTCGTCTTCCGTTGCGGGCGGCGCGGCGGTTTCGGCGTCTTCGGGCTCGGGCTCCGGCACGAAATCAGGTATGCTCAATTCCGGCATGCCCGTGCGCTCGGCGCGCACGTAGCCGTAGAACTGTTCGTATTTGACGTAATACCACATTCCGGCGGTAGTGGGGTAAGCGCCGATGAAGGTGAGCGTGGCGGAGACCGGGACTTCCACGGAGTTAGACGCGCCTAGATCGGGCGCGGTCTTGAGGTTGATGGCGGTAAACTCGGAGAATTCTTCGGCGATCGTAAGATCGCGCATCGTACCCGTGGCTTGAGCGTGGTATCCGACGGTGGATACCTCGTTCTTATTTACCTTGCCGGAAACGCCGTTGAAGGTGACGTAATAATAGTTTTCGTCGAGATTGTTGATTCTTGCGTAATAGGTATTCGGTAACATAAAGAGTCTGACGCCGTCCGCGTCCGAGAGCCAGACGTCGCCGTCTACGACGATATGCGGCGTACCCGCGGCTTCGGCTACGACCGGCAAAGGCGTTGTTACCGCTAAAATGGCTACTGCGACAGCCGCGACAAAATATTTCATAGAGGGATTATAGACCGAAAGCCCGGTCGCTAAAACAAAAACTTTGTAAAAAAGGAACGAACTATGTTGATTGAAGGTGACGTGCACGATATAGCGGCGCGCTTGAAAGAAATAGACGAAACTTACGCGTTGCATTACGAGCCGCTGACGGCGAAATTCGAATTGCGCGGGAAGGATGACGAATTGCTTATCGTATTTCCTTACGAGCGGATGGACGCGAGGATGGTGGAGCATGCGCGGAAAACGCGCAGAGAGCGTATAGCGCGCATCGTAGAGGAGATCGAGCGCGCCAACGCCGAAGCCGAGGCGCGCGCGGAGCGCGCGCAGAATAATGCCGTTGAGGACGTATTGAGGGAGGGGGCAGACAGATATTATGCTGAAAAGCGGAGACAGGGAGCTCCTTGAGCGGATATTGAGGATAGAACGCGAGCTGAAGATCCGCGCGTGCGGAAAAAAACTCGAACGCTACAACAGCGGCGAGAAAGTGCATTTGAAGCAGCTCGCTTTTCATAAATGCGCTAAGCGCAACAGGTGGGTATTCGGCGGCAACCGCAGCGGGAAGACTGAGTGCGGCGCGGTGGAAGCAATATGGCTTGCGCGCGGAAATCATCCTTACCGCGCTAACCGTCAAAACGTAAACGGCTGGGTGGTGTCGGTCACGCAGGAAGTACAGCGCGAGGTAGCGCAGGCAAAAATACTCGGATACATAGCTCCCGAATGGATCGAGCGTATAACTATGCAATCGGGAAGCCGCGATTTCCCTAACGGCGGCATAATAGATACCATATATATACGCAACGTATTCGGAGGGATATCTTCGGTCTCGTTCAAGACCGCTTCGCAGGGCAGAGAAAAGTTTCAGGGCGCCTCGCTCGATTTCGTATGGTTCGACGAGGAGCCGCCTAAGGATATTTACGAGGAATGCAGGATGCGCGTCCTTGACAGGGTGGGCGAGATATTCGGAACGATGACGCCGCTCAAAGGGCTTACGTGGGTATACGACGAGATATATCTCAACTCGCGCTCCGACCCCGAAGTGTGGTGGGAAAGTATGGAGTGGGAGGACAACCCCTTTCTCGACAAAGACGAAATCGACAGGCTGACGGCAAGCATGTCTGAGGACAGTCTCGAGTCCCGCAAATACGGCAGGTTTCGCGCTAACGAAGGACTTGTGTATCCCGAATTCGACCAATCGGTACACGTAATAGACCCTTTCGAAGTCCCGAAGGAATGGCAGAGCGGGGTAAGCATAGACCCCGGTCTCAACAATCCGCTGTCCTGTCACTTCTATTGTCAGGATTACGACGGCGTGGTGTACGTTGTCGCCGAGC
>CALVOD010000045.1 GCA_944350065.1 uncultured Clostridia bacterium
TCTACGCACAATATCTTTTGATAATCGTCGCATGGACGGTTACAACATCCGAAAAACATAATACCTCTACGGTGTTAATATGTAAAATGCGCTTGCAAGGTTACAACGGCTCTCAGTCACTCAAAAGCAAAATTTCTTTACTTTATCTGAACCCGGTTACGCTTACGTTTCAATGCTTTGATAATTTCAATGACCAGCCAAATTCCGAAAGTCAGCACGGTAAACGCAATGAATATCGCGAGCTGTATATTTGCGCCGATCGTCGTGCCGAAAAAATCGAGCTCCATGGAAAACGCCTTTCTGAGTTCGTTATCTGCTATGGGAGCGATATCTGCGATTTTCTCTAATGCTCCGTCCATGAATAAATTTCTGAATAACGCCGCCGAATATGTCCCCGGAACAAACAACGTAATATACTGAACGGCTTTCGGGAACATCGAAAGCGGCATATAAGCACCGATAAGGAAACCTATTACCGCGCTCGTTATACCGACAAAAGCGCCGTGTTGCGCGGATGTTTTGACGGCGAAGCAAATCAACGTTGACAGTGTGCCTGCGGAAACGACGGAAACTAAAGTAAGCGCAAGCAACAGAAATACGTCAGAAACCGACAAAGTCCATCCGCTTATAGCCATATACACAAACGATATAGCCAAAACAATATAACAAAGACAAAGCGAAATTATTATATTGGATATAAGGTAAGCTACCCCTATTAAACCTCTCGGTATCGGAGAGGACAGAATATCGACAAGCACGCCGCGCTCTTTATCCGCAATCATAATGTTCTGTGCGGAAAACGACACGGTGATGCACGCCACGGCAATCACTCCGGCAAGCATCCAGGAGTCGACAAAGTTCTTAATAAGTTTATCGTCTATCGGCACATTTTCGAAGTTGGATTTGACGGCGTCGACCTGTATATCGGCAAGGAAAAGAACGTAGACCGCCAAAACTATCAAGGGCGCTAGCAAAGAGAAGAATACGCTCATTTTATCTTTCAGGAAGATATTAAGACTTCTTTTTATCAGCATTCCGAGCATGACGGAGATGTCTTTTATTTTCGATTTCATTGCTCTCCTCCGACCAATTTTTTACCGGTCACGTTAAGAAAGACGTCGTCCATATCCCCTTTTCTCAATTCGAAATCCGGAATATATGCGCCGTATTCACTTAAAATGCGTTTAGCGTGCTCCCCGTTAAGCACGTTCACGCGATAAGCGCCGTTCTCATAGTCAAATTTCAAATCGGCGAACGCTTTGTCCAAAACGTCGTTTTTCGGCGAATAAACAGTCAGCAGATCGTACGAATACGCTTCTTTAAGCTCGTTAGGAGTTCCTCGCGCCGCTATTTTACCCGCGTCCAATATCACCACGTCGTCGGCGCTGCTTGCTTCTTCCATATAATGCGTGGTAAGAAATACCGTCATTCCCAAATCTTTGCGCAAGTTTTCTATTACGTTCCAGACCGCCTTTCTCGTCTGCGGGTCGAGCCCGGTGGTCGGCTCGTCAAGTATCAATATTCTCGGAGAATGTATAAGTCCTCTCGCGACGTCGACGCGCCTTCGTTGCCCGCCGGAAAGTTTGCCGTACGGTCTTTTAATAATTTCGTCCAGCGACAGGATTTTCGAAAGTTCGTCGATCCTGTCTTTTCGTTTGTTACCGTATATGCCGTAAAAACTTGCTCTGACGCACAAATTGTCGTATACGGACAGTGAATCGTCAAGTACGGCTTTCTGAAAAACGACTCCGATATTTTCTCTGACTTTTTCGGGTGCGACGTCCAAATCGAAACCTGCGACGTTTACTTTGCCGCTATCTTTTTTCAAAATGGTACAGATGATATTTATGGTAGTGGTTTTACCCGCTCCGTTAAGACCGAGAAAGGCAAATAAACTCCCTTCCTCTACGCTGAAAGTAATATCGTCTACCGCTCGCACGGTTCCGAAACTTTTTTTCAATTCGCTTATCTCGATTATATTTTGCATAATGCCTTTCTCCCGATATTCTCGAAAGTGATAATTATTCGTATGTCGATATAATGCCGCGGGCGACTTCGGACTTTGTGACGCACCTGTCCATAGCCTGCTTCTCGATATAACGGTGCGCGTCGTTTTCGCTCATTCCGAGCACGTCGATAAGTATCCACTTCGCGCGGTTGACGAGACGTATTTCTTCCATTTTTTCGCTGACGCTTATTTCGGCGCGTTCGTAACCGCGCAACCTTTCGCGGGTAACGCACATCCATTCTATAGCGCGTTCCGCTTCTCTTGCCGGAAGAGGTTTCATCAACGTGAATACCCCGTATTCGGCTACCTTCATAAACACTTCGGTATACTTATCCGCCGAAACTACGATAAGTGCGACGGATTTTCTGTTTCTTACGGCTTCGATGGCGAGCCTTGCTCCCGATTCGTCGGGCAACGGAAAATCTATAATTATGAGATCGAAATCTCTCTCGATCATAGCCCTGCGCGCCGCGGCGCCGCTATTGAAATTTACGACGGGATCGAACTTCTTTTCGGGCAACAAAGAAGCGAGAGAGTCTGCAAAGCTCTCTTTGCGGGATACGGTCAGAACGCTGTAGACTCGTTCCATAAGTTCCATACCCTTGCGCCGCCTCCCTTGTCAGCCTTCGCAATAAGCCCTGATGACGGCTTCGGGAAGACAGCTTTTCACGAATGTGCTTTCCGCTGCGAGATCCCGCGCCTCAGCCACGCTCGTAGGCAATTTATCGAAGCCCGCAAGGGTCTTGTCGTCCGCCGTAAAGAAATTTATCTCGCTCGGCGCGCAGAGTTCGGCTCGCTTCTCATACCCTTCGAGCCCCGCCCTTATGAGCAAAGCGAAAGCGATATACGGATTGAGCGTGGGATCGGGCGAACGCAGTTCAGCCCTGCGGTATTCGGCTCCCGCCGCAGGTATCCTTATAAGCTGCGACCTGTTCTCGGTTGACCAGGAAATATACTGCGGAGCTTTACTGTGACCGAGCCTGTCGTAAGACTCCCCGTCGGGATTGAGGAAAAGCGTTATCTCCTTGATCTTGTCGAGTATCCCCGCAATGACGTGGGACATTACGTCGCCATCGGTGCTTTTGACGGAGAAATTGACGTGAAGCCCGTTACCCGGTTTCGAAGGCACGGGTTTAGGCGAAAAATCGGCGTGTAAACCGTTCCGTGCCGCAACCGTTTCCACAACTGAGCGGAAAGTAAGCGAATTGTCCGCAGCGGACAAAGGATCCGAATAGCGGAAATCGATCTCGTTCTGTCCCGGTCCTTCCTCGTGATGCGAACTTTCAGGGAGAATTCCCATGCTTTCCAACGCAAGACAAATCTCTCTTCTCACGTTCTCGCACTTGTCCACGGGCGCCACATCCATATATCCCGCGTTATCGTACGGGACGGAAGTAGGTCTGCCCGTCTCGTCGAGTCTGAAAAGATAAAATTCGTATTCGGGTCCGAAATTAAAGGTTAACCCTTTCGCGCGGGCGTCCTCAACCGCTTTTATCAATATCGAACGCGTGTCCGCGGGATAAGGCGAGCCGTCGGGATATTTAATCGAGCAGAACATTCTCACCACCTTGCCGTGCTCGGGGCGCCAAGGAAGCAGCATAAGCGTGGAAGGATCGGGATGCAGGAAAAGATCTGAATGCGCTTCGTCGCCGAAGCCCTTAATAACCGACGCGTCGAAAGCTATGCCGTATTTAAAGGCGCGGGCAAGCTCGTTGGGCATTACGGTAATGTTCTTCTGCGTGCCGTATACGTCGGTGAAAGCGAGGCGCACGAACTTAACGTCCTCCTCCTTCACATACTCCATTACTTCTTCTGCGGAATAATTCATATTTCTCCTTTCCCGTCGCGCTTCGCTAGTTGCGATCTTTCGAAGTAACGACCGGATTATCTTATCGACTATATTTTTGTAGCTAAAGATACATTCTTATCCAATATAATAGAATAATGTCTGTTCTGTAGCGCAAATTACTGATTTTAACCTGTCCCGAACTACGGTACAAGCAAGTCCGAGGCCATATACGCGGACGAGGCTGCTACCCTTCGTAATTTTTAGTATACCACAACGCATAGAAACTTGTCAAGCATAATGCGGCATACGGTACGGCGTACAAAAAATTTTTCAATGTCCTGAAATCCGTTGACAAACGCGCCTCGCGTCCTGTATAATTCGTTGCATAAAAGGCAAAGGCGTCTTTGAGTTTTCTCAAGGACGCCTTTTCTTTATACCAAATACCAACTCAAGGAGACTTATTATGGAATCGGTTGCAGATTATTTCGGATGTATGGTATTCGACGACAGAGTAATGAGAGCGACTCTCTCCTCGGACGTTTACAGATCGCTTAAAAAAACTATCGATCAGGGCGCGCAACTCGATATATCCGTAGCAAACGCGGTGGCAACCGCTATGAAAGATTGGGCGGTATCGAAAGGCGCGACGCATTACACGCATTGGTTCCAGCCCCTTACCGGCATCACCGCCGAAAAACACGACGGTTTCATCTCTCCCGCCCCCGACGGCAGAGTTATTATGGAATTTTCGGGCAAAGAACTCATCAAAGGCGAACCTGACGCTTCGAGCTTCCCGTCGGGCGGCTTACGCGCTACCTTCGAAGCGAGAGGCTATACGGCATGGGATCCGACGTCCTACGCTTTCATCAAAGGCAAAACGCTATGTATCCCCACGGCGTTCTGCTCTTACGGCGGCGAAGCGCTCGACAAAAAGACGCCCCTTCTGCGCTCGATGGAAGCTCTCAACCGGCAGGCAATGAGGATACTGCGCCTTTTCGGCAATACGAGCGCAAAGTGCGTGCGCACTTCCGTAGGTCCCGAACAGGAATATTTCCTTATAGATAAGGATATGTACGCCAAGCGCAAAGATCTTATATATACCGGCAGGACGCTTTTCGGAGCAAAGCCTCCCAAAGGTCAGGAGCTCGACGACCACTATTTCGGAGCGATAAAGCCGCGCGTCGAAGCGTATATGGCGGATCTGGACGAAGAATTATGGAAGCTCGGCGTACTCGCAAAAACCAAACACAACGAAGTAGCGCCCGCGCAGCACGAACTTGCGCCGATATACAAAACCACCAATATCGCCACCGACCACAATCAGCTTACAATGGAAATAATGCAGAAAGTCGCGGCAAAACACAACCTCGTATGTCTTCTGCACGAAAAGCCTTTCGCGGGTGTGAACGGTTCCGGCAAGCATAACAACTGGTCGCTCACGACCGATAAAGGCGGCAACCTGCTTACGCCCGGCGAAACGCCTTACGAAAACGCACAGTTCCTTCTCTTCCTTTGCGCCGTCATCAAAGCGGTGGACGATTATCAGGATCTTTTGCGCATATCGGTAGCGACAGCCGGCAACGACCACAGGCTCGGCGCGAACGAAGCCCCGCCCGCCGTCGTATCGATATTCCTGGGAGACGAGCTGACAGCAATTCTCGACGCGATAGAAAAAGAAGCTCCCTACAGCGGCAAAAAGAAATCGCAGATGAAACTCGGAGTGGACGTATTGCCGCTTTTCCCGAAAGACACAACCGACCGCAACCGCACATCGCCGTTTGCTTTTACGGGTAACAAATTCGAATTCCGTATGCTCGGATCGTCCGACAGCATCGCATGCGCGAATATAATGTTGAACAGCGCGGTAGCCGAATCGCTCAGGCAATACGCCGACGTACTGGAGCACGCGAGCGACTTCAACGACGCTCTGCACGCGCTGATACGGGACACCGTGAAAAAGCACAAGCGCATCATCTTCAACGGCAACGGATACGACGCGGCGTGGATAAAGGAAGCTACGGAAAATCGCGGATTACTGAATTATCGCACCACTCCGGACTGTATGCCCCACCTTACAGACGAAAAAAACGTCAGGATGCTGAAGTCGCACGGCGTTTATTCGGAAGCGGAACTAAAGGCGCGCTGCGAGATCAACCTCGAAAATTACTTGAAAACCGTAACGATTGAAGCCAACACTATGATTTACATGGCGACGCGGGAAATACTTCCCGCCGTGGAGAAATATACCGCCTCGGTAGCATCTTCAGCGGCTAAGAAAAAGGCTCTCGCACCCGAACTCGCCTGCTCTTACGAGCATACGCTCGTGAGTTCTTTATCCGGTCTTACCGACCGCATCGCGGAAGCGTGCGCGAAACTTTCGGATACGGTGGCTAAATTGAAATACGCTTACGACGTGACAGCCGAAGCGTACGCTATACGCGACACCGTGATACCCGCGATGAATGAGCTGCGCGCCGTAGCCGACGAAGCCGAAACGCTTACCGCTTCGGAATATTGGCCCTTCCCCACTTACGGCGACCTCCTGTTCGGCGTGAAATAAAATACCGCGGAGGCAATCGGAATGGAAAAGATACTCGTACTCGATTTCGGAGGACAATACAATCTGTTGATAGCGCGCAGAGTACGCGAACAACGCGTATACGCCGAGGTGCGCACCTACCGCAACGTCACGGCGGAGTCGGTGGCGGCCGAAGGATATAAGGGCATAATTCTCACCGGCGGGCCTCAAAGCGTATACGCCGAAAGCTCTCCGAAATGCGACAAAAAAATTACCGAGCTCGGGATCCCCGTGCTCGGTATCTGTTACGGCGCGCAGCTTCTCGCACACCTCTACGGCGGCAAGGTTTCGCCTGCCGCGCAATCGGGCGAATACGGCAAGGTGGAATTTACGCACGGCGATGACGCTCTGTTTAACGACGTTCCCGAGCGTAGCGTATGCTGGATGAGCCATACCGACAGCATAACCGCCCTGCCCGAAGGCTTTTCCGTCACCGCCCGCACCGCAAATTGTCCCGTAGCCGCAATGAGCAACGGCAAAAAACTCTACGCCGTACAATTTCATCCCGAAGTCACTCACACCGAGTTCGGCAAAAAAATTCTTGCCAATTTCATTTTCCTCGTATGCGGTTGCAAGGGCGAATGGAATATGACCGACTTCGTGAAAACCTCCGTAGAACGCTACAAAAGCTCGCTTAAAGGGAAAAAAGCGTTATGCGCGTTGAGCGGCGGCGTGGATTCGTCGGTAGCGGCGGTGCTTCTCAATAAAGCCGTCGGCAAAAATCTCACCTGCGTATTCGTGGATCACGGGCTTTTGAGAAAGGACGAAGGCGATAGCGTGGAGCGCACGTTTCGCGGACTTTTCGATATGGAGCTCATTCGCGTAAACGCCGCAAACGAGTTCCTTAAACAGCTTGAAGGGGTGACGGAACCCGAAAAAAAGCGCAAAATTATCGGTGAAGAATTTATTCGAGTATTCGAACGAGAAGCGCGCAAAATCGGTAAAGTGGATTATCTTGTGCAGGGCACGATATATCCCGACGTGGTAGAATCGGGCTCGGGCGAAGCGTCGACAATCAAAAGTCACCATAACGTGGGCGGGCTCCCGGACGTAGTCGACTTCAACGGAATAGTCGAGCCGTTGAGATATCTGTTCAAAGACGAAGTTCGCGCCGTCGGCAGAGAGCTCGGTATTCCGGAAGAACTCGTGAACCGACAGCCCTTCCCGGGGCCGGGGCTTGCGATAAGGATAATCGGAGAAGTCACCGAAGAAAAGCTGGCGATATTACGCGAAGCGGACGCGATATTCCGCGAAGAAATAGCTTCCGCAAAGCTCGACGACAATCCCGATCAATATTTTGCTGTGCTTACCGACTGCCGCACGGTGGGCGTTAAAGGCGACGCGCGCACTTACGGCTACACGCTCGCGCTGCGCGCCGTGAGCACGGACGACTTCATGACGGCGGAATGGACGCGAATACCTTACGAAGTCATTGCGCGCGCAAGCAACCGTATTACCAACGAAGTACGCGGTATAAGCCGCGTGGTATACGACGTTACTTCCAAGCCGCCCGCCACGGTGGAATGGGAATAATGTAAATAACGACGATATCCGTCGCATATACGACGCAAACGACAACTCATCGCAAAACGGTAAAGGTAAAGATAAAGGAGATATAGGCTATGACAAAATTCATATTCGTCACGGGCGGCGTGGTTTCGGGACTTGGCAAAGGCATTACGGCGGCTTCGCTCGGAAGACTATTGAAAGCGCGCGGATTCAAAGTGGCGGCGCAGAAGCTCGACCCGTACATCAACGTGGATCCGGGGACTATGAGCCCCTATCAGCACGGCGAAGTTTTCGTCACCGAGGACGGCGCGGAGACCGACCTCGACCTCGGGCATTACGAAAGGTTTATCGACGAAGACCTCAACAAATACTCCAATCTTACCACGGGCAAAGTATATTGGAACGTACTGAATAAAGAGCGCCGAGGCGAATATTTGGGTTCGACGGTGCAGGTTATTCCGCATATCACCAACGAAATCAAAGACTTCGTTTACCGCGTGGCGAAGACCACGGACGCCGACGTGGTGATCACGGAAATCGGCGGCACGATCGGCGACATAGAGTCGCAACCTTTCATCGAAGCGGTGCGGCAGATAGGTATCGAAGTCGGCAAAGAAAACAGCCTTTACGTACACGTCACTCTCGTGCCGTTTTTAAGCGGTTCGGACGAACACAAGTCGAAGCCCACCCAGCATTCGGTGAAGGAGCTTCTCGGAATGGGGATAAATCCCGACATAATAGTTTTACGCTGCGACAAACCGCTCGAAGCCGATATCTTCCGCAAAATTGCGCTTTTCTGCAACGTAAAAAGCGATTGCGTAATAGAAAACCGCACCCTTCCCATACTTTACGAAGCGCCGCTTATGCTCGAAAAGCAAAATTTTTCGGCGGTAGTATGCAGAGAACTGGGGCTTAAAAGCGAGGAATGCGACCTTACGGAATGGAAAGCGCTCGTAAAGCGTATCAAGTCGCGCAGCAAAAAGGTTTCGATAGCGCTCGTCGGCAAATACGTTAAGCTGCACGACGCATATCTGTCGGTGTCCGAAGCGTTGAGTCACGCGGGATACGGATTAAACGCCGAAGTTAAAATCAGCTGGATAGACTCCGAAACTCTCACGCCCGAAAACTACGAAGAAACGCTGTCTTTCGCGGACGGAATACTCGTTCCGGGAGGATTCGGTTCGCGCGGGATAGAAGGAATGATCCTCGCCGCGAAATACGCTCGCGAAAACCGCGTGCCCTATTTCGGGATTTGTCTCGGGATGCAGATAGCCGTTATCGAATACGCGCGGAACGTATGCGGAATATCTGACGCGATTTCGGGCGAATTCGACCGCGAGTGCGCTCACAAGGTAATAGACTTTATGCCCGGGCAAAACGAAGAAATAAGCAAAGGCGGCACCCTGCGCCTCGGAGCCTACCCCTGCGTGATAACGAAGGGAAGCTCCATGGAAAAATTCTACGGAAAATCGGAAATATCCGAAAGGCACCGCCACCGTTACGAATTCAATAACGAGTACCGCGCCACGCTTACGGAAGCGGGACTCGTCCTCGGCGGGCTTTCGCCCGACGGAAGACTCGTCGAAACCGTGGAGCTCAGCGACAGAGCTTTCCATATCGGAGTGCAGTTTCACCCCGAATTCAAGAGCCGTCCCAACCGTCCGCACCCCCTGTTCGCGGGCTTCGTGGCTGCGGCAGTAGATTACAACGGCAAGCGTTAAGGCTTCTGTAAACGGCTTTTCGGCTTACCGATATAAAAAAACGCGACGATTT
>CALVOD010000046.1 GCA_944350065.1 uncultured Clostridia bacterium
TGAATGTAGCTCAAGTTTACACTAATCTTTTGCATAAATCAAATGTTTCAATGAATATTTAATATTTTTATATATTTTTTTTCAGTTGCGATTATGCGTAAATTTTGTATAATTTCCAATATTTTACACATTTTGAGACGCTCGACTGCGGGGCAAGGTGTTTTCGGTATGAATTTACTGTGAATATTGCGCGCGCGGTTGTGCACACGCGTTATTATATGGTATAATTGCGCTATGAGTAAACGCGGTATTATATTAGTGTTGCTTTGCCTTATGTGCGCGTCGGCTGTTTTCGCCCTCGCCGCTTGCGGCGATCGCACCAATACCATTTATTTTTCGGCGGGAAGTTACGAAATGTACCTTTCCGAGTCCGTCGTGTTTACCCCGGAGGTCACTACCGCTCCCCGCGGCAGAGAATATGTCCTCACCTCCTCCAACCCGTCCATAGTTTCCGTCAACGACGACGGCATAAGCGTTACCGCCCTTAAAGAAGGACTCGTCACGTTAAAAGCGACAGCCGTTTCCTCCGACGCAATTTTCGCGACCACCGAAATACTGGTCTTCAAAGAACGCGCTTCCGCCGCTGTTCCCAACGAAAACGACGGAAAATACGTAGTATATTTCACCACCGGCTACGGCTCCGTGCCCGCTCAACGCGTTTCGCCGGGCGAATGCGCCGTGGAACCCACCGCCCCTTATCGCGAAGGATACGTCCTGTTCGGCTGGTACAAGGATTCCGAATATAAAATTAAATACGATTTTACCGAGCCCGTCACTTCCAATATCTTCCTTTACGCGTTGTGGGCTTACGCCGAACCGGAATTCGCGTTCACCGTGGTGGACGACGAAGTGGTGCTTACCGGTTTCAAATACCCCTTCATACCTTACGACGACGTCACGCTGCCCGCTGAGGACGAGAACGGCTCGCCTATAGTGGCGATAAAGGACAACGCCTTTGCCGAAAATACTTCTCTGAAAAGCGTCATAGTACCTTCCTCATACAGAGAAATAGGACTAAACGCCTTCAGTCAATGCACAGAACTCACGAGCGTGGTCCTGTCCGACGGACTCGAAAAAATAGGTGCGAACGCATTTGCCGGCTGCTCTAAGCTCGCTACCGTGGATTTCGGAGACAATAGCTCGCTCACGGAAATAGGTACCGCGGCGTTTGCAAGCTGTACCTCGCTCGGCGAAGCGGCGCTTCCCGACTCGGTAGCCGAGCTCGGTATGCGCGCGTTCAAGGACTGTTCCTCGCTAAGCTCTGTCAATATCCCCGACTCGCTCAAGATAATCCGCGAAGAAACCTTCGCTTACACCGCGATAACGGAAGCGGATCTCAAGAACGTAGAATCCCTCTATAACCAAGCCTTCCGGGGCGCGACCGAGCTCGAAACGGTCAATGGCGGAAACTCGCTTATAGAAGCCGGAAGTTACGTTTTCGGGAGCCTGCTCTCCTCGAATTCGGAAGAAGCCGCTCCCTGGCTCGCGACTTCCGGAGTGCAATACGACTTCAACGGCGAAAAGGGCGCCACGGTTACCTACCTCGGCAACGTGCTCATTTACGTTCACCCCGTGGAGACCAAGCCGGCGCCCGTCTACGTTCAGCCCGATACGGTAAGCATTGCCGCGCAAGCCTTCTCCGACGTAAGCGGCGCGGTAGCCGTTTTCCTCGGCACAAAGCCCCCTACCTACGGCTCGCAGGCGTTCGGATACTCGTCGGGCGCGCCAACCACGGATATCGTGGTGCCCGCAGGCGCTACCGAACGGTTTACGCGCGCCTTCCTCGTGGCTTCCAAGGACGAAGGCGGTTACTACGTGCCCAGCGCATATTCTCTTGCGCTTATACAGAAAATATACGAATTCGCTTCGGCGCCTTTCGACGGTATAGTCTACTCGCGCTATCCCCTCAAAGCGGACGAATCGGGCGTGTATTTCTCCAAGCTTCAGGCAGACGCTGCCGACGATCCGTACGCGGGTCTTACCTACCGCGACGACGCGGTGTATTACGTGCTGCACGCCTATTACGGCGACGACACTTCGCTTGATATGAACGAATATATCGCTTCCGACAGCGCTATAAGAGGTATTTCCTCGCGCACCGCTTATCTCGAGAAGGTCTGCTCTTACGCTTTCAGCGCAAATTCCACGCTTTCAAGAGTCACTCTCCCCAACCGCACTTTAAGAATAGGATCCTACGCCTTTATGGAGTGCCGCAACCTCACCGCGCTCTATATGCAGGGCGAAACGGCTCAGGATACGGGCTCCTTATTCGTGCCGGCCGTCGTCACCCAGACGAGCTTCAACCTCTCGATGCTTGCGTCTTCATTCAAAATATACGTCCCGAAACCGCTTCTCGGAGACTACAAAAATTACTGGAATTACTCCACGCTCGCAACGCGTATAGCTCCTACGGACTTCTAACCGAAGCTCCCGTTATAACGCATCTTACGCGCGCATATAATTGCGCGCGTTTTTTTCGCCCGCGCGTAATTTCCTATTTACAAAAAGCCGCCCGTTATGCGATAATAAAATAAATCGGATACGTTTTCGGATATCGAGGAGGCATTATGTCGGACGTTAACACTGCACCCAAGAAAAAATTTCTCTCCTTCAAAGAAATTTTGATCTATTCTATTGGTCTTTTCGGACTGCAAATGGTGGTTTTCTATATAAATTCCTACCAGCTCGAATTCTACAGCACCACGGGAAGACTTACTTCGGAAGCTCTCGTGAGCGTTCCTTTCATCATACTGGCGGCTAAGATAGTTTCCGCGATATTCGACCCCGTTGTCGGCAACCTTATCGAGCGCAAGCCCGACAAAGGCTACGGAAAACTCAAGCCCTTCATCCTCTATTCCGTGCCGCCGCTTATCCTTTTCACGATAATGATTTTCATCGACGTGCCCCTCGAAGGCGCCGCCCTTCTCGCGTACATTTTCGTAGCGACCACCGTGTGGAGTATGGCGATGACTATGGGCGACGTGCCCTCTCAGGCGATAAGCGCCGTGCTCACTCCCGATTCCACCGAACGCACCAATCTCATAGGGTTCTCGGGAACCTTCCGCTCGATAGGTCAGGCGGCTCCCTACGTCGTCGTCCCCGTCGTATGCCTTTGCGTTCCCGGCGGCGCAGGTATTGACGGCACGCTCAGCATCGCCGAATACCTTTGGAATGCCGTCGCCATCGGCGTCATCGGCTCCGCAATGCTCGCGCTGATAGCGTTTTTCAACAAGGAACGCGTCCCGTATAAAGCCGAAAAAATGACCGCGAAAGAAATGGTATCCGCCTTGAGAAATAACAAATATCTCCTCCTCGTGATGATATCGTATTTTCTCGGCTTCGCACGTCAGGGTGCAATGGCTATACAGGTGCAGGCGGCTAACGCCCTTTTAGGCGGACAGAACCTCATCATCGTACTCGGTATTTCCACCGCGGCGGGCACCATGATATCGATGGCGCTTACCCCGCTGCTTATCAAAAAATTCGACGAGCGCAAGGTCTTCGTCGGAATGTCCGTATACGGCTTCCTTTCCTCGTTGCTCGCCTTCTTCGTGGCGGTATGGGCGAATTTCCACCTCGCCGCGCTTATACCCACCCTTTTCCTTATGGGACTTCAGTTCGGCGCGGTCAACATAATGCCGATGATAATGGTGGCGGACTCCGTCGATTATTACGAGCATAAGACGGGTAAACGCACCGAAGGCGTGGCGTACGCCGTGCTTTCCTTCTCGATCAAAGTAACCTTGGCTCTCGGCGCAGCCGTTTGCCTTGCCGTCGTATTCAGCGATATGGTGGGATATTCCGCAACCGCTACCGAATTTACCTTCGAGACAAAACGCGGCGTGTATTTCGCATACACCGTCATTCCCGGCATCACGAGCCTTCTCGCAGCGATACCGATACTTAAATACGACCTCATAGGCGCCAAGAAAAAGGCTATAAACGACGAACTGCGTATCAGGCGCGGCGAACTCGCAACGGAAGGCGCGGCGAGCGAAGCGAACGCGCCGCTTCCCGAAGCTGCAGCCGCCGAAGACGACGGCTCCGATAAGGAATAAAGCTATGTTTATCGACAGAACGGCGGCGCTCATCGGCGAGGAAGGTATAGAAAAGCTGCGCTCCGCACGCGTAGCGGTCTTCGGTATAGGCGGAGTGGGCGGCTACGTCGCGGAAGCGCTCGCGCGTAGCGGCGTAGGTCATATAGACCTTATCGACGCTGACGTCGTTACCGAAACGAATATCAACCGCCAGATAATAGCGCTTAACTCCACTCTCGGCAAGCCGAAAGCGGAAGTAATGCGCGCGCGGATACTCGACATAAACCCCGAAGCGGACGTCAGGGCATTCAATTTTTTCTATTCCGAAGAAACGGCGAAGGCGATAGACTTAAAAAACTACAACTACATAGCCGACGCCATCGATTCCGTAAAAAGCAAACTTACGCTCATAAAGCGCGCGGTTTCTGACGGAACGAAAATAGTCTCCGCAATGGGCGCGGGCAACAAATACGATCCCGAGCGCTTCCGCGTGACTGATATCTCGAAAACCACAAACTGCCCTCTCGCTCGCGTCATAAGACGCGAGCTGCGGGCTTCGGGCATAACCCGTCTGAACGTCGTGGCAAGCGACGAAATACCGAAACGCGCAGCCACGGATACCGAAACCGGTAAAACGGTCCCCTCAAGCATAATTTATTGCCCTGCCGTGGCAGGGCTTCTAATGGCTTACAAAATAACTGAGGATATTATCGGGCTCGGGAAATAAGTCCTTGATCGTATAAACTAACCGAGATAATTAAGGAGTTCTTCGGGCGCGTCTATTATCGGGCGCGCTCCCGTTTTTTCGAGGCGCTCTCTGCCCGCGAATCCCCAGGCGCAGAAAATTCCCTTCACGCCCGCGTTCAACGCCGTTTCGACGTCCACCGCGGAATCTCCCGCATAAAGCGAATTTTCCTTATCCGCGCCCACCGCTTCCATTGCGGCATAGAGCATATCGGGCGCCGGTTTTGCGGGCAGACCGTCGGTGTAGCCCACCGTCACGCTCGCTTTCCCTCTAAAGAAATACTCCGCAAGTTCCTCGAGAGGCTGTTGAGACTTATTCGAGACGATACCTATCTTTATCCCCCGCGCTTCGAGCGCTTCGATAAGCTCCGTTATCCCTTCATACGGGCGGGTGTGCACGGTAAGGTGCGCACGGTAATATTTTTTGAACCGCTCGCTCCCCTCTTTCGCAAGGTACTTGGCGTTTTCGGGTAATCCCCTTTCGACGAGACAGAATATGCCGTTCCCCACATAGTTGCGGGTTTCTTCGAGCGTTTTGAGAGGATAGCCCATTTCCCCAAGCGTATGATTGAGCGCTTCGTGCAGGTCCTCGAGCGTGTCGAGAAGGGTGCCGTCCATATCGAAAAATACGAATTTTATCTTTTCCATAGGGAATATGATAGCACTCGTGCGGAATATTGGCAAGCGCGTAAGCCTTTTACTTAAATACAATGGATATTCACACAACATTCAATCCTTAATCCCTTTACTTTTCATAAAGGCTTGGTAAACTTGTATCATCAAGAAGATACACGGAACCCAGAGGACATACAGTCCGCGCTTGCCGGGTGTAAAAATAGATTCTTGTGTAAACCAATTAAAATTTAATTTCTCAATCCCTCCTCCACAAATACTAAAAGAGCCAAGCAAGCGGGCTCTTTTTTGTTGCTCCGAACGGGGCGGGCGTCTCTCACTCGCGCCGCAAGCGGCGCGAGCGGGCGAAAGAGAAAAAACAATTTTTCGCGTTCTCGAAACAATTCCCGTTTAACTGCTTAATTTAACTGCGGCAAACGCAAAATATATGGTATCATATATTTGTAATTAACAACGGGCGCGCACGCGCGGAGGTCGATATGGCTGAATACGGATTGATAATACTCGGAGGAGGTCCCGCGGGATACCGCGCCGCGGAGATCGCCGCAAAAAAGATGCGCACCCTGCTCATCGAGAAAGCGGAGCTCGGCGGGGTATGCCTTAACTCGGGCTGTATCCCTTCGAAAACTTTTTTACAGGCGGCGAAAGTTGCGGATTACTGCGCGCACGGCGTAAGATACGGCGTGAAAACGTCGGAAGCGGATACGGAGCACGCCGCCGTGGTGGCGCGCAAGACGAAGGTGGTGCGCGTTCTTACCGCGGGAGTACGCTCGGCGCTGAAAGCATCGGGAGCGGAGGTATGTAAAGCGGAAGGATACATAGAAGGTATCTTCGACGGCAAAATAATCGTCAGCGCCGCAGGCGAAAGGCACAGCGCGGACAATCTGCTGATAGCCTGCGGCTCAGAAACGGCGGTACCGCCCGTAAAAGGCATATACGAAGGAATGCGCGCGGGGCGCGTAATTACCAACAAGGAAATATTTAATTTACCCGAGCCGCCCCGCTCTCTCGTCGTAATAGGCGGCGGAGTGGTAGGCGTGGAGACCGCCTCGTATTACGCCTCCGCGAAAAGCAAAGTAACCGTTATCGAAGCCGCGCCGCGCCTTCTCGGCGCAACCGACGGCGACGTGGCGGACGTGATAACGAAAGCATTGGCGCGTAAGGGCGTAACCTTCGTTACCTCAGCTATGGTAACTGAAATAACCGACGAAGGCGTAAAATATTCGGGAGCGACAGAAGGTTTCGTCGAAGCGGACAAGATACTGCTTTCGGCAGGAAGGCGCGCGGTTTTATCGGGTTACGGACTCGAAAATCTCGGCGTGGCGACCGATAAAGCCGGTATAATAACCGATTCGGCGATGCGCACGAACGTAAAAGGCGTATACGCGGCGGGAGACGTCACGGGGAGGTCAATGCTCGCACACACTGCCTACCGCGAAGCGGAAGCGGCGGTGAACGGTATGCTCGGTATCCCCGACGAAGTGAACTACGACGCAATACCGTCGGTGATATACACTTCTCCCGAAGGAGCTTCGGCGGGTATTGTGGCGGCGCCTGACGACCCGCGCTACGCTACAGTTAAAATTCCCGCCGCCTATTCAGGGCGCTACGTTGCGGAAACGGACGAACGGGACGGCTTCGTCAAGCTCGTAGCCGACAAGGAACGCGGCATACTCGCAGGCGCGCACGCAGCCGTTCCGTACGCAGGCGAAATAATAACGACCGCAGCCGCGCTCATAACCCTTAAAACGCCCTTGAAAGAAGCGAAAAAACTCGTATTCCCCCATCCCACCGTGTCCGAACTTTTAAAAACAGCCCTCGACGCGCTTTAAGCCCTTCCGTGTGAACGGCTTAAACGCACGCGCGGCAAAGCCGCGCGTGCGTCAAATAAATTATATTCCATTCCGATTAACAAAAAAGGCGCGCCTGCCGCGCGCCTTTTTTTGTTTTAACCGATTTTGTTTAAATCCATAAAGGATCAGAGTTTGTTCTCTTTGGCAAGTTTGGCGTGTTTGCCCATAAGGCATACGCCTTTCAATATCTTGCCCCAGCCTCTGAGCCTGTGCTCGCGGTTGAAAAGCATTATGAGTCCTTCCGCCATATCGTCGCTCAAAAGACCGCCGGACATATTCGACATCGCGCGTATCGGCGTCTGCATTATGATAGCTACCATTATCGCGCTCGAGCCGAGTCCGTTGTCCTTGATGCACTTAGGTATTAGCCAGGCTATAAACTTGCCCAGTCCGCTGCCCACGTTCTTCGCGTCCTCGAAAGTGGACGAGAAATCGAGCTTGTAATCGGCGGGCTTGTCGAGCGGGAGAGGCTTCCTGCCGAGCATCGTCTCGAACTCCGCGTCCGATACCGCCTCCACTTTGCCGCTATAATACGAAGGAAGTTTCAGCGCGTCGTCGCCGCCGGCGCCCTCGTCGCCCTTGACGTTTACGGTAGCCTTGAGCCTTATATCGCGCGAAGACGCCCCGACAAGAATTTCGAATTCGCCGGACTCAACGAGCCAATCCTTACGCTCTACGTCGTAATACGCGAACGCGCGTTTGTCGAGAGTGACGTTTACAGTCTTCTTTTCGCCGGGCTCGAGCGCCACCTTTTCGAAAGCCTTCAGCTCTTTTACGGGACGGTATACGGAGCTTGATTTATCGGCAACGTACACCTGTGCCGCTTCCTTTCCGAATACCTTGCCTACGTTCTCCACCGCAAAGGAAAGTTCGAGATTTTCGGCGTTAATGTCGATTTCGGGTTTCTTTATCTTAATGTCAGAGTACCCGAATTCCGTATAAGAGAGTCCGTATCCGAAGGGGAACAGCACAGGTTTTTCCGCTTTGTCGAAATAGCGGTACCCCACGTAAAGCCCCTCTCTGTACTGCACCGCCGCGGTGCCGCCCGGGAAGTACGCGCTCGCCGCGACGTCCTCCAACGCAAGCGGGAAGGTTTCGGGAAGTTTACCGGACGGATTGACTTTACCGAACAGTATGTCGTATACCGCTTCGCCCGAGGCTTCTCCTCCGAGATAGGCTTCGAGTACGCCTTTGACCTTCGGAAGCCACGGCATTGTCACCGGCGAACCGTTATGCAAGACCACTACGGTATTCGGGTTAGCCTCCGCTACCGCTTCGATAAGCTTGACGTGTCCCGCGGGCATATCTATATGCTTGCGGTCGAAGCCCTCCGATTCGTAGGCGTCCGTAAGCCCCGCGAACACTATCGCGACGTCCGCTTTCTTAGCCGTTTCGACGGCTTCCGCTATAAGCGTAGCGTCCACTTCGTCCCTCTCGGTATATCCGTCGGCGTAAATTTTGTCTATTCCTTCCGCCGCGTCCCAAGCGCCGACCACCTTGTAGGTGTTTATGTGCGAGCTTCCGCCGCCTTGATGACGGGGCTCTTTGGCAAACTTGCCGATAAAGGCGTATTTCTTATCCGCGGCAAGCGGCAATATACCGTCGTTCTTGAGAAGCACCATGCATTCCGCGGCTATTTCGCGCGCGAGTTTGTGGTCCGCTTCGCGATCGTATTCGCATTTCGCCCGTCCGCGCGTAGCTACAATCTTCTCTATTATGCGCTCGCACGCTCTGTCGAGTATCTTCTCGTCGAGCTCGCCCGATTTCACCGCTTCGACTATCTTGCGGTCGTTCTTGCCGCCGCTCGAAGGCATTTCGAGCTCCAGTCCCGCTTCCAAGCCTTTCACCCTGTCCGCTATCGCGCCCCAGTCCGTCATCACAAAGCCGTCGAAGCCCCATTCGTCGCGAAATACGTCGTTGAGAAGCCATTTGTTCTCCGACGAATATACGCCGTTTATACGGTTATAGGAGCACATTATCGTCCAGGGACGCGCCCTTTTCACGGTAGCTTCGAATGC
>CALVOD010000047.1 GCA_944350065.1 uncultured Clostridia bacterium
GGCAAGCGGCTCGAAGGCTTCATACAGATGTTCGCGTATACGCTGGTGCTTGTGTTCACCAACGTGGGTTACGTCGTCATCGCTTACGTCAAGCAGGGAATGGGATATCAGCCCAATAACTATTTCGACGTACAGACCGTTTCCGACGAACTTATGAAGATAGCGACGGACTACTTCGATCTCGCGCTATGGATATCCGCTATTTCGGCGGCGCTCATGGCGATAGCCATGATATTCTACCCTCTCGGCAAGAAAGAGCACGCCAAGATAGTCGAGCAACTCAAGGAGCGCAGCCGTGAAGAAGGTCTTTTCGACCTCGAAGAAACCGCGACTCCCGTGCCCGCTTCCGAAGCCGCTGCGGACGGCTCTTTGCCGAGCGACGTATCCGAAGTTAACGAGGAGATATTCAAAGAAGAAGCGACTCCGGAGGAAGACAATACGGACGATCTTAAATTCTGACCTGAATCGCAACGAACAAAAGACCGTCGCAAGACGGTCTTTTCTTATAGCCGTCGGGCGCAGGACGATGAGCCCGTATCATAATAGAAAAGTAGGAAAAAATATGGACTTTTACATAAGCGATCTGCATTTCGGACACGCCGCCGTATTGGAGTTGTGCAAGCGTCCGTTCAAAGACATATCGGAAATGAACGAAGCCCTCGTCGCCAACTGGAACGCGGCGGTAGGCGCGCGCGACACCGTTTACGTCGTAGGGGATCTTTTTTACAGAAGCGAGACCGATCCCGAAGATATCCTACGCCGTCTGAAAGGCAAAAAATATCTTATTCTCGGCAATCACGACAAGGACTGGACGGGCAGAGTGGATTTAAGCAAGTATTTCGAGGACGTAAGAGATATCATTACGGTGAACTGCGGGCGCGGGAACGCAACTTTATGTCACTTCCCGATGCTGTTTTTCGAAGGGAAATATCATATTTACGGACACGTACACGCACGCGAAGATTTCCCGCACAAAGACACACTGTATTCGATGGAAAACGCCTTTAACGCCGGCGCGGACGTAAATAATTTCCGCCCCGTGACCTTCGACGAGCTTATCCGCAACAATTATGTTCTCAGGTCTCGGGAGCTTCGTCGGCGCTCGTGATCTGCGGTTCGTAATTGAACATCAGCTTTTTAAGAGGCTCCGCGTCGATGAAGTTGCGCTCGTTTTCGTCGTCGCTGCTGTCGGCGTTCTGCAAAGCCGCTCTCAACGCCGCTATTATCCTGCCGAAATATTCTATCATTTCCATACGCGCCGCGGGGAGCGTGCAGTAATATAACCATTGTACGGCGGCTTGAGGGCGTTTGTCGAAGCTCAGCGTAATACGTTGATTGTTTTCGAGCGTCATGAATATAGACGCGTCGACGTCGTTGATTTTAACGCCCGTAAGCATCACGGCGCGCTCGGGTTCCACGGTAAAAGCGTAATCTATTACCGTCGAACGCGCCGGTAACGTGACCGAAATATTTTTTTCGTTAAATACTTCTATGTCCGACTCGTAGGTCTTCACGGAAGCGGGACCTAACTGACCGAACAGAAATTCCCCGATGTTTTCTTTGGGAACGGTGCGTATTTCGTACTCGTTGAGGTATTCGTCGCGGAAATACAACACGTCCTGACCGATACCGGTAACGTGCAGATCCTTGAGTCTGTTCTGCTCGGTGAACGCCGTGTACAACGCTATGGCGGCGGCGTTGTCGTTGTGGCGGCGCAGGCTCGTGATGGCTATTATGCGGTTGACAAAGACGGAAGGCGTTGCGTCGGAGGTGTCCGCTATGCGGCGCTCCTTAAGCATTTCGTACGCGCGGTACATATAGTTCGGCAAACGGATAAACGATTCGAATAACGGCCTTTCGATAAACGGCACGCCGAGTTCGTCGAATACGAAAACGGTGTTCAAGCGTTCCGTGACGCCGTTTATCCAGGGTTCGGTGTTCATTTCCTCGAACTTTGCGCGAAGCGTTTCGTAATGGTCGGTGAAAGCGTGCTTTTTGCGCAGGCGTTGTTCTATTCTGAATATTTCTTCCTGCACGGCTTCGGCGAATAAAGAGGCGTCGGTATGCCGCATCAGCGGTAAAAGAAAGGTTTTGGTATCGTTGACGAGCGCCGTTTGCTTATGCTCCTCGAGCGCGTTTATGGTTACCAGTTCGTCGAAGCGCGCGGCAAATTTTATGAGCAGCGCCCATTGCGAAAATTGCGACGCGTATGCGCCGAGGTTCTTGTTGTAACTTTCGTCGTTTGCAACCGCGTTAATATAACTTATTTCGCTTTTGGAAACGAAAATGACGCTTTCGACAAGTTTTGCCGTGTCTTCTCCGAATACGTCGCTTATGGCGTCAAGCGAATAGCCCGTTTCCGTTGCGACGTCGTGCAGCAATGCCGCCGAAACGACGCTTTCGGAAATACTGAGACGGTTGCCGCACAGTATCAGCGCGGTGCGTATCGCGTGATTGACGTACGCTTCGCCGTTCGTCCTTATCGGTTGATTTATATTGTTCACTCTGAGACCGAGCGCACGTTTTCGTGAGACAAGCCAATTTTCCGCTTCGGTCACGGCGGCGTCGACCACGCGCGTCGGGTCGTCGAAACTTCTGTTGTTGTTTTCGAGCAGCAACGCGCAAAGTTTTTGCTTGAGAACGTCGCTCGTTTCCAAAGTCCGGTGGCGGTACAGTTCGAACATATTTCTTCCCTCCGTATCTTCCGTGACCCTTATCTGCGTTTTAACAGTTGCTCGTAGCAGTTGCCCGTGGATATCTTGTCGAGTACCGTCGTGCGGGTCAGAACGTAACCGATCTGTTCGTTTATCATATTTTTCAACAAGTCGTTGAGATATATTTTCTTCAGGTGCAAGCTGCCTTCAGGCAAGGCGTCGAGCGTCTCCAACGAGGTGATTATCTTTTCCGAAACGCGCGCTATCAGCGTTTCGTCAGGGGCGTTGTATCGGAAATTGAGGAAATTTCTCACCTGATACACATTATCCTCTATGGGGCGTTTGCTCAATATAAGCGGGAAAGCTATGGAGTGAAGGTCGCTTGCGTCCGCAGCTTGCGACAACGCTATTCCTCGCGTCCCGTCGAAAAGTTTATCGGGATTAAGATAGAGCGTTTTTACGTCCATATCGAAGGAAACCGAAAGAAATTCGGTATGATTCATCGCGCGCATATTGAGCCAGAAAAAAGTTTTGGCGAGGGTAAGCTCGCCTTCGTAATAGCGTTCGGCGGTAAGCGGACCCGCTTTCAGCTGCAATATCGTGGCGGGCAGCTTGTCGGGTTGAACGGAATTCATCTGCGCGAAACAATCTTTGGCGCGCCGGTAGTCGCTTATGTTGAAAAACGCGCGGCACGTCAAACGGAAATCGTTCTTGATTGCGTCCTCGGTAACCGCCATCACGCCGTAAGAAAGTTTGTAATCGGCATTGTCGCTTTCGGAAGTATTGGGATAATAAACGATATAAATTCCGGTGAATTTGGATATGCACGCCACGGGCGTAAAAGTGCTTTCGCTTATCTGAGCGGGCGGTTTGCCTTCGCTCAAAAGCCCCGCGAGGTCGCTGTTCAGCAGCAGCATCGGGTCGGTAATACCGTCCGGCAACAGAATTTTCAGCGACGGTCTGGAGGCGATGATCTCGTTTAAGGCGAGCGTAAAGCTGTTAAGCGTACTGCTTCTCGGCGTGGTGCCGCCGGCATATCGTCTCCACATATTTATCGAGTTGATGCCCGACTTGCGCAGAAATTCACCTTTATCCATCCCGCTGTTTACATAAAAGTAATAAATATTTTTGAAAAACTGCGAGCCGTTATCACTGTCCGGCAGTTGAGAGCCTTTGTTTTTCGGATGTCTGCCCATATTCTGACTTCCTCCTTTTATATATTAAATGGTACCACGAAAAAAGTATAGATTCAACCTAAAATACGCATTTTTTTAAAAAAGCAACTTTGCAAGTTACAAAGTGTTAATTTGTTCAATAAAAATGATAAAAATTTTGATTGTCACTACTTGCAAGCCCGCGCGATTTCATATATAATTACCGGTGGAAAATAAGACGGAACGATTGCAAGTGACCTTCGTATGGCGTCTTGTTTTAGGATCGATTTAGGGCGTTTTGCCGGAACTTGCAGTTCGGTGGGCGCCATGCGAGAGGTCAACCCTTTCGTTGTCGTAGGCAAGAGGCAATCGGACCGGCTAATTCGTAAGGCGGCAGTCGCCACAGTTTTCAAGCGGCGAGCCGGGGGGGATAACGTCAAAAAAATTCCGCTTTAACGTAGCATCTTTTCACCTTCGCTTATGCGCTTTCCGCAAGGCGAATCGGATTTCGTATCCGCACAATGAAGTTCGTGCGGAGAAAGCTCTCAAATAATTTAATCGAACCATACTCGGGAGAACCGTCGCAGACTTTATACACTCGCGCCCGGTATGGAAAAAACGGATCGACTTATCATCATATTTTAACGCGCCGCTCGTCAACGAAGTTTGCCGCAGGCGTTATTTCGTAAGGCGGATAGTGCAAAATTATGCGCTTTTTTGCGCGGTTCAACTGTTATTCAACAATTTCGATAAGGAGGAAATAATGGAGTACAACGGAAATATAGGTAATTTTTCGGCTGATACGTTACTCGAGGAAGGGATAATTCTTCTTAACGGCGTAATCGACGGCGGACTCGCGCAGAGAGTGGTTTGCCAGCTTTTATACCTCGAGAAAAAATATCCCGCGAGACCTATTCAGCTTTTCATCAACTCGCCGGGCGGCGAGGTAAACGCAGGAATGGCTATCTACGACGCCATGAACTACGTTTCCGTCGAGGTGCAGACGGTAGGTATAGGCTGCGCGGCGTCTATGGCGGCGTTTTTGCTGTCGTCCGGTACCCGAGGCAAGAGGTGCGCTCTGCCCAATACCGAAGTTCTTATCCACCAGCCTCTCGGCGGCGCGCAGGGACAGGCGGAGGATATCATCATCGCCGCCAAGCACATCGAGCGCACCAGAGACAGGCTCAACGCCATACTCGCCAAAAACACCGGCAAGAGTATCAAACGTATCGCAGAGGACACCGACCGCGACTACGTGCTTTACGCCGACGAGGCGCGCGAGTACGGCATCATCGATCAGGTGATCGACACCATACCCAAAGCATGGAGGAAACAATGAATCACATAACCCCGGAAGGAATATTGCTCGAAGCGTACTTTGCAGTGGAGCACGTGGCGGGACGCTTCATCGACCGTAAGAAAGTATTCAAAACGATAGGGAAAATCTGTTGCTATAGCGACAAAAAGATTGAAGAATTGTATGAATTGGTATCGCATAAAGAGATAGGCGACGTGACGGACGTGGAGTCTTACGAGCAGATCATGCGCATACTCGATTACTACAATAGATTCGGTATGCCTACCGAATACGACGAAAAGGAGCACGGCATACTCGAGCACAAGGGCAGGGCGCTTACCGCGTTCATGGGGATACGCGACCAGTACGGCGCGGTATCCACGCGCGACAGGGTACTGACGTTCGTGTCGGTGGCGCTCAACAGCAACGACGTGTTGCCGCTTGCCACCGCGGCGTTCATGCTTCTGACGGGCACGGCAGTGGACAAGGACGTCGCGAAGGGGCTTTCCGCCGCGCGCAAATGCGCGAGATGGAACAACGCTTACGGTATGTTGCTGCTTATGAAGTATGATAACGCAAACGCGCCGAAATATCTGGGTATGCTCAAGGCATTACTCGATTTCGGCGCGCTTGGCGGGGAATACGAAGCCGTTTTCGCCAGATATGGCGAGAGCGAGCCGCGCTACGCCGATAACGTCGCCGTTATCGAGAAGTATCTCAACCGTCATCCCGGCGAGGCGGAGAAGTACAATCCCGTCATAGCGCGCATAGCGTATACGGAATTGTTTTCGATATCCGACAGACGCAAGGTGATACTCAGCGGCGCCGACGATTATATCGCGTCTATCAACAATCTGCCGCTCAGTTCTCGCGCCAAGGCGGAGCCTGTAAAACCGTTACATACGGAATTCTCGGAACAGCGCTCGCGCGAAGCGCGTGAGATAGCGGCTGTCGTGGGCGCGCGCTGTCGCACCGGCAAAGGGCAGTCCGCGCTTATCTTGTCGAATAACGAATGCGTTACCGACTTGTATATCGAGGCAATACGCAATAGCTTTCCGCCCTTCGTGTTTACGGTCAACGCCAAAGATCTCACGAAGATAGAGGTTACGCCCACGATAGAAAATTTCGTGGTGTCGGCGCTTATTGCGGCTAAAAAGCCCACTGCCGTTTTCATCGTCAAGGATATCGACAAAATCGACCGCGGTCTGATAACGGATTTCGTCAAGCTGGTCAACGTCGAATCGGCTGCGGCGTACAAATTAAGCGATCTGCACGTGACGCTCGACCTCAGCGGGTGCGTATTCGTGGCGACGGCGGGCGGCGTTTGCGACGAGGCGTTCGCAGACGTTTTCAGGGTAACCGAAGCGGCGCCGCTTTACGACGAGGAAAAGGAAACGCTCGTCGATAAACTGATAGCCGAATACACCGCGGCTTACGACGTCAAAGCGGGATTTTCTACGGAGGCGCGCGAAGCGCTCATAGAGATGTGCGACGTACGGGCGGAATATTGCCGCTCCGTCGTCAAAGACGTCTGCATCCACAAAGCGGTAACCGATAGCGACGAGCCCGTAAGCCCCGCGGACGTGGAGCATTACGCGGCGAAATTCGGCAATTCGCGTATCGGCTTCAAACTTAAAGGTTAAGAAGGGGAGGAAAGCATGAATATAATTAACGGTACAGACCTTTTGCGAGATTACGAGAGCTCTAAACTCGTACATTACGATTCTTACGGTCCCGACTCGGAGAATACCTACGCTTTCGACAAGCTCGGCGAGGACTCCGAGGGGGGACTGCCTCTCGTGTCGCGACGCATAGACGGCAAACTTTACACCACGTTTACCGGCGATACGCACGTTCTCGTGCTGGGCGCCACCCGTTCGGGAAAGACCACGGGATACATAATCCCCACCATTTTCCTCAAAGCGCATCAGAAGCGCAAGGACAGCATGCTGATAACCGACCCGAAAGGGGAGCTGTATTCGAAATGCGCGGGCATGCTGCGCGAGCAGGGCTATAAAGTGGTGCTCGTCAATTTCCGCGATTACAGGCATTCCGAGTTCTGGAATCCGCTCACGCCGATATTCCGCAAATACCGCATAGCGGCGGATTGCGCTAAAAACGTGAAAACGCACAAGAACAAGAACGGGAACTACCGCTACGAATTCGAAGGTGCGGTCTACGAAACGCGCGCCGAGCTCGATGAGGCGCTGGAAACGAGGAAGCAGGAAATACTTGCCGACGTGAGTATGGAGATAGACAATCTCGCCATAAGCATAATGCCCACCTTGAATATGCGCGACCCTTACTGGGAAGACAGCGCGAGACAGCTTTTCACCGCATTCCTGTGGGCGATGCTCGAGGACTCCGAGCCGTCGGCGCAGAATATGTCTCCTATCACGGAGCAAACCTTTTCTTTCCGCACCATACTGTCGATACTGGCGAGCTTCAAAACCATGCGTACCGAAATGGAAGACAACGGCTATTTCAGCTCCCGTCCGGACGACAGCGTGGCACGCTCGCTTGCCAAAGACACGTTGCTTATAAGCGCCGGCACCACCCGCTCTTGCATTCTGTCCACTTTCAACACTAAGCTGCTGTTCATGCGCCCCGCCGTATCGCAGGTCATTACGAGCAGCAACACCTTCGATATTAAGGAGCTGCTGTCGTCGGACGAACCCGTAGCCATTTTCCTCATCTACCGCGACGAGGTAAAAGCGTCCTACAAGCTCATTCAGATGTTCGTGACGGCGGCGTACACCACGCTCATAGAAATTGCCAACGCGCGCGAAAATCTTACCTTGCCCAAGCCGTTCTATTTCATTCTCGACGAATTCGGCAATCTGCCGCAAATTACGGATTTCGAGAACACGATTTCGGCTTGCGGGAGCCGAAACATCTGGTTTGTGCTCGTGATACAGTCTTACGCGCAGCTCGACAGGGTGTACGGCAACGAGGTAAGCGCGATAATTGCCGACAATATGAACATGCGCGTTTTCATCGGCAGCAACAACGCCGCGACGAAGAAGAAATTCTCCGACGAATGCGGTGTAAGGACGATAATCACGCCGCTCAGCGCGCTTAACGGCAGGGGACCCAGAATAGACAATTACGCCAAAGACGTAGTGCCGCTGATACCCGTAAGCAAACTGATGACGCTCAAGTGCGGCGAATGTATCGTCAACAGAGCGGGCGCCGATCATATTCTGTGGTCGATGATGGAGAGAAGCTATCTCTGCCCCGAATTCGATTGCGAGAAAGCGAACGCATCCGAGTACGTTACCTCGGTGCCGCCTTTCGACAAGAGAACGTATTATCGCCGCGTTTCGGTTTACGGCGGCTTCGTTAAGAACGTGAGATACGGCGATTAGTCCGCTTATTACGCGACGTAAGGAGAAGTTATATGGAAAAATTCAGCACAGCCATCTATCATAAAGTATTAGAGTATTGCTCAGTTAGACGTACGGTCACCGCCGCCGAACTGCAATTCGAATGCGGTCTCGATTACGAAGCGGCAAAACGTTGCTTAAACCGCATGAATCGCGAGGATTGCGTAACGCTTTTTCCCAACGGCGAAGTTTATCTGGTGAACGGCGCTTATTGCGACGTGAACGACGAAGACGCCGCGTTTATGAGAATACACGCGGCGGCGCGGAGTATGACAAACCGCGACGTCGGCGAGCTGGAATGCATTATCGAAAGAGCGGACGGCAAGAAGGGCAACTGGCAGAGACCGTTTACTCAGGAGCGAGCGAACTCCGTTAGCGATCTCATAGCTAACGGATTTGCGGAAATTACGGAGGGTAAGATCGTATATTGCCTGAGCGAGGTCGAAAAGCAATTTTTCCTGGAACGCCATTCGGCTACCTCTGCCGAACGCAGTATGCGTTCGGCGAGGCTGGACGCGGCTAAGAAAAAGAAAGAACGCGAGCAGAACGGCGGAAATGAGGAAAAAGAAGGGAAGCCTGCCGATAAATCGTGCGCCGACGCATGCGAAACAAAAGAGGGCGGAGAAAAAAAACCACCTATTACGGAAGAAGAATTGCGCGAAATGCTCCGCAAGGTACTGTTCTCGGACGATAAATACGATACGGGAGAACGGTTCGACGACGATATCAGCGAAGATGACGACGATATTCCGTACTACGTCGTAGACGA
>CALVOD010000048.1 GCA_944350065.1 uncultured Clostridia bacterium
AAGCGCAAAACTCATTGCAATAACTACTGCAATCATCAAAATAACGGATAATTTTTTCATTGTTGTCCCTCCTACCGAAATTGTATAAGAAGTTTTCTTCTTTGTCAATATACGATAGAAGATTTCTTCTAAAATTTAATCATGTCCGTTATTGCATCGAGAATTAAGGAATTAAGACTGGAAAAAGGAATGACTCAAGCGCAATTAGGCGCCGCTATAGGCGTAAGTCAAAAAGCGGTAGACTATTGGGAGCGCAGCGTGAACGAACCTAAAGCCTCGTACATATTCAAATTGGCGCAGATTTTCGACGTTTCGTCCGACTATCTTATCGGGCTTAAAGACTGGTAAACGCATAGCCATACGTTGTTTACCCGATACAGCCGTTATCGGGCTTTCGCTATAAAACGCGAAAATCCCCGAAACCTTAATTTACGGTGTCGGGCAGCAGTACCACGGTCGAGTTCACGTCGGTTATTTCCGTCCAGAGCGTCACGTCCTTTACGAAGCCTTTGAGGTTTATCGTGGCTTTTGCGACGCAGTCGTTGCCTTTTAGCGACAGTTCGAGATAACTCACGCTCACTCCGTTAATATTGAACGGTAAAGCGGCGGCTCCCTCTTTGGCGACGTAAGCCTTATCCTTGCGCGAATATTCGTAATTGTCCCCTTTCAAAAACTCGTCGAAGTCGAGCTGCGTCCGAGGATCGATCCCCAAAGATGTTTCGGGAAGCAGTATGCCGGAATCCCTCGTCCAACCGTTCGCCGTTTCGCTATAAGTATAAAGGTATCCGTCCTTTATCTCCGTATATAAGTTACCCGCAAACGAACTCTCGATATACGCTTTGTTGCCGTCGATTTTAATTAAATAATTTATTTCGGAGACGTAGTCGGCGGCATGAAACTTAAATGTAAGGCTTTCGGCGTTCTCGAGGTCTTCCTTGAATTCGTCTATTTTCTTCACGCCGTGGCAAGCCGTTAGCACGGTAAACGCCGCTACGAGCAAAAGCATTACGGCTAACGCCTTACAAAATTTCTTCACGGTTTTTCCTCCTCTATAAAGGTGTTTAACGTAAAGTTCGCGCTCATATCGCGGATCTTATTAAAATTGTATGCGAATACCGATACTTTGTCAATAGCGTACCCGAGCGGCTCCCGTAAAGGCAAATTAAACCGCTCGCTTCCCGAAAATCCCCGAACGAAACGCCAAAAACAAACGGACGGTTTTTTCCGTCCGTTTGCACTTTTCGCGTTTTCGTTTTTCTGCCGGTTGCGGGCATATCGCTCTTAATCTATCGGACTTCGCTTTTTCTGCTCTTTGCAGTTGCGCTTTTTCCTTTCTCCGCGCCTTTACGGCTTTCGGCTTTCTTCGCCCTCAACGGGTACTTCGTCCACATCGCGAACGCTATATCGTCCTGCGTCACTCCGTACTCGGAACGCTCGGATATCCATTTTTTACCGTTTCTCACGAACGCCTGCCCTTCCCCCTTTCTGAACGCGTCCGCGATTTCGACGAGCTTTTCCGCAAACGCTTCGTCGCTCAAAAACGCGTTACGCAGTCCGTCCGTAGATATCGTCACCGTTTCGGGACGGAAATAACAGTCCGTCAATCTCCTGCCTTTAGTAACGGGAACGTAATTGGTTTTGAAGTTATCGGGCATAATACCGAAGTTGCCGCAAAGCGAAGCGGGCGAGTCGGTAAATTGCGCGTACGCGGGCAATAGCCATTCCGCCCTTTTGCCGTTGACCGCCACGACGTCCCCGTCGCCTATCCCTATCGCGAATACGAATTTATCGGTTATCACCGCCGCGTTGACCGTTGTACCGTACAACAACGTGATCTTATATATTTCTTCCTCGCATTTATGGCGGTATTCCGCAAGCTTTCTGAATTCCCTTACCGGCATTTCTTCGCTGCGCACGTGATAAATGCGTTTGGCGTACCGCGAAAGCTCTTTGAATACGCTCTGAAATGCGGCGTCTTCGGCATGATTGACCTTATAATCGTCGAGGACGGCGCCCACCCAGGCGCATATAAAACTCTTGATTATACTCTCCCTGCCGTCGTTAAGCACCCTGCCGAAATCCTCTACGCCGTCGGCTTCCGATCTTTTTTCTTGAAGAATTTTGCATATCGTCCAAACGGCGAGTTCGGCGCCTTTGGCGGCGTACTTGCATTTGCGGTCGCCGTGTCCGTCGGCGCAAGCCATCACCGCAAAATCGTCGAATTGCCTGTGCTCCACGGCGTCTTCGCAAGCCAATCCCTTTAAAAATTTCTTATATCCCGTGGTTATTCTGCTGAATACGTACATTTTTACCTCCGTTTGCTCCGCTATCCGCTACACGGTTTGCCGCTTCCGTGTTCGGAAGCGGCAAGCCGCGCTTTCAGACGCGGCGCCCGAACCGAGCTCCGGTAATTTCCCCGATAAGTCCGTTACGCGCCTTAAACGCCTGCGTCAGTCGAGATCGTCGTAAAGATCGTCCGGTATATCCTTCACTTCCACCTCTATCAGCGTGTGAACGGCGCCGTAACCGCACTCGGACTCGCAGATTCCGCAGCCGTTACATACCTTCTCGTCTATCTCCACGATACCGCTATGTACTTTTATTGCGGACAGCGGACATTTGTCGATACACGCCATGCATTTGTCTTGTCTGCATTTGTCGGCGTCTATATGATACTTTGACTCGCTGCCCGTAGCGACTATACGCTCCGCGTTCTCATTACTCTCCGTCGCGGTATCGGCGTTCGGTTGACTCCCGGTTACCGTATTCGCGTTATCCTCAGTGTCTAAAACGCTCTTTACCGTCTCCTCGTCTAAGTCGTCGACGTCGAGGTCGTCGGCGATGGGCGCGACGGTGTGATGCGCGAGCGTTGCGCGAGTCAGATAATCGAGCGCCGAAGCTATGGATTCGCAGGCTTCCACACGATAGAAACGGGAGTTTTCACCGAGGTTTTCGTCGCCGTCGGCAAAATACCTCAACATATCCTCGCACGCGTCGTCGCCCACCGCCATAGAATATTTATCCACGTTGCGGGCATAATCCATTGCCGTGAGATAACTGTTGAATTCGTCGATGACGTTCCTGTATGCGGGTCCGCTCTGCTCTATTCCGTTGGAATCCGTCGGCCAACCGTCGCTCATAAGTATGACGCTTACGGCTTTGTTATAGCCTTTACCCTCCCTTCCGGGACGGTCGTCCCGCAGATATTGGTGATTTATGAATTTTTTAAGGGTATTGAGCGAAGCCCTCAGCTCCGTGCAACCGTCCGCCTCGAACTTTATCTCCTCAATGCCTCTCGCGATGGGTTGAAATTCCGGAAACACCGCTTTGCCGTACGAATCGAGCTCGATTATCTGCAGATATAACCTGTAAAGCGGATTGCCTTCCTCGAATTTTTTAAGGCTTGCGATAACGCGCTTTACCCCGTCGTTGAGCTGGTCTATCTTGGATATCTGCACCGCTTCCCCTACCTCGTTATAAACGGTGCTTACACCCGCCATACTGCCCGATTTATCGAGTATCAGCACGAGATAAATGGGTTTGCGGGTGTCGTAAACGACCCTTTCGGTAAGCCTTAACGATTTCCCGGGCATACTGCCTACTCTGTCTCCGTTGATGAATTTTGCGAATCTCTCTTTCATTTTATTATACCTCCGATAAACTTCAGTGTGTATTTGCCGACTTTCAGAACGGCGTCCATAAAAATCGGAATTATGTCCCCTCGGGCGAATTCCTTTTTAAAACCGTTTTTCAATTCCAGATTCACCGTCTGCCCGCCTACGCATTGCAGACCGTACTTCTTGTCGTATGGCGAAACGGTCACCTTAAAGAGCGGATAATTGTTCGGATCCCCCCACAGATCTCCCGAAAATATTTCCGTCCCGTTGAACAGATGCACCCCGGCAACGCCGCCCTTTTCGCAAACGAGCTTAATAGGCGGCGCAAGCGCGGCGCCGCATACGTTGCAGTTCTTCGCGGTGCCTTCGAAAAAATGTTCCTCTCCGCAGTGCATGCACAGATAATGATCGTCGTACAGCCGCTCGAGAATTTCCTGCCACGCGCGCGGCTCCACACGTTTCTTACCGTCGAACAAGCCGTCCACGAAGGTTTCGTGCATAGCGTCGGTGAAATATTTAGGGTATTTCTTCATTCGTTCTATGATGCGCACGTCGGAAGGCAGCGGACGGTTGGAATTGTCTTTGCGATTGAAAATATATACGGGATTGGTGGCGAAAACGTAAGTGTCGATATTCGTTGTGCAAGGCTCCTCGTATCTTTTGCCGCGAAGCGGGTGTCCGCCTATCAGGGACATAAATATCATCACCGCCAACGCATAGGAATCGTTATATATGCAGGGAGCCTCCTCGCCGCGCATCGTAAGCGGCGGCATGAAGCCTATCGTTCCGCTGACTATGGGTTTCGACTTGCCGCCGATAGCCGTATCCGTGTCGAGAATCTTTACCGAAAAATCGTTTCTGTTTATCTTGATATTTTCGAATTTGAGATCGCTTAAAGCGATATCCGCTTCGTAAAGTATCTTGACCGCCTCGGCTATGTTGTACAGAACGGCTATTTTCTGCGCGAAAGGGATTTCGACGCGCACGGTATTGCCGCCGCCGGCGTCTACCTCCTCGCCGTTGAAAAGTATAAACCCGTCCGCATAATGCTCGCCTCCGACGTATTCCATGACGTAGCCTATCGCGTCGCCCTCTTTGACCACGTACAGCGGGTGAACGAACGCCGCGCTCGCGCGGCCGCGCTTCCTTAATATATCTATCTGGCGGCGTATGCGCTTCTGATCTCCGGTATGGAACAGCTTGAGCGCGTATATGTCCTTGCCGGAATGCACCTTGTATATGTCGCCCTGCCCGCTGCCGGTATGTATAAGCGAATCTACGGTGAACTCGCGCGCGCCGTCTTCCGAGCTGATTTTCTGATTTATTTTCAGCCTTACCATAGTTTACAGTACCTCCTTAATCATATTCATAAAAACAGCCTCCGAAAGTAAGCCGAAAATTTTACTCTGATTATCGGCGCTGTCGTAGTCGGATAACAAACGCAGAAGCTGCGCGAACAGATAACAAGCGCGCTTTTCGCCGAGATTGGAATACAGATAATGCGCCTTTGACACAAACCGTTCGAGTTTAGCCTCGTCGCCGTTCAACGCCGCGTTGTGCGCGCCCTGCGCCATTTTTATCAGGAAGGCTTGCGAATTGACTTTGTAGCTTTCGTTGAGCTTCTCCTGAGAAGCGTTGCGCATCTCGTCGTCGCATGCGTTGCGGCATATCTCCACGACGCCGAGTGCCGCAAATTCCGCCGCCGTAAGCCGCTTTAAGAAGGGCCTTTCTACTACGGGCTCGTCGAACGTCGGCTCCTTTATGCGTCCTCTCAACGCTATCTCCTCTATTGTCACGAGAGTAAGCGGTCTTACCGCAGTAAGGTAGTTTTCTTCGACGTCGCTGCCTAATTTCTTTTCGTTGGCGATAAGTTTCGGAAGCTGCGATTTGAACGTCTCCGGCTTTTCCAGAAGATATACGAGCGACAAAGGCAGTATTCTCCAGCCCGCCCTTTCGAGCAGATTTATTTTCGTGCACAGCGTGTTGAGCGAAACGTTCGCGTCCGGCAATAAAAAGCCTATTTCGAATTTCTCCGCGTCGTCCCCGCCGAGCATACCGAGATCTACCATCATCGCGTTGGCGCCTATCTTCCTGCGCACCTTCTTGCCGGGCATAGCTTCTTCTATGACGCGCGCCGCGTGCTCGTTAAGTTTGTCCTGAACCTTGGGCTGCGCCTTCACGCAGGACATATTCCCCGTTACCGCATATTCGAGATAGGTGTATAACCGCTTGAGACTCTTTTCGGTGTTCTTAATCTCGGAATAGTCGAACGCCGTGTAAATTATGTTCTTCTCCCTTGCGCGAGTGAACAGTACGTTCAACCGGTTGTTTCCGCTCTGTTCGCTCTTTTCGCCCGCGTTAAAGAAGCCCGAAATATTCTTATGCAACTCGCCCTTAACGCTGCGAAGCGCGTATTCGATGGCTATGATGACAATATCGGCTTCCTTCCCCTGCGCGTTCTCGAGCGAACGTATCCACAACGCCTCGTCGTTATCGAAATCGTTCTCGATACTTTCCCTTGCGAAAAGATCCTCCACTTCGTCCTGAACGGCGCCTTGGAATTCGTCGTTCATCGTAACGACCCCTACGCTCTTTTCGGGCGTCTCGCGCTTGATTGCGGCGACGCGCTCGGCTATCTTGCGAGCCATTTCCTCCTTAACCCTCGCGATATACGACGCTATGTACCGGTTGTCGTCTCTGCCGTTTTTCCCTTTGCGGTTGATCGCGGCAACGGCTCGCGCAGGGTCGAAATCGACGTCCGCTTTGATGTACTCGAAGCCGAGATAATCGGGAAGTTTGTCCCATCCCGTATATACGTCGGGAATTACGTTCAGCATACCGTTATAACACAAAAGATTAGATACGGTTACCAAATGATGAGTTTTGGAACGATAATGATACAAAAGTCGCTCGCTCGGTATTCCCTTACCCTGTACCAGATGAAGTATCGACTTATCGGTAAGAGAAAGGTCGTATTCCCCGTTTTCGTCATAACCCTCATCCGCGCTCTTGGTAAAGAAGCTCGTTACGTCAAGCTGCATATTGTCGCCGAAAGCTATAAGGCGGCGTTGCCCTATCAGGAAAGGCAACACGCTTATTATAGGCACCTGCGACGCTTCGTCTATAAGTAACGTGTCGAAGGTATTCATATCGTCCGTCATATAATTCACGGCGGCAGAAGGAGTCGTGACTATGACGGGGCAGAGCTTCATCACGTTCTTTCCGTATTTTTTGAAGAAGTCCTGCACGCTCATTTTCGAGGTCTTGATTCTCTCAAGAAGCGGCAATAACTCCTTATCGTTCTCCGCGGCGGTGCATATACGCTCGCTCACCTGCTGACGCAGATAAGCCGCATACAACGATTGCATTTTTGCGTTTATCTCCGTCAGCTTGGCGTATTTAGAGCGTAAGAACGCGTTGCCGAATTTACCGATGTCGTTAGCTTGTATCAATTCTTTAGCTAACTTCCTCGATATATTGGCTTTGGCTACGGAAGCGATCTCGCCGTATTTTATGCGGTTTTTCACGATAAAAGGCACGATATCTATGCCGCAGCCTTTTAAGCCCGTCACACTCTCCGTAATGAGTGCGTCCGCTTCCTCGTCGCCCGTGGTACCGCTACTTAAATATAGCGAGAATTCTTCGTCGTTAACGGCGTTGTCTATATCGTTCTGCAACGTGTCGAGCCTGCGACGGACGGTGCGGTATTGACTTACGTCGGAATTCAAATCCGTCACGTCATCGCATTCGTTCTCGCTTAAGGCTTCACCTATCAATTCGTATAAGCTCATATCGAGCCCCGTTATCCCGGAATACACCGCTTTGTAGAAGTTGTCGAACAATTCTTCCGTTTCCGCCGCGTCGCCGAGAAGCTCTCGCGCCCGTACCGGATCGACGTATAGCCTTGCCGTATTACGGATCTTGTCTATTCTGTCCGCTAGCTGCGCTACGCTCATCTTGTTATTGATCTCGAGACAAAAGTCGCCTAGCCCTATATGCGAAGCGTATTTAAGGAACACTTCGTTGGCGGCGCGCTTTTCGCTCATTACGCACATATTCTGACCGGCGACGATGAGACATGCCACAAGCAAAACCATAAGATGAGACTTACCCGTACCCGCCGCCGCGGATATATTGATGCTGTCGCCGTTCAAAACGCGTTGAATAACCTTGCGCTGACTGTCGTCGGCAGGTAACGGATAAATAGGAAAATCGGCGACTTTTTCGATATCCAGTTCCTCGTACTTTTTCTTGCCCATCAATACCTGAATGAGCGGCGAAGCCGCGAGCTTTTCGATATTTTTCTCTATCATCTGGCAAATCGTTTCGTTGGTGCTGTCGAGAATGCACAGATTGAAATCGTTTATGTTGACCTCTACGTCGGAACAAAATTTCGCGTTTTCTTCGATGCGCGCAAGAACGTCGAGAACGGGTTTGCCGAATTCGATATTAGCAGAATCGACGTCTAAAAACAATTCTATTTTCCGCTGGCGCAGTTCTCTTTCGAGAATGGTATTCACCTTGACGGTGTCGGCGGTTATGGTAAAACGCATGGCGTCCTTATAATTGGAGGCTTCGGTTATCTGACAAAGCAGTAACGGGGAAGTCACGATTTCGGCAGGATGAGAAGGTGTGGCGTTGCTTTTTGTCCAGGTAACCGAGCCGATCGTAAGATACGAAATTTCCTTCGCTTTATCCTTTCTCGCCTCACCGGCTTTCCTGCACAGCGACTTCCACATTTGCGCCACGTTGCTGTCTTTGTTGTTGGACTTGGCGAAATACTGGTATTGCGAAAGATTGCCGTGCTTCTTAATGTATTCGTACTGGTTGGCAGAAACGAGGACTCCGTCCTCCGTCATAAAAGAAATGCTGTCGTTTTCCCACACGGCGTTGTCGCTTGACAGGAATACGTCCGCAAGCGTAACGGAATCGCCGGGGTGCCTACCCGCCGACATTTCGTCTTCGATCAAGATTATTTCGTGCATCTTGTTTTTGTCGCACGCCATAATGGTAGTCGCCTGCTTGCCGAACAAACGGATGGAATCTTTGCTCCGTTTAATGAAAGCCCCCGCTTTCTGCTGGATGCGCGCCTGCGTTACAATCCACAATAATTTATCTTTAACCTGCTTGAAGCTATCGGTTGCGGGCGCGTTTTCGGTCTCGCTGCTATAAAAATTCCCGTCAAAATTATCGGATAAACTCATACTTTCCGTCTCCTTGATATAAAAATCCGCTGTAAAAAATGCTGTACGGTCGTTAAAAACGCCGAAAATGTTTTCTCAAATCGATGAAACCTGACGAACCTGAATACGGCAGATATAATGCGCTTATAGGATTTGACTTTATACCGATATTAAATATATAAATATACAAGTACCGAAATCAAAATCTAATTAGAGAACGTCTTGCAAAATTTGCGAAATTTCTTACTATCAGCTATTATACTCCGCATTCCGCCGTTTGTCAACAAGTATCGCATAAATTCGACAAACGTAAACGACGGAGTAGAAAACGAAGGAAAAAATCCATACGCATTTATATCTAAAATATATATGTAAAGCGAAAATCGCGTTAAACTCAAATCGCATAAAGCGCCGCTCAAATCTGTGCTTGTAT
>CALVOD010000049.1 GCA_944350065.1 uncultured Clostridia bacterium
ATGCTCATGAACGCAAGCACGGGAACGAAAACCTGATAAGACCTTACGTCGAGGTATCCGCCGGTTACGATGATCATTACCGGGAAAAGGATACGGAATATCGACCTGAGGAATCCGAGGAAAATTCCGCCTATCGAATATATCTTCTGTCTCTCCACCGTGTTGGGGGTGATGACCGCCACTATCGCCTGCGGGTTGTCGCTGTACAGCGCGGTGAAACGTCCGCGGAGGGTGAACAGCGCGTGCAGCAATACGAGCTTGGAAGTGTATTCCATCGACGCGGGGATAAACGGTATCACGCTCGAAATTACCGCGATCGGGATACCGTAAAGCATCATAAAGGGTTTATATCTGCCGAATTTACGGCAAAGTTTTTTCCTCAGGAACCAGTTGACGAGGTTGGAGGCGCCGGAAATGACGAGTATGTTCGCCACTATCTGCGGTAAGCCTTTGATGACTTTCTCGAACGGCGCGCTCGGCACGAAATACAACGCGATACCTATCGCTATGGTGGAGCTATAAGCGATTATGCACTTACGCGCGGTATTCTTATTGATATGACCGAGGTTCTCGAAAACGGTCATCGCGAGCGGTTCCATATATAGCGTGAGGTACCGCACCACGAGAGCGATAATGGAAATTATGCTGAAGTCCATCAGCGATATGCCCATTATCGAGCCGGCAAAATAGCCTTGCGCAAAGACGATGGTCTCGCCGCAGATAAACGTAAATCCGCATATACCCATCGTGCCGAAACAGTAAGAGGCGAATTCCTTGATGGACAGGCTTTCGCCTTCGAGGGGCTTGTTCCAGTGTTCTTTCAGAAATCCTATGCCGTCTTTTATCAACGACTTCAGTTTTGCAGTTTTGGCGCCCAACGCAATACCCTCCTTGACCGTAAAGTTTTGAAAAAACGCTGCCTCCACACGGGCGTGCGCACGTTACGATATATTCTATCACGAAAAAAAAGCGATTTCAATAGCGAACGCTCCGAAATTACCCTTTTTTAATTGAAGTTAGCTGAAAATCCCTCGAAACGGTATCGGATCGCCTTACGGACGCAACTCGTCCCCGACAACTTTCAGAAGCGCCGAGCAACCCGAAAAAATATCGCTGTACGCCGTTAAGAAATCGCGGGTATACCACGGGTCGTCGACGTCTCTCGACTCGCCCGCGAAGCTCATCAGCAAACGCACTTTGTTTTCGGGGTCGCCGCCGAAAAGCCTCAGCATATTGCGTATATTGTAAATATCCATCCCCACGATATGATCGTAATACGCGTAATCGGCTCTTTCGAGTTTCACCGCGTATTTCCCCGCGCAGGAAATCCCTCTTTTTTCAAGCTCTTTGACCGTGCCGCGGTGTACGGGCGAGCCTATTTCCTCCGAGCTCGTAGCCGCAGAAGCTATGTATACCCTGTCCCCTATCCCCGCTTTTTCCGCAAGGTCTTTCATCACGAATTCCGCCATCGGCGAACGACAGATGTTGCCGTGACAAACGAAAAGTATCTTGATTATCTTACCGCTGTTTGCGCTCATACGGAATACCCCCCGTCCACGGGAAGCACCGCCCCGGTTATGAACGAAGCTCCGTCTCCTATAAGAAAAGCCACCGCTTCCGCCACGTCCTCCGGAGTTCCCGCGCGCATAAGCGGAGTTTCTTCCACGAGCGCCGCCCGCGCTTCCTCCCCGAGCGCCGAATTCATGTCCGTAAGTATGTATCCCGGCGCTATACAGTTCACCGTTATCCCGGAAGGTCCCAGCTCTCTCGCCAGCGAACGCGTCAGCCCTATCAGCCCCGCCTTCGCCGCCGCGTACACGCTTTCGCAGGACGCGCCGCGTATCCCCCACATGCTCGCTATATTCACTATTCTGCCGTATTTCACGCTTATCATATACGGCGCCGCCGCCCTTATCACGGCGAACGCGCCGCCGAGATCGGTTTCGGTTATCCGCGCCCATTCTTCGTCGCTGACGTCCTGTATCTGCCCGAATCCCGCAACGCCCGCGTTGTTCACCACTATTTCCGCTCGCGCCGTTTTTACGGCGCGCTCCGCTTCCTCTTTCGAACGCACGTCGCACTTCAGCGTCTTCGCTCCCGTCTCTGTAGCGAGTTTAAGCGCAGCTTCTTCGTTCGCATTGTAAGTAAAATATACGTCGTAGCCGTTTGAAACTAACTTCTTCACTATCGCCGCGCCTATACCGCGCGATCCGCCCGTCACGAGCACTCTTTTCATATAAACCTCCGCGCGGGCGCCGCGTTACGCGGCGCCCCGTCACGTTAAAGTATACCACGCCCGCCGCCTTTTGTGAAGCGGCTGAAGGCGCGCGGCGCGTCGCTTTACGTCGATTTTCACAACGTTCGTCTTAAGAACACATACTGTTCGCGGTAAACGCTTCCATTTCGGCGCCGTTTATGGTATAATCAGCGTTAATATGGACGAAAACCGCGACGCGCTTACGGAATACGCCCGTTCGCAGGAGAAAAGACTCAACGAACTGGACGAATTGCTCGCCGCCCCCGAGATACTCGGCGACGGCGTTTTGTGGCGCAAATACGCGCGAGAAAGGGATTCCGTGGAAAAGACCGCTCGCGCCTACCACAGGTGGACGGAACTCAAAGAGTTGCGCGAAGCCTGTCTTGCCGACGCGGCGGCTCTCACGGGCGACAAGCGCCGCGCGGCGGAAGCGGAAGCCGACTCCGTCGGAGCGGAACTCGACGAAGCGTACTCGGCGCTTCTTCTCTCCTCGCTTCCCGCAGGCGACGCGAAAAACGCCGTAATAGTCGAGATACGCGCTTCCGGCGCCCCTTCGGGAGAATTCGCCTCGGAGCTTTCGGCATATTACTCCGAATTCGCGCGCGACAAAGGTCTCGATATCCGCATTCTTTCGTCGGCACGCTGCGAAAGCGGCGGATACAAGGAAATCGCGCTGCGTATGGAAGGCGAAGGCGCCCTCGAATATTTCGGGCGCGAAAGCGGCGTTCAACGCGCCGAATACGCGGGCGGCGTTTCCCGCACCGTGACGACGGCGGCGTATCCGGCGCGCGACGAAAGAGTATACGAGCCCCGCGAGGAGGAGATCCGCATAGAGCTTTTCCATTCGGGAGGCGCGGGCGGTCAGAACGTCAACAAGGTGGAGACCGCAGTACGCGCAAGGCATCTTCCTACCGGCATATTCGTCGTCTGTCAAGACGAGCGCTCGCAGGCGGCGAACCGCAACCGCGCGGTAAACGAATTGACCGAACGCGTGCGGGCATACTATAACGGGCTGCAAGAGGATATTTTCCGCGAAGGGAAGGAAAAAGCGCGGCTTAACCGCGACAAAATACGTGTCTACGACCACGTGCGCAAAGAATTGCGCGATTCGCGGCTGTCCGCTCCTCTGCCTTTCCGCACCGCCCGCGCGAGCGCGGCGCTTGCGGAAGCGCTCGCCCTTTTACGGCTCGAAAACAAATAGCGTACCCTCTTTTTTACGGAGAACGGAATGGCGATATCTGTAAACAAACTGGATATTGATTGCGTAACGACGGTGTTATCGTCGCGTTCCGCCGTATACAAAACGGCGGAGCTTGCGGCAAAAACGAACCGCCTGCGCAAAAGCGACTTCGCGCTCGGTAAAATAGCCGAAGCGGTACTCGCGTTGCGCGCGGGAAGCGGCGCCGTTCTGTCGGACGGCAAAGGTTTCTATACCGCCTCTTTCGGTCAGCGCGGCGAATACGAATTCTCCTTCGCAACGGGCGTGCTCCCTTCTCCGCTCAAGCGCGACGACATAATTTTTTACGATTTCTCGGGAGATGGCTCGACGGATCTCAGACTCAACGACAGACGGCTGGAAACCTACCTCAAGGACCGCGCCGGATTCGCCGCCTCCATAGTCCCCGCCCGCACCCGTCCCGTAAGCGCGGCGTTCGACAAGCTGTACCGTATTTCGGGCGCGGAGCGCGTGGACTTCCCCATGCTCAACGCCGAACAGAAGGAAATCGTCGAAGCGGAAGACGGCAACATTCTCGTACAAGGTGTCGCGGGAAGCGGCAAAACCAACCTTTGCATAGACAAAATCGTTTTCGCGGCGGCGCGCGGCTACGCGGGCAAAGTGCTTTACTCGACCTATTCGCGCGGACTGTTGACGGACACCCAACGCAGGGTGAACGCTTTCGCCGCGGACATAGAGAACTTCGTTGCGGAATACGCGCGCGGCAGAGTGCGTTTCACCGATTCCGACCACAAAAAGGCGGTGGAGAACAAGCTCGGCGTTTATTTTGACGTGGACGAGGACGACAAAATCGCCGCCGCCCTTACGAAAACCGCCGAATTTCTGCGCAACAAGGTGGATTACTGCCTTATCGAAGACCTTTACCGCAAATATTGCAACGGCAAACGCCGCGAATGCGGCGAGAGCTATTTCCTTCACGAGTTCGTGCCAAAATACGCCGCGCTCAAAACGGAAGGCGCCCTTCAGAAAGTGAAGCACCTTTCCTACGAGGTGGTGTATAAAGAGATATACGGCTACATTTTCGGCAAAGCCGATCCGAACGCGCCCGAAAAAATCACGACACGCGAAGAATACCTGTCGGCGCGTCGGGGCACGCTTTCTCCGCAGGAGTGCGAGGCGATATACAGGATAGCGCGCGAATACGCCGCGCACCTCGCAGCCGGCGGGCTTACCGACAACAACGCCATGAGCAGAAGCATGCTGAAGTCGCGCGGCAACCTGCCCTATTACTCCGTTGCGGTGCTCGACGAGGTGCAGGACCTTACCGAAATCAATCTCCTGTTTATGAAAAGCACTGCGCGCAAAATGTTCTGCGTGGGCGACGCTTTGCAGATGATAAATCCCTCCTATTTCAGTTTCGCTTTCCTCAAGCGGCTGATGTATTCTTCGGAGACGATGACCATACGGGTACTCAAGCACAACTACCGCAACACCCCGCGCATAGCGGAGATAGTGGAACGGCTGAACGACCTGAATATCGCGCGTTTCGGTACCCATAATTTCGTATTGAGGAGCCGTCCCGTAGATTCCGCGACGGAAACGAGCGCCGTCTACGTGCGCGGCGAAGCCCTTGTCGGAATGATGGCGGAGCTTAAACTCGACAATTATACGCTGATAGTTTCCTCGGAGGAAGTCAAGCGTAAGCTGCGCCCCGTGGTAGGTAACCGCGAGATACTGACCGTCTCCGAAGTCAAAGGTCTCGAGCGCGATACGGTGATATTATACGATCTGCTCAGCGACCACAGCGACAAATGGGCGGCGCTCGCGCGAGCGGGCGTAAACCGCAAAAGCGCCGACGAAAATTCCGTTTACCGCTATTATTTCAATTTGTTTTACGTAGGCGTTTCGCGCGCCAAAGCGCACGTATACGTTTGCGAGCGGGAGCGGATACCCTTTTTCGACGAATTTTTCGCGACGGAATTCGCTTCGCTCACCCCGCGGGAAGCGTTGAACAGGCTCGACAAAATACTCGCGCGGACGGAAACGGACGACGCCGATTTAAGCGAGCGCATAGAGGAATTCATGCGGCTCGGGCAGTATGCCAACGCGCGCGTCGCGCTGGACAGGCTGCGCGACGACAATATCCGCGCCGCGTACAGGGACAGAATAGACGTCCACGAGGAATTCATCTCCCACGGCAACTACCGCGAAGCGGGCGTCAGGTACTGGGAAAAAGGTCTGTACGACGACGCGAGGGAGATGTTCGGACTCTCCGGCGACAAACTGCTGACGGAATTTATGGACGCCTGCCTCGGCGACGACGCCGAGCGGGCGTTGGACTACGATATCGTGAAGTATTTCGCGGACGTAGGCAACAACGAAGTGGCGCGCAAACTTATTTTAAGCACGATACGCAACGACCTCGAAGAACTCAAAAAAACACAATCCTCGCTCAACGCCTCGTTCAAAGCGCTGAGAAGATCAAAGGAGAAGAAAAATGGATAACAACGACGTCAGGACACTTATCGAAGCGTTCAGGGGCTACCGCGAACTTATCACGCCCATACAAGCCAATCTTAACGAATTCGTGGCGACGTACGAAGGTATGCGCAACGACATAGAGAAGCTGAACGGCGCGTTTCAGGGCGATCTCAAAGGCAACCTCGACAAAATATACCGCACCCTTTCCGCGCAGGCGGAGAAGGCGACGGACCTGTCGTCGCGGATAGACCGTTTCGTGACGGTAGCGAACAAATACACCGCCGACGCCGAAAAGCTGATGACGCTTATGGAAAAAATTTCTTCGAGGCTCGAAGCGGTGCGCTCGACGGAAGCGAAAGCGGAAGCGCAGCTACAGCGGCTCGACGAAATGCTCGACGAAAAGCGCAAAAACTATAACGTCAAGGATCTCGAGAAAATGCTCGAAACGTATAACGAAAACGTCGGCAGGATGAGCGACTTCGTAAACAATTCGGTTGCGGGCAACATAGCCGAGAGCAACCGCACGTTGCAGGACATCAAGTCGGCTAACGACCAGCTCGTGAAAGAACTCGCGGGCGAAAGGAAGTCCGTGGAAGCGCTCGCGGCGGCTTCGCGCGAAACGAGCAGATTTCTGCAGAAGGTAGTGGAGCAGAACGACGTAAACGAAGCGTATATTTTCGAAATACTCGACAAATGGGCGGAAAGCCGCAAGGTACGCACGAGGAAGAAATAGATGGTATTTTTCAAACGCGCCGAAAAACGCGGCCCGGGCACCGTAGAAGAAACGGGCGACCGCCTACGGGATCTGCACGCCGCCATAAAAGGTGACGACGCGAAACTGACGGAGCGACTGCTTACGGCGGACGCTTCGCTCGCCGCGCACTCTTTCGGCAGATTTCCCCTATTGAGTCTGTGCTATATGTACGACAGCCGCGCGATAATCCGTAAATTCGGAAAAAGGCTGAAGGCGCACGAAGGCTCGTACGCGGTTTCGCCGGAATACCCCGAGGACTATAAGAAATTCAAAGAGCTTGCGGGAAGGAGTTTAAGGCTTTTCCGCGAAGGCTTCGTAACGCCCTTAGACATGCTCGCCGTAAAGGGCGACGCCCCCGCTTTGCGCGCGGAGCTCGGCGCGAAACCGAGCAAAGAACGTGCGGAACGCGTAGCGAAGATATACGAGCTTACTTCCAAAAGAAAGGTCCGCGTCAAAGAAAACGGCATTTCCGTGCCGCGTTCGCGCTCAATGACGCGATTACAGAAGGCGGCAGTTGTAATAACCGCCTTTTTCGGGCTCTCGGTATGCGCGCTCGCGCTCGGCGCCTATTTCGCCGTTCCCGCGGCTTACGGCGGCGACGGCAGCGCCGTAAGCCCCATACTCATCTCGAACGCGGAACAGTTCGTTTTCGCCGCGGGCGACGACGAACAAAGATATTTTAAACTTACCGAAGACATAGTATTAGACGCTTCGGACGTTGCCGCTTTCCCGCTCGTAGCCGACTTAAACGGCGACGGTCATACCGTGAAAGTGGCGGGCGCTACGGCGCCGCTGTTCACGGAAATAAGCGGTAAGATACACGACGTGGTCTTCGATTTCGGCGAAGTGAATATCGAATACTCCGCCGATTCCGCCCTGCTCGCCCGCACCGTTACGGGAACGGCAGAGAACGTGACTCTTAAAGCGAACGGCACGATAAAAGATGTTTCGGGCTCCGAAACCGTTTATTTCGGTTGCCTTGCCGTCGAAAATAAGGGAACGCTTAACTACGTTACCTGCGAGCTCTCGTTAACGGTTACGGGAGCTTCGGCGGGCGGCGAAAGCGCGGGCGACAGCTTCTTTGCGGGAATAGTCGCCAAAAATTCGGGCTCGATAGCTTACTGCGAGCTTACCGACGGTTCCTCGCTCCTGTTGGATACCGTAGACGGAGCGGGAATAGTGGCAGAGAACGCCTCCGTCGGCAGAGTGCTCGACTCCGTCAACGCCGCCTCGGTAACGCAGACCTCCTCTTACGCCATGTGGTCGCCCAACACCTCCGGGGTGGTTCTGAACAATTACGGCTCCGTCAATAACTGTCTCAACTCCGGCGCCGTGACGGTATCGTCCGAAGCCACCAAGGAAGAAGTGGAAGCGGAAATGGACAAGCTCGGCGTTTCCGGCAACATAGCCGTATACGCGGGCGGCGTGGTATGCACCAATTACGGCACCGTCCGCCACTCCAAAAACACCGGCAACATATCCGCGGCTTCCCTCTACTCGTATATTTACGCGGGCGGCATAGCCGCCGCGAATACCGCTCATTCGGCGGGCTCCGCCGCGATAGACAACTGCGCTTCGCTCGGCGTACTTTCGATGACTTCGGCGGAAGCCGACAACGTAGGCGAAGGCGAAAACGTCACGGTATTCCTTTTCGGAGGCGGTATCGCGGGATATTTTGCCAATTACGACTCTTACTCCGCAACGACTACAAATTCCTATTCCGCGATGACCTTCACCCATCCCGGTTATTCGGGTTGCTTCGCGGGCGGTATCGCGGGCGTGCAGCTCACCTCCTCCATTCCCGTGCTCCCCTTCGGACTCACCGAAAACTACTACCTCACGGGAAGTTTAAGCGGATTTAACGCCGGCGTGGGCGCGCTTATCTCCTCGTGGGACCACAATATCTATTACGCCTCCGGCGCAAACGTGCAGGGCGGCGCGATGCCCCTTACGCAAACGCAACTCGAACAATGGAGCTATTACTGGTAAATTGAAATGAGAAAAGATATTTCGCTGATAATCCTGACAGTTCTCGCCTGCGCCGTATTGCTTACCGACGTAGCTTACGCCGTCTATCTCGGCGTTACGCTGAACGCGGTTAAAAGCGGAACGGCTTTTCTGCCGCTTACCTTCCGCACCTTTACCGTAGCGATAGCGGCGATAAACGCAGCCCTCGTGCCCGCGGCGCTGTCGTATATATTCTTAAGAAGAAAATAGCCCCTGCTTTCTACCCGCGATCGAACATGAAAAAACCGCCCGTAACGGGCGGTTTCGTTTATTTATTAAATTCCGTTTCGGTGCTGCCTAAGGGAGCGCGCCGCGCGGATTTAACCTTTACCCCTTTTCACTTCCTGTTTTGCCTCAGCAGTTTCTGCTCCTGTTGCGACAGATTGGCTATGTTTTCGCTTCCGTCGGCATTATACTGATCGTAATAATCTATTACGTCGAGCTCGTACGAATACACCGCCACCGTGCCCGCAAGCAAATATCCTGAAGT
>CALVOD010000050.1 GCA_944350065.1 uncultured Clostridia bacterium
GCTCCCCAACAAATACGATCCCGCGACAGTCAAGCTCACCGTGGACGGACAGCCGCTTTCGTATACGCTCAACGCAAATTACGACAACGCCGCGATGCTGAACGATTATCAGGTAGCGCTTACCTTCACCGTTACCAACGTCAAGAAGAATATCGTGGTCAAAGTATCCGCAGAGGAACGCAAGGCGGATTTCGTATTCAAACTTGCCGAGGGCTCTTCCGTAACGAACAGGGATATCCTTGCCGATTTCAGGATAGCCGACAAATTCACGGCGCTCGAAGCGGTAAGCTCGGTAAACGGTAAGACGCTGAGTTTCACCAGCTCCGAGCTCGACGCCCTTACGTCGGGAATTTCTATTACGTCCGGTAAATCGATAGGGCATTATTCGTTGTACAACGGATTAAATGACGAGCCCGGTTGGTTCATAGAGGGCGAAGACGGATATATCAGTCCTGTAATAGATTCCGATAAACACAATTATACTCTTCTCCTGCTGGCGAGCAACTTGAAATTGAACAATTTGGTAAAAGAAGTCTATATTTACCCTCAGAACGTGAGTTACGAATCGTGGTATGTGAATAGCGAAACAGGCTCCGTAGCCGATTGCGTCATTTCCGGAGACGGCAATTCGACGTTTGCCGCGAACGACAACAGGACGGTGACCATAACTCTCAAAAAAGGAGAAGGAGCGGATCTTAGCGGCGCAAAAGTCTTTGTGAACGACACGGAACTCAAGAAAAACGCTTCCGGAGAATACGTCATCGAAGCGGGTAAATCTCCGATAGAGTATGCAAACGTCGACGAAAATACCAATTATATCACGACGGAGTTCGATATCAGGGTGACCGGAGTGGATATGTCCGGCGCAACCGGCGCAAAGACGTTCACATACGAGCCGTTCGGCGACGCCTTCGAGTACGGTATTACGTCTAATTACTATTATTCGGAAGGAAATACCGCTTGGTATTACGAAAATGAGCACGGTTATTACGAAAATGCGAGTTTAGATATAAGCCGCACCGATAACGACGCAGTTCTTCCCTCCGTCATTACGATAACAGGCGAAAATTACTCGAAGACCATAGATATCAAGGAGTCTTTACCTCTCACGCCTACGGGCTATATGCAAGCCGATATTTACCGCGATGAGGAAGCAGGGCTGACAGTCTGGGTGCACTACTCCGAGAACGGGACGGATATGAGCGATATCAATAGGATATCCGTGGAGGTGAGTATGCGCAAAAACTATACCGTGAGTTTCGCGGAATAACAGCCGCTCCGTAACCGCGTTAAAGAAAACGCCCTCTCGAAGAGGGCGTTTTTTTGTGAATGATCGCGCAAAAATTCAGTTTATCGCCGCGACGATGTCATCGGCGAGTTTTTTAAGCGCTTCTTCCGTCGCGGGTTTCACCGCTCCGTTCAGAGTGACCGTTTCGCCCACGATACGCGCGTCCTTGAGCTTCGATACCGCTTCCGCCATCTTCGCTCCGCTCTGCGCCACCCACGAGCCGTTCTGAATGAACGCGAAATTGCGGTTCTTGACGGCGTGCGCTTCGAGCTCGCGCAAGAAAGTGTCGGTGTGCGGGAACAGTCCGGCGTTGTACGTTACCGAAGCCACGATTATCGTTGAGTTGCGGAAGGCTTCCGCCACGAGATAGGAGTAATGCGTCTTGGAAAGGTCGAATACCTTGATACCGCGCACGCCGCGCTCGGCAAGGTCTTTTGCGAGTATTTCAGCCGCCAGCTTCGTATTGCCGTATATCGAAGCGTAGGCTATCATGACCGAATTTTCCTCGGGTTCGTAGCTTGCCCATTTGAGATAATAGGCGAGTATCTTCTCGAAATTGCCGCGCCACACGAGTCCGTGCAGAGGACATACGAGATTTACGGGCGCGCCCGCGAGCTTCTTGATCGCGTTCGTTACCTGTACGCCGTACTTCCCGACGATATTCGTGTAATACCTGCGCGCTTCGGGCAGATATTCTTCGAAATCCGTTTCGTCGGAATAAATGCTGCCGTCTATAGCGCCGAACGAGCCGAATGCGTCCGCAGAGAACAGTATTCCGTCGGTAACGTCGTATGTGAACATTACCTCCGGCCAATGCACCATAGGCGCGAATACGAATTTGAGGGTATGTTTGCCGACGCACATTTCTTCGCCGTCTTTTACGCATACCGTACGCTCGTCGAGCCCCGCGAAGTAATTTGCGAGTATCGCTTTCGTCTTCGCGTTGAGGATTATTTTCATCGACGGATATTTATCCGCGAGAGCCTTTATCGAGGCGCTGTGGTCGGGCTCCATGTGATGAACAACAAGATAGGAGGGGTCGGCGCCTTCGAGCGCCGCCTCGACGTTCTGAAGATATTTGTCGGTAAAACCGCCGTCAGCCGTGTCGAATATCACCGTTTCGCTATCGCGCAGCACGTAGGAATTGTAGCTTACGCCCGCCGAAACGGGATATACGTTCTCGAATAAAGCTATACGTCTGTCATTGACGCCCGTATAAATGAGGTCGGGCGTCAGCTTTCTTATGATTGCCATATATTCTATTGTAGTTCGGTAAATGTCGCGGGTATTATTATTGTTCGGGGCTGAACTGATCCTTGCCTACGCCGCAGAGAGGGCAGACGTAATCGTCGTCGAGATCTTCGAATTTGACTCCTTCGACTTCTTCGTCGTAAACGTAGCCGCATACGTCGCATACATATTTTGCCATAGTACACCTCCGTGTAAAATTGAATTATATATATTGTAGCGCATTCCGCGCCCGCTGTCTACCGCAAAAAGCAAATTGCGTACGGAAAGTGTGCGCGCGGGCGCGCTTATATTTGACTTGAAGGCGAGGAAATATTACAATGTAATGGCGGGCAAAACGATTGCCCGCCAAACGGCGGGCAATTTTATCTTCCGTACCTCAATTATTTATCTTAGGTACGTATACAGTATAACTCGCCCGCGCGGAAATATCAATAACTCGTATCGGTAAAATATGGAAATACTCGACATACTCAAAAAATACTCTTTCGTATTCAAAAAATCGCTCGGACAGAACTTCCTTACGGACGCGCAGCTGCTGGACGCCATAGCGCGCGACGCGGGAGTGGAAAAAACGGATACCGTGGTGGAAATAGGCGCGGGCGCGGGCACTCTCACGCGCGCTCTTGCGGCGCGCGCAGCCCGCGTAGTGGCTTTCGACGTCGACGAAGCGCTTGTGCCCGTGTTACGCGAAAGTCTTGCCGGCGTGGAGAACGCGGAAGTGGTGTTCCGCGACGTATTGAAGTGCTCCGACGAAGAACTTGTCGCGATAATAGGCGGGAAATTCAAAGTGGTGGCGAATATTCCGTATTATATAACGACGCCGCTCGTAATGAGATTCGCGGAGAGCGCGCTTCCCGTCGATTCCGTTACCGTCACCGTGCAGAAAGAGGTGGCGGAAAGGCTTGTCGCCGGAGCGGGAACGCCCGAATACGGCGCGATAAGCGCCGCGGTCGCACTGCGCGGTAACGCGCGCTTAACGCGCGAAGTGCCGCGCAGAATGTTCCGCCCCGTGCCCAACGTGGATTCCGCGGTCGTCAGAATAGATTTCGTACGCGACAAGTTCGGCGATACGGACGTCGGAGCCGTGTCGGAACTCGTAAGACAATGCTTCAGAATGAGGCGCAAGACGCTGTATAACAATCTGATCGCGGCGGGTTACGGCAAAGAGAAGGCGCGGCTCGCGATAGAACGCGCCGGCTTTTCCGCCGACGTGAGAGGGGAGCGCCTTTCCGCTGCCGATTACGTTAAATTATACGGCGAGCTTCACTCCGCCGAATAGTCTTTTTGTCAAGTTTGTCCCTTCGGGTACATATCATATATGTACAAGGGGGTAACGTGCTAATCAAAAAAACGGTAGTATTGACGTCGGACGTCGCGATCGGTTACATAACGCTTGTACGCGTGGGCGACAGCGTGGGCATAAAAGTCGTACTGAACTCGGAGCCGAAAGGTAAACTTTACCTCGGCTTGAGGGTGGGAGGCAAGCCGCAGATCAACGAGGAGATAACTTCGCGCCGCACCGAAAAGGAAGTCAAAGTGGACCTTGCGGCGATGGACGATCTCGGCGCGGTTCTTATAGACGCGAGCGGCGCAACTGTAGCCACGGGCGGTAAGAAAGAAGCGGTGAATACGGAAAAGATAACGGAGGCGTTTTCGTTGACCGAGGGTGCGGAAGCGGAAAGCGACGTAACGCAAACGGCGCAGGAAACGGATAAAGTTTCGGAAGAAGCGGGCGAAACTTTATCCGTAGGCGAGGCATCCGCGCCGACTTACGGCGCGAGCGCCGCGGAAGATTCGGAAACGGTCGAAAGCACAGTAAGCGAAGTAACGGATACCGGAATACGAGAAACGGAAACCGTTACGGAAGAAAAAGAGGAAACGCCCGCAAGCGATCCGCGCACTGCGAAGGGCTTCGAAAGGGGAAATATCCCGCCCTTTTCCGCAAACAGAGGAGAGAACTTTTACCGCAACATCCGTTCGCGGCTTGAGGAGATAATGACCGCCAATCCGAGGGAGGAAGAACTCGAAAAACTTATTCCGGAAAGCAAGTGGGTTAAGGTATTTTACGACGACGAGGAGTATTACGTCGTGGGTATACTCAGCGAAGCGGGCGAAGTCACCTTCCTTGCTTACGGAGTCCCGGGTATCGAAGGTATCAAGCCGCCTAAAGAGGCGGAGGAGCTTTGCGACTTCCTCGCCATACCCGGTACCGTCGGAGAGGGTTACTGGCTTATGTTCCAGAACGCGAAGAACGGAGATATAATGAAGTCCATCTGATCAGGGCTCATTCGCCTTATCCGAGCTGATTTTTACCGCAAAATTACGGTTATTTTGTTGCATTTTATACGCGCGAGTGTAATAATATTACAAACGCGCGTTTTTTGCGCGCATTTCGGAGGGCGTATGACACTCACTTCAATGCTCGCCACGACCGGCGAAAGATGGCACGCGTATCTGATACTCGCCTTGTTCATCGTGGCAATGGTCGCCGTAAGCGTGCTTACCGCGCGTAAAGCGCGTACCCTCGACGACTTCCTGCTCGGCAGCAGGGGTATCGGCGGTTGGATGAGCGCGTTCGGTTACGGCACCACTTATTTTTCGGCGGTAGTTTTCATCGGGTATGCCGGCACCTTCGGCATGAGTCTCGGGCTCGGCGCCGTCTGGATAGGTATAGCCAACGCGGTAATAGGTTCCCTTCTCGCCTGGATCGTGCTCGCGAAACGTACCCGCAATATGACTCAGGAGCTTAACGCGAGCACTATGCCCGAGTTTTTCGCCAAGAGATACGACTCGAAATATATCAAACTTTACGCCGCGATAGTTATCTTTATTTTCCTTATTCCTTATTCCACTTCCGTTTACCAGGGAATAGGGTACATTTCGGAAGCCGTTTTCGGACTGCCGTTCGAGTGGTGCGTGGTAATTATGGCGGTGCTCGTGGGCGTTTATCTTTTCGTGGGCGGCTACTTCGCCAACGCGGTAAGCAATTTCATTCAGGGAATAATAATGCTCATCGGCGTCATAGTCATGATAGCCCTCATGCTCAAAGCCCCCGAAGTCAACGGTATAGAAGGACTTAAAAAACTTATAGAATCCGGTTACGGATTTTTCCCGAGCGCGGTATCGGATACGGGTTTATGGTACGACGCGCCCGGCGTGCAGCTCATATTCAATATTCTGCTTACTTCCTGCGGTATCTGGGCAGTTCCGCAGTCGGTGCAGAAATTCTACGCCATCAAAAATGACAGAGCGGTGGTGCAGGGAACCGTTATTTCCACGATTTTCGCGCTTATTGTGGGCGGCGGCGCCTATTTCAACGGCACTTTCTCAAGGCTTTTTTATCCGGAAATGCCCGAAGACAGCGCAAATATCATTCCGAACATTCTGCTCGGCAACGAGCTTATGGGTTACGCGATGCTCGGATTTATATGCGTGCTCGTGCTTTCCGCAAGTATGTCCACGCTCTCCTCGCTCGCCCTCGTGAGCTCATCTTCCCTCGGCGTGGACGTGTATAAAGGTTATATCAAAAAGGACGCCTCCGATAAGCAGGTGGCGTTGCTCGTAAGGATATTGTGTTTCCTTTTCGTGGTGGTTTCCGCGCTGCTCGCCATTTTCCAGATAGACGCGATAGTAACGCTGATGTCCCTCTCGTGGGGAACGCTCGCAGGCTGCTTCATGGGTCCGTATATCTACGGGCTGTATATCAAAAAAGCCAATAAGTACGGCGCTTACATTTCCGTTACGATGTGCCTTATCACCACGGTGGTGTTGATATTCGTTTTCGGCGCGATCGGTGGCGGCAAAACTTTCGGCGAACTCGTTTCGCTCGGCATCAAGAGATCGCCGATGATAGGCGTTTTCTGCATGGCGCAGTCGATGATAGTGACCCCGATAGGGATGCTTATCAAAACTTCAAAGAAATCCGACGTCGTGGCTGTAGCAAACGCAGCCGAAACGAAAGCCCGTTAATCCGTTTGGAGAGTAACGGTATATATTGAAAATAAAAAGCTCCGCGGAATACGCGGAGCTTTTTTCGACCGGCTTCAGAAGTCTTATTTGTCGCCTTCGGCAAAATAATCGTAGGGACTGACTACCGCGCCGTTGAGCGTTACCGAGAAGTGTACGTGCGCGCCGTCGCTCATCTCGGAAGTGGCGGAAGTGCTTATCGTGCCGAGCGCATTGCCTTGTTTGACTATTTGTCCCGCGGTAACGGTGGGCTCGCCAAGCGAGGAGTAGCTCGTTATCAGACCTTCGCCGTGATCTATCGTTACCACGTTGCCGTTGAGAGCGTCGTAGCTTACCGAAAGGACTACGCCGTCGTAAACGGCATTCACCGTAGCGCCTTCCTCACCGGTAAAATCTATTCCGTTGTGAACCTGATATTGCTTGAGAGTGGTGGACCATACGAGCGTGTCCATCGTATAATCCTTGAGTACGGTGCCGTTGGTAACGGGCATTGCGAATATAATGGGTTCGGGTTCGGTATCGACGGGAGTTTCGTCGTCGGCGGGCGGCGTCACGACTTCGTCGTCCTGGGGAGGAGTAATAACGTCCTGACCTACGTCGCCGGGATTGGCGTCGGGATTATTGTCTTTGGTGCCGACTACCGCAGCTACCGTTATCATTGCGCCTATGGCGAGAATACATACGCCCATTATCATATAGTACATGTACTTCTTGAAGAAGGCTTTTACCTTTTGAGTGTTGACTTTGCTTTTCATGATTACCTCCGCAACTGATTGTGTTTGATTTGAGTATTGTCAGAAGCAAGCCGTTTATACATACGATTTCAATTAAATCGAAAAAGAAAAGCGTATAAAAAAGCGCCGCTTCGAGCGGCGCGTAAAATCAAAAGAATATCTAATATCCTTGCGTATTGGTATTAGTAGCTCTACAATCCGATGACTCCGTAGACGAGGATACCTACGCCCGCTGAGATTATTATGAGAAGGATAGGGTGAACCTTCTTCACTTTCAGCATTATCGTGAAGCATACAGCCGCCCATACAAGTCCGAACCAGTTGAAGGAGGTTTCGCCGGTCGCGGCGTCGGTTACGGCTACCGTCGCGTACATTACCGACACGAACGCCGCAAGTATCAATGCGGTGACGGCGGGACGTATCATACGGAAAGCGTCCTGAACGTATATGTTGTTGATGACTTTTTTCGAGAGGTAATATATCGCGAGCATAATCGAGAAACTCGGTACGAATAATCCGCCTACCGTGCAGAATACGCCCAATATGCCGCCTACGTCGTAGCCGATGAAGGTAGCCACGTTCACCGCGAAAGGTCCCGGGGTGGATTCCGCTATCGCGATGAAATTGTACAGCATATCTTCCGTGATCCAGCCTTTGGGAACAGCCGTGTCGCCGATGAGCGGTATCATGGCGTATCCGCCGCCTATGGTGAAGAAGCCGATTTTAAGGAAGTTGAGGAAAAGACTGAGGTACAGCATTTCAGTTCTCCTCCTTCTTTTCTTCCGGGCGCTCGCTTACGGGCGAGCCGTCGTCCGTTCCGTCCGCCTCTTTCGCCGCGCTCCCCGCGTCGCCGCGGGTTTCGGACGGGGCGCTCGCGTCGGTATTGTCGACGCTTTCCGAGTCGGGTTCGTTGCAGGCAGCCGCTTTTTCGCCTTCTTCTCCGTCCGGTTTGCGGGCTTCGCCGGTTTCGGAGAGGTTTTCTGCCGCGCTTTCGCCGACTACGCTCTGTTCGGCGCTTTCCGCGGTTCCTTTCTTTTTCTTTCTCTGCCTTCCGATTATTCCCCAGATTATTCCGAACAGCGCCGCGCCGAGTATGATGAATATCATATCGAGCTTGATGACTTCGAAGGTGGACAGCAGGGCGAGCACTAGCGCCACTCCCGTCACGATGAAGGACACGACGTTCTTTTCGTTCATTTTGGAAATTTTGTATGTGGCGTTAAGTATAAGCGCCGCTACGCATGCGCGTATTCCTAAAAACGCCCATTTTACGTATTGGTTTTCACCGAAAAGCTGTATGACGGGATAAATCGCAAGTATTATAATAACAGACGGCAGCATCGCGCCTATCGACGCGAAAAGCGAACCCCAGAATCCCGCAATCTTTGCGCCTACGTAGGTAGCCGTGTTCAAAGCTATTACCCCGGGCGTGGACTCAGCGATGGCTATTACGTCCACCATTTCACGGTCCGTGAGCCATTTCTTTTTCTCGACCATATCGCGTTGCACAAGGCTTACCATCGCGTAGCCGCCGCCGAACGTGAAAGCTCCTATCTTCAGAAAGCACAGGAACAGCTCGAGTATTTTTTTGAGGCGTTCTTTAATGGGCATTTATTCCTCCTCGTCGTATCCTTCGCGTTTTGAGCGCGGAGGAAAGAGATTATTGCGCTCGGGATGCGTCAGCGCCCCGAGTATCCTGTCTTTTGCAAAAGGTACGTCGCGCGTGATGGCGGCGCACAAATCCTTCATATATTGCCTGCGGCTCGTGCGGTCCATAGGGCAGGGATTATGCAGTACGGGCATCGAAAGCCTTTTCACCGCAGAACGGATATCGC
>CALVOD010000051.1 GCA_944350065.1 uncultured Clostridia bacterium
TATAGCTTTGTCGCAAATGAGCGAGGAGGAACTGGGACTGTGAGCGATTACGACGAAATGCAAAATCAGAATACCGCTTCCCGCGACAACTCTCAGCAACAGAGCGGGCTCGACCTCGGGCGCGCGCTGGGCGTCGGCGGTCCGGAGATCAAGGAAGTCGACAAGGCGGAGAACTTCAAAGCGACGGTAGTAAGGCTCATCAAATATCTGAAGCCCCAATATCCCATGCTCATCGCCATGATTTTAATAGCGGCGATAGGCGCGTGGTTTGCGATATGGGTGCCCGATATTATGAAAAAGGTTACCAACTGCCTCGTGGAGAGCATTGAGTATTTCATCGATATCGACCGCGCTCCCAATGGCAACGGACAGCTTTACAATTATATAGCTCCCGTACTTTGGACGTGCGCGGGCTTGTACGTTCTGAACGCGTTGTTCCAGTTCACAAGCGGACTCATCGCGGCTTCTATGTCCCAGCGCGTAGTGCGCAGAATGCGTACCGACGTTAAGAATAAACTCGACAAAGTGCCGCTTTCCTATTTCGACGCCACTCCGATAGGCGACGTATTGAGCCGTTTCACCATCGATATCGAAATGATATCCCTTACCTTGCAGGACAGCATCAACCAAATTATTACGGGCGTGATGACCGTTGCGGGCGTATTCATAATGATGGTGCGTATAGACTGGTTGCTGTCGATAATAGCGCTCGTCAGTTTACCGCTTCTGCTCATAGTGAGCGGCGTCATAGTGCGTAAATCGCAGAAAGAATTTGCCAAGCAGCAGCAGCGTATCGGCGCGCTGAACGGACACATCGAGGAGATGTACACGGGGCACAACGTCGTCAAGCTGTACAATCACGAAGAAGAAAGCATTATGACCTACGAGGAAATAAACAAGGCGTTGAAGCGCGCCACGCGTAAGTCGCAGTTCCTCGCGGGAATAATTCTTCCGAGCATCAAATTCATAGACAACCTCTGCTACGTGGGCATCTGCGTGGGCGGCGGTCTGCGCGCGGGCGGCGGAATGGTGACGATAGGCGACATACAGGCGTTGCTTTCTTATACGAGGCAGTTCGCGCAGCCTATCGAAAACATCAGTAACATCGCCAACACCATACAGTCCTCGATAGCCGCGGCGGAACGCGTGTTCCAGGTATTCGACCTCGAGGAAATGACCGCGGACGGCGAGAAGAAGATTTCGGTAGAGGAATGCGAAGGCAGAGTCGATATCGAGAACGTCGCATTCTCCTACGTGAAAGACAGACCGCTCATCACCGACCTTTCGCTCCACGTCAACGCGGGCGAGAGCATAGCCATAGTGGGACCTACGGGAGCGGGCAAGACTACGCTCGTCAACCTGTTGATGAGATTCTACGAGACCGATTCGGGCAGAATACTGATAGACGGCGTGGATATCAAGGATTATTCGCGTGCCGATTTGAGATCGCTGTACGGAATGGTGTTGCAGGATACCTGGCTGTTCAACGGCACGGTTGCCGACAACATAGCTTACGGTAATCCCTCCGCTACGCGCGAGGAGATCATAGCCGCCGCCAAAGAAGCGCACGCGGATCAGTTCATCGTCACGATGGAGCACGGCTACGACACGATACTCAAAGAGGGCGCCACCAATATAAGCGCCGGACAGCGTCAGCTGCTCACCATAGCGCGCGCCATTCTCAAGAAGCCGCGTATCATTATTCTCGACGAAGCCACGAGCTCGGTCGATACGAGGACGGAGAAATATATTCAGAGCGCGATGCTCGCGATGATGGAAGGTAAAACGAGCTTCGTTATCGCGCACCGTCTGTCCACGATCAAACACGCCGCCGTCATTCTCGTCATGAACCACGGGGACGTGGTGGAACAGGGCAATCACGAAACCTTAATGGCAAAGAAAGGCTTCTATTACGAATTGTACAACGCTCAGTTTGCGGGAGTAAGCGACGACAACAAGGACGACGACACCGCCGCTTCGCGTTTCCAGCAAACCTGATATCCGCCTCAAATCGGTTGCCTCTGTAGCTCCGTTTGTGGTACACTCTTACTGACGACAATTTACGGAGGAATACGATGCCTACATTTTTCACGGAAGTATTCGAAGACGCATCTCCGGTAGCGCCTTTAGGTCTCATCGTTCTCGACGGAGCCAAAGAGCTCGGTACACGGATAGATAATTATCTGGTGGACTGGTACAATCGCGACGTCGGTAACAAAAACCCCAAATTCAAGAAAAAATCTTTCATAATCGAAAGTCATTGCCCCCGTTTCACCACAGGCGACGGCAAGGGTATAATAGAGGATTCCGTTCGCGGTTACGATATTTACGTGCTCGTGGACGTAGGAAATTATAACTGTAAATATTCGCTTTTCGGCAAAGAAAACAGTATGTCTCCCGACGATCATTACGCCGACCTCAAGCGCGTTATCAGCGCGGCGGGCGGAAAAGCGGAGCGTATTACCGTAATAATGCCGCTATTGTACGGCGGAAGACAGCACAGGCGCAATTCCCGCGAGAGCCTCGACGGCGCGCAGATGCTGCAGGAGCTGTATTCCATGGGCGTCAAGGATATCATCACTTTCGACGCGCACGACCCGCGTATACAAAACGCGGTGCCGCTTATGGGATTCGATAATTTCTTCCCCACCTACCAGATAATGAAAGCGCTTATGACGCGCTACCCCAATCTTCAGTTCGACGAAGAACATTTTATGATAGTTTCTCCCGACGAAGGCGCGATGAACAGAAACATTTTCTACGCGTCGATACTCGAAGTGGACCTCGGAATGTTCTATAAGCGCAGGGATTACACCCGCATCGTCAACGGCAGAAACCCCATAGTCGCCCACGAATATATCGGTATGGACGTCAAGGACAAGAACATTCTCGTCGCCGACGATATCATAGCGACGGGCGATTCCGTTCTGAGACTTTGCAAGGAGCTCAAGGAAAAAGGCTGCGGCAAAATATTCCTTACCGCCACTTACGCGCTGTTCACCGAAGGCTTCGACAAATTCGACAAAGCCTACGAGGAAGGACTTTTCTCGGCGGTGCTCAGCACCAACCTTACCTATAACAGTCCCGAACTTCTCTCGAGAAGTTGGTTCGTATGCGCGGACCTTTCGAAGTACATCAGCTACATAATAGCTTCCTGCAACCAGAATAAATCCGTTTCGCCGCTTCTCAATTCTTCCGACAGGATACACGAATTGCTCGGTAAATAATGAACGCGAAACTCACGATAAACACCGAAAACGCGGAGCAGGGCGCCGGCATATTCCTGTACACAGATTGCGAATACGTTTACGTGAACGACACCGCGCAGATAATATACCGCGACAGAGAGCGCGGGTATTCGGTGACGATAGGGCTTAACCGCGACAAGGTGTCGCTTCTCAGAGTCAAAGAAGTTCCCGACGACGCGGGGAATATTTCCGTAGTCAAACAATTCAACGTGCTTACCGCGCTCCGACCCGACTTCAAGGAAATGGTGGATACCGAATCGATGGAATTGCTGTTTCTGTCGGACGGATTGAGCATCGATTACGGCGAAAGATACGCCGCGATATCCGTTAAATGCCTCATCAGCGTTTACGGCGGTAAGCCCGTTCAGTCGCGGCTTACGGTGCAATGCAGCTTAAAATAAATACGTTTTTTTTGCACACACGAGATAAAACGATACAAAATCAATTAAGTGTTGCAAAATCTTGCCGTATATTGTATAATATATATAAGATTTTCTCTATAAGGAGATTTTATGAAGATCGAATGGCTGGGACACAGCTCTTTTAAACTTACTGAAAGCACCGGTATCAGTCTTATAACCGATCCTTTCGACGCCGTTAAAGTGGGTGTGCCTTATCCCGAAGTTTCTTCGGACATAGTGACCGTGAGCCACGACCATTTCGATCACAACTGCGTTAATGCCGTTAAAGAGTACAAGCTCCTCATCAATACCCCCGGCGAACACAGCGTCGACGGCGTGGATATATACGGTTTCCGTAGCTATCACGATGAGAAAAAGGGCGCTCTGCGCGGCAAAAACACCGTGTTCCGCTTCCGTATGGACGGAGTGGAAATTTGTCACCTCGGCGACATCGGCGAAGAACTCAGCCCTTTGCTTGCGGAATTGATAGGCTCCATCAATATTCTGCTTATTCCCGTGGGCGGCGTGTACACAATCAACGCTGCGCAAGCCAAAGAGTACGTCGATCTGCTGATGCCCGACGTTGTCATCCCTATGCACTATATGTGCGAAGGTTACGTTACGGAGTTTGACGAGCTCGACGAATTCCTCGATCTTTTCCCGAGAAGGGATATCGAGTACGCCGACACGACCGAACTCGAATTCGACCGTGCCGATTTCGACGGCGAAAAAACAAGAGTGATTGTGCCGAAAAAAGTCAATTAACGACAGAATTTTGCCTTGACTCTTTGCTCCGTATGCAATACTTTATTTAGGGGCGGAAAATTTCAAAACAATTAACAACTAAATCAAATATTTTTTCAGGAGATATTTATGGCCGATTTTTATACTGCCGAGCAGCTGAATGCTATGGGCATTTTTCAGTTAAGAGACTTGGCGCGGAAGCTCGGACACCACAGTCCTACGGATAAGCGTAAACAGGAGCTTATCGAATTTATTTTAACAGCCAAAGAAGCGCCCGTACAAAGCGAGGAGACGGGCAAGAAGCGCAGAGGCCGTCCGCCGAAAAAAATGGTGGAAGTGCCTGTGCCGGAACTCGTTAAACCGGATGCGAACGGCGAAAAGATTGATGAGAAACAGCCAAATACGGAAAAAGACAATTCACCCGCAGTACGGACCTATGTCCCAGACAATGCGCCTTACGACGCTTCGGGGGCGAGAGCCGCGGGAGTGAGATTTACCGAGAACGGATTTGAACCGCGTAAAAAGTACGATCAGAAACATACCGGCAACAACGGCTATTTCAACGGAAAACACGATAAGAATTTTTATGACGCCAACCGCAATCAGTCTAACGGCGAAGAACAGTCGATTGAAGAAATGGAAATACGCGAAGGCGTGCTCGAAATTTGCCCCGACGGATACGGATTTTTAAGGGCGCACAATTACGAGCAGGGAGAGGGAGACGCCTATATAGCCGCGCCTAAAATACGTAAAAGCGGATTGAGAAAGGGCGATCTCGTGAGGGCGTACGTCAAGAAACTTGCAGAAAACCGCCCTATGAACGTGCAGGAGATAATAAGCGTCAACGGAGATTCGCCGGAGTCCGCTTTCAACCGCCCGGCATTTGAAAATCTGATACCGGTATATCCGGACGAACGCTTTAAATTGGAACTCGCGACGAGCTCCGCGGATTACGCGATCAGGGCTATAGACCTCGTTGCGCCTATAGGCAAAGGACAGAGAGCGATGATAGTAAGCCCGCCTAAAGCGGGTAAGACGACCCTTCTTAAAAAAATAGCGCACAGCATAGCCGTCAATTATCCTGACGCGCATTTAATGGTGTTGCTCGTGGACGAGCGACCCGAAGAAGTTACGGATATGCAAAGAAGCATAAAAGGCGAAGTTATATTCTCCACTTTCGACGAGATGCCGGAGCATCATACGAAGGCTTCCGAAATGGTGCTCGAGAGAGCGAAAAGGCTTGTCGAACGCGGTAGGGACGTAGTTATACTTATGGATTCTCTCACGCGCCTTGCGCGCGCATACAACCTCGTCATAACCCCCACGGGTAAAACCCTTTCGGGCGGCGTCGATCCGGGTGCGTTACATTCTCCAAAAAGATTTTTCGGCGCGGCGCGTAACATTGAGAACGGCGGAAGTCTGACGATAATAGCTACCGCGCTTATTGATACCGGAAGCAGAATGGACGACGTGATTTACGAGGAATTCAAAGGTACGGGCAATATGGAGATACATCTCGACCGTAAACTCAGCGAAAAACGTATATTCCCCGCAATCGACCTCAACAGAAGCGGAACGAGAAGGGAAGAACTCCTGCTCGATCAGAAAGAACTCGAAGGTATTTGGGCGGTACGTAAAATGCTTTCGGCAGGCGACGTGATGGAAGCCACCGAAAACCTCATTCAGATGATGATGAAGACCAAAAACAATAAAGAATTTATCGAGCAGTTGACTTTGCAAATAGTAAAATTGCAAAAAGACGGATTTAATTTTGCGTAAGCCCGATTTGAAAATAAAAATTTTTTTTGAACGGATTGCGTTTTAAAAAAATAAAACCGAAAATAAAAATGCCGGAAATTGAATTCCGGCATTTTAGTTTTTTTGATTTAAAAGATTTTTCGCAATGCTCTCACGCGCTTCGCGCGCAAAGTGCGTAAGTAAAATTACGCTTTGCCGCCACAGCCGAGAACGTACTGTATCTTGTGCTTGACAACTTCTTTGACTCTTTCTCTCGCCGGTCCGAGGTATTGACGGGGGTCGAAGTGAGAAGGATTGTCGTTGAAGTATTTACGTACGGTAGCGGTTACCGCCATGCGCAGGTCGGAGTCGATGTTGATCTTGCAGACCGCCATTTCAGCCGCTTTGCGGAGCATTTCTTCGGGAACGCCTTTCGCTCCGGGCATATTGCCGCCGTAACGGTTGATCTCCTCAACGAGATACTGCGGTACGCTGCTCGCGCCGTGCAGAACGATAGGGAATCCGGGAAGACGTTTCGCAACTTCTTCGAGAATGTCGAAACGGAGTTTGGGTTCGCCCTTGAATTTGAAAGCGCCGTGGCTGGTGCCGATAGCGATGGCAAGACTGTCAACGCCCGTCTTCTCGACGAATTCCTGCACCTGGTCGGGATCGGTATAAGAGGAATCTTCCGCTTTGACTTTGACGTCGTCCTCAACGCCGGCGAGTCTGCCGAGTTCGGCTTCGACCACTACGCCGTGATCGTGTGCGTATTCCACTACGTTACGGGTGATCTTGATATTGTCGGAGAATGCGTGGCTCGACGCGTCTATCATAACGGAGGTGAAGCCTTTGTCCACGCAGTCCTTGCAGAGTTCGAAAGAATCGCCGTGATCGAGATGCAGGCAGATAGGAAGACCGGACTCTTCTACGGCAGCCTCTACCAACTTCTTAAGATAAGTGGGGTTGGCATATTTTCTTGCGCCGGCGCTGACCTGCAGAATAAGAGGAGCGCGTTCTTCGGTAGCGGCGTTCACGATGCCCTGTATGATCTCCATATTGTTGACGTTGAAAGCGCCGATGGCGTAACCGCCTGCGTATGCTTTCTCAAACATTTCTTTACTTGTTACGAGTGGCATATTAAACCTCCGGTAAATTTTTATTGAATATATTATACTACTTCACGCGCGATAAGTCTATCGAAATCAGTAAATAATATCGCTTGTTAAATAACCGCGGCTAATGTATAATTGAAATATGCCCACCGAACTCAAAGAAAACGAAGAAATATTTGATCTGGAATGCGCGGGATTGCGTATAATTCAGAAAAAAGACGGCTACGCGTTCACGACCGACGCGGTGCTTCTGGCGAACACCGTAAAAGCGGTCAAAGGGGACAGAATAATCGAACTCGGAAGCGGTTCGGGCGTAATATCGATGTTGCTTGCGGCTAAAACCAACGCGAGCGAGATATACGGAATAGAGATACAGGAGCGGCTCGCGGAGATGTCCGAGCGTTCCGTCGAGATGAACGCGCTTACGGATAAAGTCAAAATCGTGCGCGCGGACATACGCGACGCGCGCAACGTAGTGGGCGGTAAGCATTTTGACGTGTGTTACGTCAATCCGCCTTACGGAATATACCGCGGCAAAAAAGAGGACGCGAGCGAAATAGATATCTGCAAGAGCGAAGTGCTGATAACGCTCGACGAGATAGTTAAATCGGCTGCGGAGCTGTTGAAATACGGCGGTAAGTTTTACGCCATAGTGAAGTCGGAGCGCGCGGTGGATCTGATATGCTCGATGCGCGCGCACGGCATAGAGCCCAAGGTCATAACTCCCGTTCAACCCACGCCGTATAAAGACGTGGACACCGTCATCGCGGAAGGCAGACGGAACGGGCGCCGCGGCGTGAAAATACTCAAACCGCTCGTGATATGCAACGAGGACGGAAGCTATACCGATCGCGTGAAGGAGATGTACGGGAAATGAGCGGAACGTTATATATAGTCGGCACGCCGATAGGCAATCTCAAGGACATAACTTACCGCGCGGTGGAAACGCTCGCTTCCGTAGATACGATAGCCTGCGAAGATACGCGGCACACCCTCGTTCTTCTCAAGCAATACGGGATCTCGAAGCCGTTGGTAAGCTATTATAAGCAGAAAGAGAAATCGGCGTCCGAAAAGATAGTCGCGGAACTCGAGAAGGGTAAAAACGTAGCCCTCGTGACGGACGCGGGGATGCCTTGCGTGAGCGATCCGGGCGCTATTCTCGTGAAGGAGTGTCGGGAGCGTGGGATACGCATAGAATCGGTTCCCGGACCTTCGGCTGTCGTGACGGCGATGTCGGTATCCGGAATTACGGACGGAAGGTTCGCTTTCATAGGATTTCTGCCCGATAAGAATGCGGAGCGCAGAGAATTACTCAAAGAGATTTCGGGCTACGGAATACCTCTCGTATTCTATATTGCGCCGCACGACCTCAAAAAAACGGTGGCGGAACTGTATAACGCTTTCGGCGACAGGAACGTAACCGTCGTCAAAGAACTCACCAAGATACACGAATCCGTATATGAAGGAACGTTATCTTCCGTTGAGATAGAGGACGAGCGCGGAGAATTCGT
>CALVOD010000052.1 GCA_944350065.1 uncultured Clostridia bacterium
CGCCGTCGGGCGAATATCCGCCTTGTTATTTCTTTTTATTATTTATTGTCGAGGCAAGCCACTCCGGGAAGTTCGAGTCCCTCGAGGAATTCGAGAGAAGCTCCGCCGCCCGTCGAAATGTGCGTCATCTTATCGGCAAATCCGAGCTGCTTGACTGCCGCCGCGGAATCGCCGCCGCCGATTATCGTGGTGGCGTCGGTCTCGGCAAGCGCCTTGGCAACGGCTATGGTACCCGCGGCAAGCGTGGGATTTTCGAATACGCCCATAGGTCCGTTCCAAATAACGGTCTTCGCGTTCTTCACGGCGTCGGCGTATATCTCGCGGGTCTTGCTGCCGATGTCGAGTCCCATCATGTCTTCGGGAATGGCGTCGGAAGCGACTTCTTTGACCTCCACGGCTCCGTCGATGGGATCGGGGAAGGCTTTGGCGACCACGGTGTCGACGGGAAGAAGCATGTTGACACCTTTAGCCGCAGCTTTTTCGATGAGTTCTTTAGCGAGGTCCACTTTGTCGAGCTCGCAAAGGCTGGTGCCTACGCCGTAGCCTTTCGCTTTGAAGAAGGTGTACGCCATGGCGCCGCCGATGATAAGAGTATCGACCTTTTCGATGAGGTTGTTGATGACGCCGATCTTGTCGGAAACCTTCGCGCCGCCGAGAATGGCGACGAAAGGACGAACGGGATTCTCGAGAGCGCCGCCCATAACGTCGAGCTCTTTACCGATAAGGAAGCCCGCAACGGCGGCTTCGCACAGACCGTATTGCGCTATACCCGCCGTCGAAGCGTGCGCGCGGTGCGCCGTTCCGAAAGCGTCGTTTACGTATATGTCGCAGAAACGCGCGAGAGCTTTGCAGAAATTCTCGTCGTTCTTGGTTTCTTCTTCGTGGAAGCGGAGGTTCTCGAGAAGCACTACTTCGCCGTCCTTGCAAGCGGCTACGGCGGCTTCGGCGGCGGGTCCTATCACGTCGGAAGCGAAAGTGACTTTGCCGTCCAGAAGCTCGTTCAAGCGTGCCGCAACGGGTTTAAGGGAGCACTTTTTGAGGGTGAGCGCCACGAGTTCGTCGCGGGACTTGCCTTCGTCTTCGGGTTTGATTTTTTTGATTTTCTCGTTAAAAATGTTATAAGGCCTGCCGAGATGGGAGCAGAGAATGACTTTCGCGCCCTGTTCCATAAGGTATTTAATGGTGGGAAGCGCGCCGTTGATACGGTTCTCGTCGGTGATGACTCCGCCCTTCATGGGTACGTTGAGGTCAACGCGGACAAGGCACTTTTTACCTTTTACGTTTACGTCTAAAATGGTTTTTTTGTTCATAGTGATCTCCTGACAAAAAATTATTTCCGTGAGATATTATATCACCGAGAAAAAAAGACGGCAATAATATTTTTATAAAAATTATAAAATTTTCAATAAAATAATCGAATTTTTACAGTAAAATCGGACGGGCGAACTTCATGCAAGACGGCTGAAATCCGCGGCTACCCCGTAAATGTCCTCCGCCGAGGTCGCGGCGAAGGCTCTGAGCTTGAGTTCTTTACCGCCGCGCAAGCCGTAAGCGTAAGCGGCGATATGCTTTTTCATACAGTTTACAGCCACTTTTTCGGGCATTACTGCGGAAATTATCTCAAAATGTTCCTTGATAAGCGCACCTCTGTCGATAAGCGGAGTTTCACCCCTGAGTTCCGCGAAAATGTACGGCCTTCCCATGGCGGCGCGCGCTACCGCCACGCCGTCTGCGCCCGTTTCCTCGAGGGTACGCAGATAAGAGTCCCTGTCCGTCACGTCGCCGTTTGCGATAACGGGAATTGAAACGCTTTCCTTGACCCGCTTGATTATTGCTCTGTCGGACTTGCCCGAATAAAACATATCGCGCGTCCTGCCGTGTACCGTAACCGCGGCGGCGCCTGCCGATTCTATGACGGCGGCTATCTCGGGCGCGTTGCGCTCCTCGGCGCAGAATCCCGCCCTTATTTTAGCGGTGACGGGGCGCCCTTCGGAGCAGTCTACCGCAGCCGCGACGACTTCTTTAAGCCTTCCCGGATCGCGCATTAGCGCGGAGCCTTCACCGTTACGCACTATTTTAGGTACGGGACAACCGAAATTGAGATCGATAAGCGCGAATTTCTCTATGGCGGGATGCTTCACCGCCTTCGCGATAAATTCGGGCTCGCTTCCGAAAAGCTGTACCGCGAATATCTTTTCGCGGGGGTCCGTCGCGAGAAGCGCCGTCGTGTTGTCGCTACCGTATACGAGACCTTTTGCGGAAATCATCTCGGTGTGCGCAAGCGCCGCGCCGTAGCGGTACGCCAGCACCCTTTGCCCGACGTCGCTGTACCCCGCCACCGCAGGCATCACGAGATCGTTGTCGAGAATAATATTCCCTATTTTCAGTCTGCGCTCCGTAGCCATCCCAGCCTATTTATCCTCGAATTTCTTGGCTTCCTGATAATATTTTTCCATCACGTCGATATTCTCTTTCGTGAGTTCGACGCCCGTTTCGCGGCACTTTTTCTCGACGTAAAGAAATCTTCTTATGAAACGGTTTGTAGTCCCGTTCAACGCAGTTTCGGGATCTATATCGTACATTCTTAACGTATTGACTACCGCAAAAAGCATATCCCCGCCTTCCTTCTCGCGTTCTTCGGGCGAAGTCGCCGAGTCGAATTCTTTAACCTCCTCGAGTATCTTCGCCTCGGCGTCGCCTGCGCATGCGAAATCGAATCCCGTCTTTTTGATTATCTTCTGCACCTTGTAAGCTCTCATCAGCGCGCCGAATGTAACCGGCACCGAATCGATCTTGTCTTTTATACCGCGATAACCCTTTTCGACGGCTTTGGCTTGCTCCCAGTTTTTGAGCGCTTCGTCTGCGTCGGCGGCTTTCTTGTCCCCGAAAATGTGAGTGTGCCTGAAAATAAGTTTGCGGCAAAGACCGTCGATGAGATCGTTTGCCGTGAACAATCCTTCTTCTTCCGCTATCGAAGCGTGGAAAAGCCCCTGCAACATCACGTCGCCGCTTTCCTCCACCATCTTGTCCCGGTCTTTGAGGTCTACCGCTTCCGCGAGCTCGTACGCTTCCTCTATCGCGCAGCTTCTGATGCTCTCGTGCGTCTGCGCCCTGTCCCACGGGCAGCCGTCCGGATCGCGCAGTCTCGCTATTATCTCGAGCAAATCGCCGTAAGTATAATGGTCGCGCGCCACAAAATCGGCTCCTTTCACTATAAGGCGCGGCGCGTAAGAGAGTTCCGAAGCCGCTTTTTCTTCGCTCTCGCCGCGGTCGTTCATTATGACGATAACGGCGTTTTCGCCGAAATTAAGCAATATTTTTTTCTTTACCGCCTCGAAAAGTTCTTCCGTTATTCCGTCGATTATTATCGGTATATTACATTCGAAATTACGTATTTTGCGCTCGGTGAAATCTGCCGCCGTGAAATATGTAAAGGAATTCATAAGCCCTCCGCAAAGCGCGCGGGACGCCGTCGAAGTCATTCCGCACGCTTGATTTTTAATTTATCGCTTAGCGCGGCGAGCTTACCGCCGAAAGGCAAACTCAAGAGCTCGCACCTTCTGAAAACGGGAAGCACGAAAAGCGCCGCGAGGTATATCGTTCCCGTAACGGCAGCCACCGCGAGCGTCAAAACGCGCGAGCCGCCGAAAAACGCCGCTATGGGAACAGGCAGGCATATTATAACACCGCAAAGCAATATCACGCCACTGTTTTTAAGCATATCGGCGTTTTTGCCGGTAAGTTTCATAAGGGAAAGCGCGTTGAGAAAAGCGGCGAAAGTGAAGGCGAGCAAGGAGGCTATCGCCACACCCTCGATACCTATAACGAAAAGCAGCGCCACGTCCGCTATCACTTTTACCGCGCCGCCCGCGGCGAGGTTCAGTATCGGAGTGCGGGTGTCTCCGAGCCCCTGCTGAACGGAGACGCATATCTGCATAACGGCAAGGGAAACGACCGTGAGGGCGCTTATGCGGAGAAGCACGCCCGCTTCTTCGAGTTCGGCTGGCGCGAGAGCGGGATAAAGGAAGCCCAGCACCTCGAGCGGCGCCGCAAGGAACAGCGCCGCGAAAGGCACCCCTATCGCGACGGACACTTTCACGGCTGTGGCGAGCTTCAGTCGGATCGAATCTATGTCGTGCTCCGTCCTGTTTTTAGCAAGGTGCGGCACGACCGCCACACCGAGCGCGAGCGCGAAAGTAACGGGAAGATTTATAAGGGTATTGACGGGACCGGAAAGCAGTCCGTAGCTTGCCGTAGCCGCCGAAGTCCCCACGGAAGCGGAAAGAATATTCACCACGAGGAAGGAATCGACGAATTGCGTAAGCGGGAATATCATACTGCCCACCGTAATAGGCAACGAAATACGCAGTATGGCTTTATATTCTTCCTTCGCCTTCCTGTTATCCAACCGCAACGCGAGCGGTGGGTTGTTTTTTCTGTAAAATATATACAGCATCAGCAAGGTGAAACCCTCCGCGGCGCTTACACCCGCGAGCGCGCCCGCCACGGAGAACGCTATTCCGTAACCGCGAAGGAAATACGCGAGCAAAAGTCCCGCAGCGAGCCTCACCGCCGCTTCCGTGATCTGACTCAACGCCGTGGGCAGCATATTTGATTTTCCTTGGAACCAGCCCTTGAAAACGGCTATGCCCGAAACGAAAAACACCGACGGCGCTATCGCGATATATCCCCAGCTCGTATCCTCGGAGCCCTGTAGTCTGCCGATAAGCCCCGAAAACAGAACGAGCGCCGCGGCAAGCGCTATGCCTGCGAACAAAAGCGCCGCGAGCGCGGAGCGCACGAGTTTGCGCGCTTCCTCCGTTTTACCCTCACTTGTAGCTGAAGCTACCAAAACAGAGACAGCAACAGGAAGCGCGCCGCTCGACGAAGTCAGTATCAGCGAGTAAACGGGATAGATAAGCTGATACACGCCCATGCCTTCCGCTCCGAGTATGTTCGTAAGCGGAATACGGTAGCAAGCGCCCAGCACTTTGGCGAGTACCGTGGCGAGCATAATGAGCGTAGCCCCTTTGAGGAAGGAGCGCGATTCCGCTTTTCCGCTCACGGTTATACTCTGGACGCAAAGAACGCCGCGGCGGTGTCGGCGGTTTTCGCGGCGAGTTCTCCCGAGGGCTTACGGGAGAGGAGTATCACGCCCCCCATCACGTCGCCGCCGCTTATTATCGGGGCGACCACCGCGGAGCGGTATTCCGCTTTGCCGCCGAAAACGTCGTCTCCTGAGGACAATTCAACGCGGCGTCTGCCTTCGTATATCTGAGCAAGTTTCTCCCCTACGGCGTCTCCGATACGCACGCCCTTTATATCGCCGCTTGCGGCGACCACCTTGTCGTTATCGGTTATTATGACGGTATAGCCCGTCGCGCCGTACACGCTCGAAGCGTAATCGTGTCTGAAATCCGCAAGTTCTTCCATTGCGGAAAACTTTTTAAGCACGAGAGCGTTGTCGTCGGTGGTGAAGACTTCGAGTTCTTCGCCTTCGCGGATACGCATCGTGCGTCTTAATTCTTTTGGTATGACGACTCTTCCGAGTTCGTCCATTCTTCTAACAATACCGGTAGCACGCATATAAATTTCTCCTGCCGTTAGCGTGTGCAAATTAAGGAAAAAAATTTCATAAATATATGTTATAATTTAATTGCTAAACCAAACCATAAGGAGCGAGCCATGCAAATAAAATTTTTGGGAGCGGCGCGCGAGGTGACGGGGAGCTGTTATCTCGTGACTGTAGGCGCAAAGAACATACTTGTTGACTGCGGAATGGAGCAAGGACCGGACATATACGAAGCTCAACGCATACCGGTAACCACAACGAATATCGACGCGGTATTGCTTACGCACGCGCACATAGACCATTCGGGGCGGCTGCCGCTTCTTTACAAGAACGGCTACCGCAACAAAATATATATGACGCGCGCGTCGCGCGACCTGTGTAAAATAATGCTGATGGATTCGGCGCACATACAGGAGCAGGAAGCGAAGTGGCGCAACCGCAAAGCGAAACGCGGAAGCGCATATCCCGCATACACTCCGTTATACGACTCCGAAGACGCCGAAAAGACGCTCGGGCTGATACGCGGCGTGGACTACGGCGACGAAGTGGACGTGACGGAAGGCGTTAAAGCGAAATTCATCGACGCGGGTCACCTGCTCGGTTCGTCCTACGTGGAGCTCACGCTTACGGAAAGCGGCGTTACCAAAACGGTACTGTTCTCGGGCGATATCGGCAACGTGCACAAACCTATCATACGAGACCCTTCCGTCGTTACGAAAGCGGATTACGTGATAATGGAAAGCACTTACGGCGACCGTTCGCACGGAGACGATCCCGATTACGCAAAGCATCTTGCGGAGATAATCGAACGCACCTTCAAGCGTGGCGGCAACGTAGTAATACCTACTTTTGCGGTGGGCAGAATGCAGGAAATGTTATATTTCCTGCGTGAAGTCAAACGCGGCAGAATGGTTAAAGACTTTCCCGATTTCGAAGTTTACGTCGATTCGCCGCTCGCAATAGAGGCGACGGGCGTATACTCGCGCAACGTCGCGGAATACTGCGACGACGAAACGCGCGCGCTGATCGACAAAGGCATAAATCCCATAGGCTTCGAGGGATTGAAGCTGTCGGTAACGAGCGAAGATTCCAAGGCGATCAACTACGATCCCACGCCGAAAGTGATATTATCCGCTTCGGGAATGTGCGAAGCGGGCAGGATCCGCCACCATCTCAAGCACAATCTCTGGCGAGCCGAAAGTACCGTCGTCTTCGTAGGGTATCAGGTGCCGGGCACGCTCGGCAGGACGCTTCTCGACGGAGCAAAAGCGGTGAAACTTTTCAACGAAGCGGTCAGAGTACGCGCGGAAATCGTGTCCTTGCAGGGAACGAGCTCGCACGCGGACAGAGAGGCGCTTATGGAATGGGTACACCATATTTCGCCGGCGCCCAAAAGGGTATTCGTCACCCACGGCGAAGACGAAGTGGCGTCGGGATTCGCGGACTCGCTATACCGCGAATACGGGCTGCGAGCCGTGGCGCCTTATCCCGGGGCGACATACGATCTGATTTCGGACGAATGCGTGGAACGCGGCGATACCGAGAAGAAAGCCAAAGCCGCCGCGCAAAAGCAACGCAAGCTCTCGCCCGTCTATAAAGATTTACAGGACGCGCTCGGCGACCTGCAGGTGGCTGTCGCCGCGGCGGAAGGCTACTCCAACCGCGACCTCCGAGAAGCAGCCAAAGAGATACGCAAGATCACCGAACGCCTGCGCTGAAAAAAATTTAAAGGAAAGTTAAATGAAAATACTGTTCGTAAACGCAAGTCCCAAAGGCGAAAGAAGCGTAACGCTACAGACGGCGAGGTATATTTCGAAGCGTTATCCGAACGCCTGCGAATACTCGGTGTTGCACGCGGGAGCGCGCATAAAGGCACTCGAAAAAGACTTTACGGAAGCCGAAAATGCAATAAACGCGGCAGACGCGATAATATTCGTCTATCCCGTATACACGTTCATAGCGCCCTATCAACTGCACCGTTTTATAGAGCTGACGAAGGATTCGGAAGTCTCGTGTAAAGGTAAATACTGCGCGCAGATACTCACTTCCAAACACTTCTACGACGTTACCGCGATGAAGTACGTCGAAGCAAACGCGCTCGATCTCGGAATGCGGTATTTAGGCGCGCTCAGCGCGGATATGGAAGATCTACGGTCGGAAGAAGGCAGATACGAAGCGGAATGCTTTTTCGAACGATTTCTGTTCGACGTAGCGAAAGGTAATTACACAGAGGCGCCCTCTCACGCGCCGCAAGCGGCGCGCCCCGTGTACGAGCCCACCCTTGCGGAAGCTAAAAAATCCGACGGTAAAGACGTCGTCGTAGTCACCAATGCGACTACCGACGACGTAAACTTACGGAATATGATAGAAGATTTCGCCAACGCTTGCGCATACCCGGTGCGCGTCGTCAACGTGCGGGATTTCCCTTTTAAGGGCGGCTGCCTCGGCTGTTTCAACTGCGCTATAAGCGGTAAATGCGTATATAACGACGGCTTTGAAGAATTTCTGAAAAACGACGTTCAACGCGCCGACGCAATCGTCTACGCTTTCACGATATCCGACCATTACACTCATTCGTCCTTCAAGCTGTACGACGACAGGCAATTCTGTAACGGACACCGCACCGTGACGGCAGGCAAAGTGACCGGATATATAATAAGCGGAGAATACTCGAAGGAAGCCAATCTCCGAATGATAGTCGAAGCGCGCGCCAACGTATCGGGAATGTATTTTGCGGGCGTTGCCGGCAACGAAGGCGATACCGCAAAAGAGCTTGCCGCGCTTGCGAAAACGGTGCGTTTCGCGCTCGATAAGGGCTTGCGCGCGCCGCAGAATTTCTACGGCGTGGGCGGCACCAAGATCTTCCGCGACCTCGTGTACACCATGCAGGGCATTATGCAGGCGGATCACGCCTTCTACAAGGCGCACGGCGTGTACGACTTCCCGCAGAAAAAACGCGGCATGATCCTTGCGATGAAATTTTTGGGGCTTCTGATGCGCTCCACTGCGGTGCAAAAGAAAATGAAAGGTCAGATGACAAAATATATGCTTATGCCCTACGAAAAGGTGCTCGCCAAGACCACCCCGAAAGACGTAGCGCTTCCGGAGTGAAAAGGAAATTTCTAAGCTCGTTC